>DATIDF010000373.1:0-19777 GCA_035456445.1 Anaeromyxobacter sp.
CGCCGGGCGGCCCCACGATGACGAAGTCGTTGTGCATGACGAGCCGGCGGTTCACGCCGTAACCCTCGGTGACGAGCTTCTGCTCGTCGGCGGGAGAGTGGACCAGGAGGACGTCCGCCTCACCCTTCCTCCCCATCGCCATTGCCTGGCCGGAGCCGACCGAGATCGTCTTGACGAAGTAGCCGGTCTGCTTCTCGAAGATCGGGACGAGGACGTCGAGCAGTCCCGAGTCCTGCGTGCTGGTGGTGGTCGCCAGGATCACGGCCTTGGCATCGTCCGCGGCGACGGCGCGCGAGCCTGCCACGAGGGCACACAGCGCGAGCACGGCGGGAAATCGATGAAGCGCGGTTTCGAGTCGATTCACGGTTGGTCCGTCCATGGTTGGAGAGAGAGCGAGAGGAGCGCGCGGGGGGGCGCAGACGGTCACTGCGGCACGTCCGCCTCCGGGACGAGAGGCTGGACGCGGCCGAGCGCCTCGAAGGAGTAACCGGGCAGCTCGCGGCGAGCCTCCGCGGTCAGCTCCTCGACCACGAACTCGAGGAACTGGGTCACGCGCCGGTGCGCCATGAAGCTCGCCGGGATCACGAGATAGAACGCCTCGCGCGCGAGGGGGACGAAGTCGAGGCCAGCCATCTGTGCGGCGATGCGGATCCCGACCCCCGCGTCGGCGTGGCCGCTGCGTATGTCGAGCGCGACCTCCATGTGCGAGTGGAACGACCCGACGGTTGTCCAGCCGGGTTCGAGCCCCTGTTCCATGAGGAGGCGCTCGACGAGCCGGAACGTACCGGACTCTCGCTGCCGGCTCGCGAACCGGAGGTCGGCGTGGCAGAGGGCCTCGAGGCCCTCGATCCCGGCTCCGCGCCCCGTGCCGAACAAGATGCCCTGCTCACGCGCGTAGAGCCCGAACAGGTACACGGGCCCCTTCGCTTCCTTGCGCACGAGGGACGGGTCGACGTGCGAGCTCGCGACGTGCGCGCTCCCCGCGGCCATCGCCGAGACCCCCGCGACGCTCCCGACGGACGCTGTCGGGATCGAGGTACCGAACCGCGACTGGAAGCGATCGATGACGCGCGAGAGCAGCCAGTCATCGCTCCCTTGAAGCACGAGGAGCTGGTCCAGCAGCGCTCCCATGAGCCCGCCCGCCGGATAGACCGTGTGCTCGGCTATCCAGCGGTCGACGAGCTCCTTTGGAAACAGCCACTTGCCTGAGATGCGCGCAGCCGGGAGCTGACCCGACGCGACCAGCGCGTAGACCTTTTTTTGGTTCAGCTTGAGGTATCGGGCGACCTCGGAGGTGGAGAGGTACTCAGGCATGAGGCGCGAAAGTAACCAAAAATGACCGAAACTGACAAGATGCCTGGACGGAAATCATTCGAGCGAGCTAGCGTGCGGCAACTCGTCACCCCGGAGGAAACCGGCAGTGTCCTTGACCGCACTCGTTCTCACCGTCGCGCTCTCGCAGAGCGCCCCCTCCGACCCCCCCTTGCCGCAGCCGCCCGCACCACCAGCCGCGGAAGCGCCGCCTTCTGCCGTCCCCTCGCCGGCCGCCGCATCGGGCGGCTCCGCCCGCAAGACGCTCGAGGAGGTCCTCAAGGAGAAGGGAGTGATCACCGAAGAGGACTATCAGAAGGTCAAGAAGACCAAGCCGCCGGGCTACAGCCCGGGCAAGGGGTTCACGTTCACGTCCGAGGACGGGAAGTTCAGCCTGACGCTCGGCGGATACATCCAGCCGCGCTATTCCTTTGCCCAGAAGGACGACGAGCACGTTGCCCCCGCGCAGCAGGCGGACGTGAGCGAGTTCCGGGTCCGGCGCGCGAAGTTCGTCCTCAGCGGCTACGCTTTCACGAAGGATCTGACGTACAAGCTGCAGACGGAGTTCACGAACAGCGGAAACGCTCGAATGCTGGATGACGCCTACCTGAACTACAGGTGGCGCGACGAGCTCCAGGTACGCGGTGGCCAGGACAAGGTGCCATTCTCACGCCAGTGGCTCAACGCGGGCTGGGCGCTCTCCTTCATCGAGCGCTCCATCGCCTCCGACGCGTTCTATGCCGGCCGCGACATCGGCCTCATGGTCAATGGCAAGCTGCTGGGCGGGACGATCACTTACGTGATCGGCGGCTACGGGGGATCCGGCCAGAGCACGCTGAGCACGAGCACCGACAACGCGGCGGCGGTGCGCCTGGTGCTCAACCCGCTCGGCGACGTGCCCTATGTCGAGGCAGACATCGACATGAGCCGGAGCCCGCTCCTCTCGATCGGCGGCAATTACTACCACAAGGCCTTCAGACGAAGCACGACGGCGGGCGCGAACACGAACGGGTTTGCGACGAACAACGTGCAGTTCGTCGCCAACAACCTGGCGTTCACGTCTCCTTCCATCCCGAACGGCTGGCTCGGCAGCGGCGCGAACCAGTTCGACGACGCGGAGAAGGTCGACGTCGACACCCTCGGGGCCGACGCGGTGTTCAAGTGGATGGGGCTCGCGGTACAGGGAGAATTCTACTACGGCCGCGCCGAGGGCCAGTCCTCGAACGAGCTCCTTCACGCGCAGGGCGGCTACGGTCAGGTCGGCTACATGATCCTCCCCCGCCACCTGGAGGCGGCGGTCCGCTATTCGCTCGTCGATCCCGACACGGACCAGGACGACGACTCGCGCACCGAGTACCAGGGCGCGGTGTCGTACTATTTCAGCGGACACCCGCTCAAGCTCCAGGCCGAGTTCACGCACAGGCGCGACGACGCCCGCGGCGGGACCGACGACAGGATCTATCGGCTCCAGGCGCAGCTCATGTTCTAGCTGGAGACCCCGGTCCTCGAACGGCGGGCCAGCGCGGTCCCGTGAACGAGCCCGCGCGCGAAACCGCCGGGCTCGGACTCGGGCTCGGGCTCGGGGCTCACGTCGACTGGTCAGAGCTGTAACCGGCGCGGGCGGGGACGAGGCCCTGGAGTTTCCTCGTCCCCGCCCGGCCGTCCGCGCTACATCGCCGCCTTGAAGATCTCGACCACCTGCTGGAGCGTGGCCGTGCGCGGGTTCGTGAGCTGGCACGCGTCCTTCTTCGCGTTCTCGGCCATCGTGGGCAGGTCGCCCTCCTTCACGCCGAGCTCCTTGAGGCCGGCGGGGATCCCGATCGCCTTCGACAGCTTGCGGATGGCCGCGATGCCCTTGGCCGCCGCGTCGACCGGCGGGAGGCCGTCGATGCTCTCGCCGAGCGCCACCGCGATGTCTCCGAGCCGCTTCGCCGCCGCGATGAGGTTGAACTCGCAGACGGCGGGCAGGAGGATCGCGTTGCACACGCCGTGCGGCAGGTTGTAGAAGCCGCCGAGCTGGTGGGCCATGGCGTGCACGTACCCGAGGCTCGCGTTGTTGAACGCCATGCCGGCGAGGAACTCGGCGTACGCCATCTTGTCGCGCGCCTCGAGGTTCGCGCCGTTCGCCACCGCCGGGCGCAGGTACTCGGCGATGAGCTCGATCGCCTTGATCGCGCAGGCGTCGGTGATGGGCGTCGCCGCGATCGAGACGTAGGCCTCGACGGCGTGCGTGAGCGCGTCCATGCCGGTCGCGGCGGTGAGGGCAGGCGGCTTGCCGATCATCAGCACCGGGTCGTTGATGGCGACGTTCGGCGTGCACCGCCAGTCCACGATCGCCATCTTCACGTGAGTGCCGGTGTTCGTGATGATGCAAAAGCGCGTCATCTCGCTCGCCGTGCCGGCCGTGGTGTTGATGGCGACGAACGGCGGCATCGGCTTCTTCGTCTTGTTGATGCCCTCGTAGTCGCGGATGTTGCCGCCGTTCGTGGCGACCATCCCGATGCCCTTCGCGCAGTCGTGGGCGCTGCCGCCGCCGAGCGACACGATGGCGTCGCACCCGTTCTTCCCGTACATCGCGAGGCCGTCGGCGACGTTCGTGTCGGTGGGGTTCGGCTCGGCGCCGTCGAAGACGACCGCCTTCACGCCCGCCTCCTCGAGCTGACCCTGGATGCGGGCCGCCACGCCGAGCTGGTTCAGGACCTTGTCCGTGACGATGAGCGCCTTGGTGGCGCCGAGCGCCTTCGCCTGCGGGCCCGCTTCCTTCGAGGAGCCCACTCCCATGAGCGAGACGTTCGGGATGTAGAAGCCGTACACCTGGTCAGCAAGAGCCATCGTTCGTTCATCTCCGTTTGCGGATGAGGCGTGTTCTGGTTCGGGGAGCGCCTCTCGAGGCGCATCGGGCCGCTAGAGCAACGGGCGGGCCAAGGATGCGACAATCTGGACCTGTTGACTCTGTGAGAACGATCCGAAGGCCTGCACAGGAAACGCGGAGGAACCCGTGACGCGCGATGCGCAAGCCGGATCAGAAGCGCGACATGTCACGGAGCTGCGACGGCGCAAGAGCGATGCGTCAGCGGGAAGCGAGCCCTCGCGAGATGCCGTGACGCTGGAGTCGACGGTAGAGCGTCATCCGCGATACGCCGAGCTGCTCCGCGGCGCGCGCGACGTTCCACGATGCGGCTTCCAGCGCGGCGAGGAGCGCGGCGCGCTCCGACTCGAGCACCGCGCTGCGGAGCGTCGCGCCCGGCCCTCGATCGGGCGAGCGGTCGGGCGCGTCCTCCTCGAGCAGCAGGTCGCAGGCGAGAATCTGGGCGCTGGACGCCGTCGCGGCCGCTCGCAGCACCGCGTTCTTGAGCTCGCGGACGTTGCCGGGCCAGGGGTGCGCGCGGAGCGCATCGAGGGCATCGGGGCCGAGCGAGAGGCCCGCTCGCCCGACCTCGGTCTCCGCCTCGGCGAGGAACGCCTGCGCGAGGAGCGCGATGTCGTTGCCGCGGTCGCGCAGCGGCGGGACCGCGATCGAGAGGACGGCGAGCCTGTAGTAGAGATCGCGCCGGAAGCGTCCGGCGCCGATCGCGGCGTCGAGCGGCGTCCTGGAGGCGGCGACGACGCGGACGTCGAGCGGGCGGGGAGCGCTGCCGCCGATCCGGACGGTCTGCCGCTCCTGCAGCACCCTCAGGAGCGCCGCCTGGGCAGGAGCAGGGAGCTCGCTCACCTCGTCGAGGAACAGCGTACCCCCTTGCGCGTCCTCGAACCGGCCCGGGCTGCCCTCCGTGCGAGCGCCGGTGAACGTGCCGGGCTCGTACCCGAAGAGCTCGGCCTCGACGAGCTGCGCAGGAATCGCGCCGCAGTTCACTGCGATGAATGGGAAGCCGCGCCGGCTTCCTGCGGAGTGGATCGCGCGCGCGAGCAGCTCCTTCCCAGTCCCCGCCTCGCCGCAGATGACGACGGGCACATCGCTGCGCGCCGCCGTCCGGGCGAGCTCGATCGCGCGCCGGAGCGGCTCCGATTCACCGTGGATGCTGCAGAGATCGTCCCCGGCGCGAGGGTGCGCGCGCGCGCGAGCGCCGCGCGCGCCGGGCGGCGACGAGCCGACGCGGAGGACCGCGCCGACGAGCGAGCCCTCGTACCGTACTGGAGACGCGACGAGGGTCTCTCCCTCCGAAGTCTCCAGGCACACGTCGGGATCGAGCTCCGCCGCGGTCGACTGGAGGGCCGCGGCGAACCCCTCCCTTGCGGCGCCTGCGAGCGCTCCCGCCTCCACCAGCCGGCGCCGTCCGGCGGCGTCGTTCGCGGCGACGACGCGCCCGCGCGCGTCGACCGCGACGAGGGCGTCTCCGCTCTCGTGCGCCGCCCGGAATGCGTAGCGCACCACCTCGTCGCGGACGCTCACCACGGCGCGGAGCCGCTCCTCTATCGAGCTCGCGATCGCCTTCGAGATGAGGACCGCATGGCGGCGGTGCACCTCCCATGGCCCGCTGAGGTCCACCACCCCGACCGGCCGCTCCTCGCCCGGCGCCTGGATCGGGACCGCGGCGCAGCTCCACGGGTGCCACGCCGACACGAAGTGCTCGGAGGCGAACACCTCGACTGGCCTTCCCTCGACGAGCGCGGTGCCGGGGCCGTTGGTTCCCGCTGCTTGCTCCGACCAGAGCCCCCCGGGGCGGAAGTCGATCTCCGCGACCTGCTCGACCACGTCACGGTCCCCGTCGATGGAGAGCATCCAGCCCTCACCGTCCAGGTAGGCGAGGACGGCATCGTGCAGCCCGAGGCGGCGCGCGAAGTCGGCGACGATGGGACTCGCGAGGCGGAACACCTCGTCGCGCTCGCGTCGCGTCGCGAGTGCCTCCGGAGAGAGGACGACGCCCGGGCGCGTCATGCCCGGATCGATCCGGTGGAGGTCGCGGGCTCGTCGCCATGACCGCGAGATCTCCTCGGCGACCCCGACGGGCTCGAGCCCCTCCTGCACGTAGAGCTCCCAGGCGCGGTCGACGATGCGGCGTCGCTCGAGCCGCGGGGTCACCGGACGGAAGCGTCGCGTCGGGGGCACCCTACCGCCCTCCTTCGTCAGCCCGCTCGTGCATCCCGCGCTCCCTCCGCTCAGCCGCCGATGGACGCGAGCGTCGTCGTCGCGCCCGAGGATCCCTCCCGCAGGAGGTGCGAGGCGGGCTTCGCCTGGACGGAAGACGCGATGAGGGCCACGAGGTCGCGCCTGCGATCGTCGGACTGGAGATACGGGCGGAGCGGGATCTCGCGCTCTCCGAACAGGCAGAGCTTGAGCGCACCCGTGGAGGAGACCCGCACCCGGTTGCAGGAGTCGCAGAACCCGGGCGAATAGGGGGCGATGAGCCCAGCCTTCCCCTCGTGCGCGGCGTGGCCGTACACGATCGCCGGCCCGTCGTTGGCGTCGCGCTCGAGCCTCCTCCAGCCGCGCGCCTCGAGCTCCCGGCGGATCCAATCCGCCGGCAAGTGGTGGCGGCGGAAGTAGCCGGCGTTCTCGCGCGTCCGCATGAGCTCGATGAAGCGGACCGTCAGGGAGAGGTCCCTCGTCCACGACAGGAACGCCTCCAGCTCGGCCTCGTCCATCCCCTCGAGCAGCACGACGTTCACCTTCACGCTGGGGATCCCCGCAGCGACCGCCGCCTCGACCCCGGCGACGATGCTCTCGAGCAGCCTCGAGCCGGTGATCCGCTCGAACCGCTCGGAATCGAGGCTGTCGACGCTCACGTTGAGCGAGGAGAGCCCGGCGTCGCGAAGCTCGGAGGTCATCCCCGCGAGCCGGTACCCGTTCGTCGTGAGTCCGATGCGGCGCACGCCTGGCACGGCCGCGATCACGCGCACGATCTCGGAGATGTCCCGTCTCACGGTGGGCTCGCCCCCCGTCAGCCGCACCTTCCAGACGCCGAGCTCGGCGAACGCCCGCACCAGCCGATCGATCTCGGCCAACGAGAGCGGTTGCTCGCCGGCCTGCTGTCCGCATCCGTCGGGCAGGCAGTACGCGCACTTGAAGTTGCAGCGGTCGGTGACCGATAGCCGCAGGTACTCGAGGTGCCGCCCGAAACCGTCCTGGAGCTCGTCTAGACCCATCGATCCCTCGCGACTCAATCGACGACTCGCCGATGCCGGAACGACCATTTGCGCAGCGACCTCGGCAGGTGGCTCCCCACCGCCCCCAGCGCGAGCGCCGCCATCATCGCGACCCGTCCGCTCGCGGGAGGGACGACGACGAGCGCGAGCGACGCCACGTGCAGGATCGTGACGGCGCCGCGGCCCTGGTACACCCAGTGGCGGCTGTGGCTGACCTCGGTGACCAGCAGCGCGAGCCCCGTCGCCGCGGTGAGCGCACGCCATACGTGCAGCGCCGGGTCCGCAGCGGCGAAGTAGACGCCGCCCACGAGGACGGCCATGGCGCCGAGGTGGGCGGTGCGGAGCGCGATGCCGATCGCCCTCGCCCGCGCGGAACGGAAGAGCTCGGTCGTGGCGGCCACGCTAGGCATTCCCCACGTCGAGGCCGCCGCGGAGCATCTGGACCTCGACGAGGTCACCCGTCGCGACCGATTCCCAGTCCGCCGGGATCACCGCGATCCCGTCCGCCTGCAGCGTCGTCTTCAGGATTCCGGTCTCCTGGTTCCCGGAGGTCCAGGCGAGGAGCCCGCCGTTGCGGTGCTCGAGCCGCACGCGGAGGAACGAGACGCGCCCCGGCTTCCGCGCGACGTGCTCCTGGAACACGGCGCGCACCACCGGCCGGAGCAGCGTCCGGTGCCCCATCATCTTGAGCAGCGCTGGCCGCACGAACTCCTCGAACGTGAGCAGGGTCGAGACGGGGTTCCCGGGGAGCGAGAACACGGGCGTCGTCCCATGCACCGCGAAGGCGGTCGGTCGGCCCGGCTTGATGTCGACCTTCCAGAAGATCTGCCGCACGGAGAGCTCCTGGAGCACCTCGCGGACGAGGTCGCGATCGCCCATGGAGACTCCCGCGGAGGTCACGAGCGCGTCCGCCTGCAACCCCTCCGTCACGAGCCGCCGCAGCGATTCCTTGTCGTCCCTCGCGATCCCGAGATTGACCGGCTCGCCGCCGATCTGCTTCACGGCCGTCGCGACCGCGAGCGCGTTGCTGTCGTAGATCTTCCCCGGCGAGAGTGAGCCGCCCGGCTCGACGAGCTCGTCGCCGGTCGAGAGGATCGCGACGCGCGCCCGCCGGACCACGGGGATCGAGAGCCGCGAGAGCGCCGCCAGGAGCGATACCTCGGATGGGCCGACCACGGTGCCGCGTCTCAGCACCGTCTCGCCCTCGCGGATGTCCTCGCCCCTGCGGCGGACGTGGGCGCCAGGGCGCACCGGCCGCGCCACGTGCACGTTCCCGTCGCGCTCCTCCGCCTCCTCCAGCGGGATGACGGCGTCGGCGCCGGGAGGGAGAGGCGCGCCCGTGAAGATCTTGGCCGCCGTGCCCGCGACGACGGCGTCTTCCGAGCGGCCGCCAGCGGGGAGATAGCCCGAGATCGCGAGGCGGGTGGCCGAGGTGCAATCCGCTGCGCGCACCGCGTAACCGTCCATCGCGGAGTTGTCCCAGCGCGGCAAGTCCCAGGGGGCGACCACGTCGGACGCGAGTACACGGTCGACGCTGTCGAGCAGCGCGACGGGCTCCGAGCCCAGCACGGCGACGTGCTCGAGGATGCAGGCTCTCGCCTCTTCGAAGCTCGGCATGGAGTGGGGCATGAGCACGCCGTGGGCCAAGTGCGGCCATTTGCCCGCATGCGTCGTACTGGCCCGAACTTCAAAGAGTTCCTTGAAGCAAGCGCTCGCTTCGGACTGGCGTCTTGGCCATGGGAGAACGTGACATGTCTCACGGCTGAGGCACTGGGCCGGTTGCCTGCGACATGTCCCAGAGCCGTGACGAGGCGCGACGGCGCCTGCCAGCCAGCTCGGTCGCTGAACCGAGCCCGATGTGCCTGGAAAAACGCGCGGCGTCGGGCAGGCGACGGATCGTCGCGCCTTGGCCCGTCCATTGCTCCTGTGCGCGGGCTCCTCGCGGAACGAGAGGCAAAGGACATGGACAAGATCTTGAGAATCGACATGGGTGCGCCGGGCGGGCCGAAGGCGACGATCGAGCCGGTAGGCGACTACGCCGGGCTCGGCGGTCGCGGGTTGACGTCGACGATCGTCGCGAAGGAGGTTGACCCGCTGTGTCACCCGCTCAGCGCGGCCAACAAGCTCGTGCTCGCACCGGGGCTGCTCACCGGATCGAGCGCGTCGACGAGCGGACGGCTGTCGGTCGGCTGCAAGAGCCCCCTCACCGGCGGGATCAAGGAGTCGAACGCCGGCGGCCAGGCGGCGCAGGCGATGGCCCGCCTCGGTTACTTCGCGATCATCCTCGAGGGCCAGCCCGCGGGCGACGACCTGTGGAAGATGGTGATCGACAAGAACGGCGTGCGGTTCGCCGTGGACAACAGCCTGCGGATGCTCGGCAACTACGACACCGTCGAGAAGCTCCGGAAGGAGCACGGCGACAAGGTGGCGTACATGACGATCGGGCAGGCCGGCGAGATGAAGCTGGGCGCCGCCTCGATCGCCTGCACGGATCGTGAGCTCCGCCCGACGCGCCACTGCGGCCGCGGCGGCGTGGGCGCAGTGATGGGGTCGAAGAAGTTGAAGGCGATCATCTTCGACGAGGCGGGCACGACCGTCTGCGGCCCGAAGGATCCCCAGAAGTTCAAGGCCGCGGCGAGGGCGTTCGCGGAGGGGCTCCAGCGGCACGCCGTCACCGGGCAGGGGCTCCCCGCGTTCGGGACCAACGTTCTCACGAACGTGCTCAACGAGGCGGGCGCGTACCCCACCTTCAACTTCAAGCAGGGCCAGTTCGACGGCGCGTCGAAGATCAGCGGGGAGGCCCAGGCGGAGCTCGAGACGAAGCGCGGCGGCCTCGCCACCCACGCCTGCCATCGCGGCTGCATCATCCAGTGCTCCGGCATCTTCAACGACGCCGCGGGCAAGTACGTCACGAAGCAGCCCGAGTACGAGACGGTGTGGTCGCACGGCGGCAACTGCGGGATCTCCGATCTCGACGTGATCGCCCGGCTCGACCGGATGGACGACGACTTCGGCCTCGACACGATCGAGATGGGCGTGACGATCGGGGTCGCGATGGAGGCCGGGGTGATCCCATTCGGCGACACCGAGGGCGCGCTCCGGCTGCTCGGCGAGGTCGGCGAGGGGACGCCCCTGGGCCGGATCCTGGGCTCGGGCGCCGGCGTGACCGGCAAGGTGTTCGGCGTCGAGCGCGTCCCCGTGGTGAAGAACCAGGCGCTGCCCGCGTACGACCCCCGCGGCGTGCAGGGCATCGGCGTCACCTACGCGACGACCCCGCAGGGCGCGGACCACACCGCCGGGTATGCGATCGCGACCAACATCCTCAAGGTCGGCGGCTTCGTGGATCCGCTCAAGACGGAAGGCCAGGTCGAGCTCTCGCGCAACCTCCAGATCGCGACCGCCGCCATCGACTCGACGGGCATGTGCCTGTTCATCGCGTTCGCGATCATGGATCAGCCGGACACGTTCCAGGCGCTGCTCGACCTGCTCAACTCGTTCTACGGCCTGTCGCTCACCGGCGATGACGTCGTCGCGCTCGGGAAGAAGGTCCTCTCGGCGGAGCGCGACTTCAACGCGAGGGCGGGGTTCACCGCCCAGGACGATCGCCTGCCCCGCTTCTTCGAGCAGGAGCCGATCGCCCCGCACCAGGTGACCTTCAGGGTGAAGGGGGAGGAGCTCGATCAGCTCTTCAACTGGAACTAGCCGGCGCGAGGGGGAGGGGCGCATCCCTCCCCCTTGCCTCGCGCCGTCGACTCCTTCTCGTTGACCCCGGGTGCTCACATGCTGACCATCAAGCTGTTCGCGACGTTTCAGAAGGGACGCTTCGAGGCGGCGCAGCGTGAGTGTCCGCCCGGGACCACGCTCGGGAAGATCGTCGACGAGCTCGGGATCGCGAGAGAGGAGATCGGGGTGCTGCTCGTGAGCGGCCGGCACGCGGAGCTGGAGCACGTGCCCGCGACGGGCGACACCATCGCGATCTTCCCGCTGCTCGGGGGAGGGTGATTCATGAGGGCGGAGGCGTCGTTGCGAGAGTTCCTGACCTGCCGGGCGGAGGGCGACCTCCTCCCCTGGAACGCGCAGTGCGAGGCCTCGGAGCGCTTCGGCAGGAGCGTCGCGGAGATCGAGGCGGCCGCGCTGGGATGGGACCTCCTGCCCGGGCGCTACAGACGCAACCGCGAGACGGTGTCGGTCGCGGACCAGCTCCGGCTGTTCAGCAGCCGGGTGGGCGTCATCGGCTGCGGCGGCCTCGGAGGCTATCTCATCGAGCAGCTGGCGCGGCTCGGCGTCGGAACCCTCGTGCTCCTCGACCCGGATTTCTTCGAGGAGCACAACCTGAACCGGCAGCTCCTCTCGTCACCCGCCGACCTGGGGAGGGCCAAGGTCGACGTGGCGCGCGAGCGGGTCGCCGCGATCAACCCGGCGGTCACGGTGGAGCCCCACCGGACGGCGTTCTCCCGCGACAACGGACGTGAGCTCCTCTCCGGCTGCTCGGCCGTCGTCGACGGGCTCGACAACGTCCTCGTCCGCCGGGAGCTCGCGGCGGTGTGCCGGGACCTCGCGGTGCCGCTCGTCCACGGCGCGATCGCGGGGTGGTACGGACAGGTCGCGGTCCAGCTCCCCGGCGCCGATCTGTCCCGCCTGCTCAGGCCCACGAGCTCGAACGGCAAGGGCGTGGAGACGAAGCTCGGGAACCCGTCCTTCACCCCGGCGGTGATCGCGAGCCTGCAGACCGCCGAGCTGGCGAAGATCCTCCTCGGGCGCGGGAAGCTGCTCGCCGACAGGGCGCTCTTCGTGAACCTTCTGGACATGGAGTTCGACGAGATCCGCCATGGCTGACCGTGATGACGCCGCCCGCCTCGGAGCCGGGGAGCGGCAGCGATTCCACATGATCGACGTGGGGGAGAAGGCGGCCACGAAGCGCCGCGCCCTCGCCCGCGGGCGGATCCAGATGAGCCCGTCGGCGTTCGACGCCCTACGGACCGGCAGGAACCCGAAGGGAGACGTGCTGGCGCAGGCCGAGGTCGCGGGGATGCTCGCCGCGAAGCGTACGTCGGAGCTGATCCCGCTCTGCCATCCGCTCGCGCTCGATCAGGTCCAGTTGCGGTTCGAGCTCGTCGACGCGACTTGCTCCGTGATCGCCTCGTGCGAGGCGTCGGCCACCGCCCGCACCGGCGTCGAGATGGAGGCGCTCCAGGGCGTGACCGGCGCGCTGCTCGCGATCTACGACCTCTCGAAGGCGGTCGATCCGGTGCTGTCGATCTCGGACGTCCACCTGAGCGTGAAGGAGGGCGGCAAGAGCGGCCTGTGGGTCCACCCGCAGGCGCCCGGGTCGCCGGCGAGTCCGGTCGAGACCGACCATTCGAAGCGAGGAGGATGACATGCTGCGGATCGACGTCCGGCTCTTCGGAGCCTTCAGGAAGTACTCGAACGGATCCGAGGTCACGTTCGAGGTGCCGCACGGGACCACCGTCTCGGCGGTCAGGAAGCACCTCGGCGACGCGCTCCGGCGTGGGGCGGCCGCGTTCGCGGACCAGCCGCTCCTGGACGCGTCGGTGCTTGCGGACGACAACGAGATCCTCGACGACGCGCAGCTGCTCGGGTGCGGCGTGGATCGGATCTCGCTCGCGATCCTTCCCCCCGTGTGCGGGGGCTAGAAGGCGATGACGGTCCTCGCACGGGTGGTGAGCGAGCCGATTCGCGCCGAGCTCGTCGCGGCGGAGCTCTCCAGCCCGCAGTACGGCGCGCAGCTCGTCTTCTGGGGGCTGGTGCGCGACGAGAACGAGGGGAAGCGCGTCCACGCCGTGAGCTACGACGTGCACCCGGCGCTCGCCGAGAAGACGTTCCGGGAGATCGCCGAGGAGGCGCTCGAGCGGTACGGCCGCCAGCTCCACGTCGTCGTCATCCACCGCGCGGGCAGGCTCGCCGTCGGGGAGGTGAGCGTCGTGGTCGGGGTCGCGTCCGGGCATCGCGACGAGGCGTATCAGGCCTCACGGTACGTGATCGAGCAGCTCAAGACGCGCTCCCCGATCTGGAAGCAGGAGCATTACGCGGACGGTGACAGCGAGTGGCTCCTCGGGCACTCGCTGCGCGGCGAGGCGCAGGGCCACGCGACGGCCGCCTCGGAAAAGCCCTAGCGGTCCCCTCTACGCTCGGAGCCGATGACGATGATGAACCCGAGCGGCGCGCGTGCCTCTGGAGCACGGGTGTCTTTCAATGCCTGCGTGAGCCGCGGCGCGCGTCCCTGACGCTCCGCTGCGTAAGGGCCGTGACGCCTGACCCCTGAGGCCGGGAAGGCGAGCTAGACCCGAGTCACATCTCCCCGGGCGCCCGCGAGATGCCGCAGCGATTCAGCCTTCGATACAGCGTCATGCGCGAGATGCCGAGCTGCTGCGCGGCGCGTGCGAAGTTCCACTCGCACGCGTCCAGGGCGGAGAGGAGCGCCTCGCGCTCGGACTCGAGGACGGTCTCGCGCAGCGTGCCGCGGATGGGCGCTCGCTCCTGACCTGGCGCTCGGTCGCGCGAGATCGGCGCGACCTGCGCGACCGCGTCGGCCCGCGCGACGGGCGCGCCCGGCGCAACCGGGGGGACAGGCTCGAGCAGGAGATCGGCCGCCGTGATCTCCGCGCGCGGCGCGATCGCGGCCGCTCTCAGGATCACGTTGCGCAGCTCCCGCACGTTCCCCGGCCAGCGGTGGGCCTTCAGCGCCGTCACGGCGTCCTCGCCGAGCGTGAGGCCGCGGCGGCCCACCTCCGTCTCTGCCTCGGCGAGGAAGACGTGAGCGAGGAGCGCGACGTCGTCCCCGCGATCGCGGAGGGGAGGTACGGCGATCGAGAGGACGTTGAGCCGGTAGTGGAGATCGCGGCGGAACCGGCCGGCGGCGATCTCCTCCTCGAGGGGCTTGTTCGTCGCGGCCACGATCCGCACGTCCACCCTGCGAGGCACGCTGCCACCGAGGCGGACGACCTCCTTCTCCTGGAGCACGCGCAGGAGCGCCGTCTGCGCCTGGGAAGGCAGCTCGCTCACCTCGTCGAGGAAGAGCGTCCCGCCGTCCGCGTCCTCGAACTTGCCGGCGTTCCCCTCGCGCCGCGCGCCGGTGAACGTCCCTGACTCGTATCCGAACAGCTCCGCCTCGACGAGCTGCGCCGGGATGGACCCGCAGTTCACGGCCACGAACGGGCCGCCCCGGCGCCCGCTCGCGGAGTGGATCGCCTGGGCGAACAGCTCCTTGCCCGTCCCGGACTCGCCGAACAGGATCACCGCGAGCTCGTTCCGTGCGGCGGTCCGCGCGAGATCGATGACGCGCTGGAGCGGCGCCGAGCGGCCCAGGATCCGGCCCAGGTCGTATCGAGTGGTCGGGCGCGCCCGCGTCCGGGAGGACCGTGCCGCGCTGGACGGAGCCGGAATGCGTACGATGGCCCCCACCCGCGTCCCCTCGTACTCCACGGGGGACGCGACGAACGCCGGTCCTCCATTCGGCGGCTCGTGGTGGATCTCGCCGCCGTGACCGGGTCTCGCCCCGCGGAGGACCCCGGCGAGCGCGCCGCGGATCGACGGCGGCAGCGCTCCAGCCTCGAGGATCCGGCGCCGGGTCGCCGCGTCGTTCGCCGCGACGACCTGCCCGCGGGCGTCGATCGCGACGAGCGCGTCGCCCGAGTCGTGCGCGGCGCGGAATGCGTACTTCACCACCTCGTCACGGATCGTCACCGCCGCGCGGAGCCGCTCCTCGACTGCCCGCGCGACCGCCTTCGCGACCAGGATCGCCTGCCGACGCTGCACCTCCCAGGGACCGGTGATGTCGACGAGCCCGACCGGCGTCGACAGGCCTGGGGCCATCACGGGCGCCGCCGCGCAGCTCCATGGCTGCAGCGCGGCCACGAAGTGCTCCGAGGCGAACACCTCGAGCGGCTTGCCGGCCGCGAGCGCGGTCCCCGGGCCGTTCGTCCCGGCCGCGTCCTCTGCCCAGTTCGCGCCGGGACGGAAGTTGATGTCCTCGACGAGCTCGACGACGCGCCGGTCCCCGTCGATCGTCAGCATCCAGCCGTCGCCGTCGAAGTAGGCGAGGACGTGGCCCGAGAGGGCGAGCCGGGCGGCGAAGTCCCGGAGGATGGGGGAGGCGAGGGCGAGGGCCTCGTCGCGCTCGCACCGCTCCGCGAGCGCGTCGGACGAGAGGACACGAGCCGGGCGCTCGATGCCCGGGTCGATCCGGTACGCCTCCCGCGCGCGCCGCCAGGAGTCCGAGATGTCGTCGCTCACGTCCGACGGGGCCACGCCGTCCTGGACATAGAGCTGCCAGGCGCGGTCGACGAGGCGTCGCCGCTCGAGTCGCGTGGATGGCGTCCCGAAAAGGCGCATTCGAGCTTCGAAACGCTAGCAGGATCCCGTGGCAAGGTGCCACGCCCCGCCCACGGGGGCGACCGAAAATGCCGACAATTTCGGCCCAGGCCGTGCTCGTTCAGCAGGCCAGCGAGCGCGTAGGCGTGACATGTCTCGAGCCGGGGACATGTCACCCGGACGTCAAGGGCGACCGCTCGCTGAAAAAGCGGTACCGGTCGCCAGACGACAGGCACCGTTCGCCAGAAAAGAAGCCCAACGCGCCTGGCTCGGATGTTGCCTATCGAGACTGGCGATGGTGACGGACATCCTGGGCAGCGCCGACTCGGCAAGTGCCCGCGCCTTCATCGAGGCGCAAGGGCTCGCGTTCGAGCCGGGATTCGACGACCTCGTGGGTGTGTTCGAGCGCGGCGCACTCGTCGCGGTCGGCGCGCGCGAGCGCGACGTCCTGAAGATGCTCGCCATCGCCCCTGCCGAGCGTGGGGGCGGCCTCCTCGGCGCCCTCGTGACCGAGCTCGCCCGCCGGGCCTCCGCGGCGGGTCACGACGCGCTCTTCGTGTTCACGAAGCCCGAGTGCGTCCCGAGCTTCGAGGCGATGAACTTCTCTCTGCTCGCGAGCGGCGGCCGCGCGGCGCTCCTCGAGCACGGCCGGGGCCTCGAGCGCTACCTGGAGGCGAACCGCGGCGCGGTCCGTGAGGGCGCGAACGGCGCGGTCGTCATGAACTGCAATCCGTTCACGCTGGGTCACCGCCACCTCGTCGAGGAGGCGGCGCGACGGGTCGACACGCTCTACGTGTTCGTGGTCCGCGAGGACCGCTCGGCCTTTTCGTTCGACGTGCGCCTGCGGCTCGTGCGCGAAGGGACGCGCGATCTGCAAAACGTCCGTGTCCTCGACACCTCGCGGTACGCGGTGAGCGCGGTGACGTTCCCCGCGTACTTCCTGAAGCGCCCCGGCGACGCCGCGTCCATCCGGCTCGATCTCGACCTGCTCCTCTTCGCGCAGCGCATCGCGCCGTTCTTCCACGTGCGGCGGCGCTTCTTCGGCACCGAGCCCGACTGCGCGGTGACGCGCGCCTACGCCGACGGGATGCACCGGGTCTTGCCGGCGTTCGGGATCGAGGCGGTGGAGATCGCGCGGAAGGAGGCGCGCGGGGTCGCGATCAGCGCGTCGCGCGTGCGCGCGGCGCTCCGGGACGGGCACGTCGACGGCCTCGAGGACATCGTCCCCGAGACGACGGCGGCGTTCCTGCGCTCGGACGAGGCGCGGGGCGTCAGGGAGCGGCTCCGCGCCGGAGGTGGAAGGCACGCATGACCATCGCGAGGAAGGCCCAGGCCGGCACGATCCAGTCGAGCGACCTGATGGTGTTCGTCGAGCCCGCCGCGGAGCTCGTCATCGAGATCGAATCGACCGTGCGGCGCCAGTTCGAGCACCTCATCCGCGCGAAGATCGAGGAGGTGCTGCGGCGCCACGGCGTCACCGCGGGGCGGGTCCGAGTCAGCGACCGCGGCGCGCTCGACTACGCGATCCAGGCCCGCGTCGAGACGGCGCTGCTGCGCGGCGCACAGGAGTGAGATGGAAGGGCTCTGGTTCAAGGAGGTCGAGCAGGGGCGGCGCTTCGTCATCAAGATCGCGCCCGGCGAGAGCTTGCAGCGCCGGCTCGCAGAGTTCGCCCATGCCGCGGGCGTGAGGCACGCCATCGTCGTCTCGGCGGTCGGCTCGGTGCAGGACGTGACGTTCCGAGGGATCAAGACCGGCGCGAAGCTCCCCATCACCGCGCCGCGCGTCCACCTGCACCAGGTTCAAGGCCCGCTCGAGCTGCTCGGCCTCACCGGGAACATCCTCCCGGACGAGCAGGGCGAGATCGACTGCCACCTGCACGTCCTCGCCGGCAGGTCCTCGGGTGAGGTGCTCGGCGGGCACCTCCTCGAGGCCCGGGTGTTCGCCACCTGCGAGATCGTGCTCACCGAGCTCGGCGCCGAGGGGCTCTGGCGGCACGTCTCCAAGACCGGCGGCGTGCCCACCGTCTTCATAGATTCGCCGTGACCACCGACATGATCGAGCAACGCCTCCGGCGCACCCTGCTGTACGTCCCCGGGAACATGCCTTCCATGCTGCAGAACATGTCCGTGTTCGGCAGCGACGCGGTGATCATCGATCTCGAGGACGCCGTCCCGCACACCGAGAAGGACGCGGCGCGTCGGCTCGTGAGGCGCTTCCTCGAGGGCTACCGCGAACGCGACAAGGAGGTCCTCGTCCGCATCAACGCGCTCGACACGGCGTGGGCCTACGACGATCTGCGCGAGATCCTCCCCGCCCTCCCGGACGGCGTTCGTCTCCCCAAGGCCGACACGCCCGAGGTCGTGGAGCGACTCGACACCCTCCTCACCGAGTTCGAGGAGGAGCTCGGCGTCGAGATCGGCCGCTTCCGGATCCTGCCGTCCATCGAGAGCGCGCTCGGTGTCATCAACTCCATCGAGATCGCCCAGAGCTCGACGCGTCTCCTCGGCCTCGCCTTCGGCGCGGAGGACTACACGGCGAGCATGGAGATCGAGCGGACGAAGACCGGCGAGGAGCTCATGAACGCGCGCGCCCGCGTGGTGTGGGCGGCGAAGGCCGCTGGGATCCAGGCGATCGACTCCATCTTCGCCGACGTGACGGACATGGACGGGCTGCGGCGCGAGACCGAGCTCGTGAAGGGGCTCGGCTATACCGGCAAGTCGCTCGTGAACCCGCGGCAGATCGAGGTGGTGCACGACGTCTTCGCTCCGAAGGCGTCGGAGATCGCGCACGCGCTACAGGTCATCGAGGCCATCCAGCGCGCGCGGGAGATGGGCACCGGCGTGATCTCCCTCGGGGGGAAGATGGTGGACGCGCCCGTGGTGAAGCGCGCCTGTCGGACCCTGCGCGCCGCCCACGCGCAGGGCCTCGTCGAGTCCATGCCGGACGAGGAGATCCTCCATGGCTAGGAACGGCGTGGGCCGCGAGATCCCCGAGCGCTGGTGCGGCAAGCGGCTCGTCCCGTACCGCGACCCATACTCGCTCCGCCCCGACACCGACCGGGCCACGCGCAGCCTCAAGCGAGTGAACCCCGGGGACCGCAAGATCATCGCCACGCTGCAGGAGGCGATCGAGCGCGCCGGCCCGCGCGACGGGATGACGATCTCCACGCACCACCACCTGCGCAACGGGGACGACGTCCTGAACCACGTGGTCCGCGTGATCGAGAACCTCGGCGTCCGGGAGGTGACGATCGCCTCGAGCTCGATCCACCCCGTGCACGCGGAGATCATCGACGCGATCCGGAGCGGCACGATCACCCGGCTCGAGTGCGGCGTGAACGGCCTCATCGGCGAGCTCGCGAGCAGGGGCGAGCTGGACTGTCCCATCACGGTCCGCTCCCACGGCGGGCGCGCCCGCTCGATCGTGACGGGCGAGGTCCCGATCGACCTGGCCGTCATCGCCGCGCCGTGCTGCGACGAGTACGGCAACATGAACGGGGTCCACGGCCCCTCTGCGTTCGGGAGCCTCGGCTACGCTTTCGCGGACGCGCTGCACGCACGGACCGTGATCGCCGTGAGCGACAACATCGTCCCCTTCCCGGCGGCTCCCGTGAGCATCCCGCAGAGCGCGGTGGACTGGGTGGTGCCGGTGCAGCGGCTCGGGGACCCGGCGAAGATCGTCTCCACCACGACGCGCGTGACCACGGACCCGGTGGGCCTGCAGATCGCGCGCTACGCCGCCCAGGTCATCGAGGCGTCGGGGCGGCTCCGCGACGGCTTCTCGATGCAGACGGGGAGCGGGGGCATCTCCCTCGCCGTCGCCGAGAACGTGCGGGACATGATGCGTCGCCAGGACGTGAAGGGCAGCTTCGGCTGCGGCGGGATCACCGGCTTCTTCGTCGACATGCTCGAGGAGGGGCTGTTCCGGGCGCTTTTCGACGTCCAGTGCTTCGATCTCCGCGCGGTCGAGTCGATGCGGAGGAACCGGAACCACGTGGAGATCAGCGCCGACACCTACGCGAACCCGTTCAACGCGGGCGCGGTGGTGAAC
>DATIDF010000374.1:0-39427 GCA_035456445.1 Anaeromyxobacter sp.
CCCCTCGGCACGAACGGCGAGACGCTCACCACGCAACGCGCGGTGGGCGCGCACCAGAAGCACGTCGTGACGGGGACCATCCGCAACGCGTTCGCCTGCAGCGACTGCCACGCGCCGGTGACGGACCTCACGCACGTGAACGGGACGATCTCGCTGCCGTTCACCGGCCTCGCCTCCCAGGGCACGACTCCGAGCTGGACCGGGACGACGTGCGCCTCCACCTACTGCCACGGCGCGACGCTCGCGGCGGGCGGCTCGACCACCACGCCGACCTGGACGGCGGTTTCGGCCGGCCCGACGGCGTGCAGCTCATGCCACGGCGCGCCGCCGCCCTTCCCGCATCCGCCGAGCACCGACTGCGCGCGCTGCCACTCGGGTACGGTGCTCGCGACCGGCGCGATCGATCTCGCCGGCGGGAAGCACATCGACGGCACGCTCCAGGTGGACGGCGGCGGCTGCACCGCGTGCCACGGCACCGAGGGCGTGAACCCGGCGCCGCCGGTCGGCACGCGCGGCGAGACGCTCACCACGCAGCGCGCCGTGGGCGCGCACCAGAAGCACGTCGTCACCGGGACGATCCGCAACGCGTTCGCCTGCAGCGACTGCCACGCGCCGGTGACGGACCTCACGCATGTGAACGGGACGATCTCGCTGCCGTTCGCCGGGCTCGCGTCGAACGGCACGACCCCGGACTGGAACGGCGCGACCTGCGCGTCGACCTACTGTCACGGCGCGACGCTCGGCGCGGGCGGCCTCGCGACGGCGCCGACCTGGACCGTCGTGTCGGCCGGGCCGACGGCCTGCAGCTCCTGCCACGGCGCGCCGCCGCCGCTCCCGCACCCGCAGAACGCCGACTGCAACCGCTGCCACGAGGGCACGGTCCTCGCGACCGGCGCGATCGATCTTGCCGGTGGGAAGCACATCGACGGCACGGTCCAGGTGGACGGCGGCGGCTGCACGGCCTGCCACGGCACCGAGGGCGTGAACCCGGCGCCGCCGGTCGGGACGCGTGGCGAGACGCTCACCACGCAACGCGCGGTGGGCGCGCACCAGAAGCACGTCGTGACGGGGACGATCCGCAACGCGTTCACCTGCAGCGACTGCCACGCGCCGGTGTCGGACCTCACGCACGTGAACGGGACCATCTCGCTGCCCTTCGACGGGCTCGCGTCGAACGGCACGACCCCGAGCTGGACCGGGACGACCTGCAGCTCGACCTACTGCCACGGCGCGACGCTCGCCGCCGGAGGCTCGAACACCGCCCCGACGTGGACGGCCGTCTCGGCCGGCCCGACGGCGTGCACCGCGTGCCACGGCGCGCCGCCGCCGTTCCCGCACCCGCCGAGCACCGACTGCGCGCGCTGCCACTCCGGCACGGTCCTCGCGGGCGGAGGTATCGACCTCGCCGGCGGGAAGCACATCGACGGCACGCTCCAGGTGGATGGCGGCGGCTGCACGGCCTGCCACGGCACCGAGGGCGTGAACCCGGCGCCGCCGGTCGGGACGAACGGCGAGACGCTCACCACGCAGCGCGCGGTCGGGGCGCACCAGAAGCACGTCGTCACCGGGACGATCCGCACCGCGTTCACCTGCAGCGCCTGCCACGCGCCAGTGTCGGATCTCACGCACGTGAACGGGACGATCTCGCTCCCGTTCGGCGGCCTCGCCTCGCAGGGCACGACTCCGAGCTGGACCGGGACCACGTGCGCCTCGACCTACTGCCATGGCGCGACGCTCGGCGCCGGCGGCTCGACGATCACGCCCACTTGGACGGCGGTGTCGGGCGGGCCGACGGCCTGCAGCTCCTGCCACGGCGCGCCGCCGCCGCTCCCGCACCCGCAGAACGCGGACTGCCACCGCTGCCACGAGGGCACGGTCCTCGCCACCGGGGCGATCGACGTCGCCGGCGGCCGGCACATCGACGGCACGGTGCAGGTGTCGGCAGGAGGCTGCACCGCCTGCCACGGCACCGACGGCGTGAATCCCGCGCCCCCTCTCGGCACGAACGGCGAGACGCTCACGACGCAGCGTGCAGTCGGCGCGCACCAGAAGCACGTGGTGGATGGCCCGATCCGCAGGGCGCTCGCCTGCGACGGCTGCCACGCGCCCGTGGCGGATCTCACCCACGTGAACGGGACGATCTCGCTGCCGTTCACGGGCCTCGCCTCCCAGGGCACGACGCCGAGCTTCACCGGCACGGCGTGCAGCTCCACCTACTGCCACGGCGCGACGCTCGACGCGGGCGGCGCCGCGACCACGCCGGTGTGGACGCAGGTCTCCGCCGGAGTCACGGGCTGCACGGGCTGCCACGGCTTCCCGCCGCCCGCGCCGCACCCGGCGAACCCGCTCTGCAACTCGTGTCACCCGCTCACCGTCGGCATCGACGGCAAGATCGACGTCGCCGGCGGGCGGCACGTCGACGGGACCCTGGACGTCGCCGGCCTCACCTGCCGGTCCTGCCACGGCTCGACGGCGAACCCGGCGCCGCCCATCGGCACCCGCGGCGAGACGGCGACGACCGACCTCGCCGTCGGCGCGCACCAGCGGCACGTCGTGAACGGCCCGATCCGGAACGCGCTCTCGTGCGAGGAGTGCCACGTCGTTCCCACGGAGCTCCTGCACGGAAACGGCACCGTCGACCTCGCGTGGGGCACGCTCGCGACGCAGCTCGGGGCGACGCCGGTGTGGGATCGGACGCAGGCGACCTGCGCGTCGACTTACTGCCACGGCGCGAAGCTCGCGGGCGGCTCGGTCACGACGCCCACCTGGACGGCGGTCTCGCCGGGTCAGACCTCCTGCGGCTCGTGCCACGGCGCGCCACCGCCTCCGCCGCACCCCGCGTCTGCGCTCACGGGATGCGCCCGGTGCCACCCCGACACCGTGACGCCCGAAGGCGCGATCGATCTCGCCGGCGGTCACCACATCGACGGCAAGCTCGACGTCTCCGGCAAGTGTGGGGACTGCCATCCGGTCCCGGGCACGAGCGGCGCGCACCTCGTGCACGCGGCGTTCCCGACGCCCGACGGCCCGCAGTACGGTGACCTCCGCGTCCTCGAGGACTTCGCGCCCGAGGGCGGGCCGAGCTACCAGTTCGGCTGCGGCAACTGCCACCCTGTCGACGCGTCGAAGCACATGGACTTCGTGGTGCAGGTCGAGCTCTCCCCGACCGGCGCCGGCGGCCTGCGCGCGAGGAACGCGCCGGGCGCAGCGTACGACGCGGCGTCCGGGCGGTGCAGCGGCGTGTACTGCCACTCTTCGGGCCAGCAGACCCCGGCGTTCGCGCTGGTGCCGGGCTGGACTTCCGGGGAGAACCTCGGCTGCGATGGCTGCCACGGCAACCCGCCCAAGTACCCGTCGGCCGGGGCAGCCGCGCCGATCGCGAACTCTCACATCGGGCTCACCGACCGGGGCCGCGAGTTCGGGCACTACGTCGGGCTGGGCGGTCCTTCGCACGCGAGCAAGCACGGCGGAGCCGGGGAGGGCGCCGCACCCATCACCTGCCAGACCTGCCACTACGCGACCACGGATCCGGCGTCGACCGGTCCCTCCGGCTTCTACTGGCTCGACACGACCGGCACCTACGTGCTCGACGGCGGCGATCCCGCCCGGCTCACGGACGAGCTCTGGACGAGGACGCAGTGCGTCACCTGCCATCGCCCGAATGGCGCGCCGACCGCGAGCGGCAGGGTGATGCCGCTCAGGCACGTGAACGGCCGGCCCGACGTCCTGTTCGACCCGCGCACGGTGCTCCCGTCGTACGCCGGTCTGCCTCCGGCCCCCGACGCGCCGACGCGCCCGTACTGGGTCTCGCCCGCTCAGTTCTGCGAGGCGGTCCCGGCGGGTGCGGTCATCGAGGGCTCGACGCTCTCCATCGAGCTCTCCGGCGCGGCATACGATCCGGCGACGAAGCGCTGCTCGAACGTGGGCTGCCACCTCGACGACTCGCCCGTGTGGGGTCGCCCGTACCTGACGCAGCCCTCGTCGTCGAGCGTCGCGAGCTGCTGCCGCTGTCACGGGAGCCGCTGCAGCAGCCCATGACTCGTAACGCCCGCCGCGCCGGACCCTCCGGCGCGGCGGGACGCCTGGTCACCCGCGCGGCGGCACGATCGCGACCGGCACCGCGGCGGTGGCCGCGAGCTCCCGCCCCATGCTCGGCGTCGTGAACCGATTCAGCCCGGTCCGGCCCGCCGCGCCGATGACGAGCAGCGGCGAGTCGCGCTCGCCGGCGACCGCCTCCGCCCGGTCGAGCACGTCGCCCTGCTCGACCAGCGCCTCGTCGGCCCGGAGCTGCTCGCGCTGGATCCACGCCGCGAGCGCGAGCTCCGCGGCGCGCCGCTGCTCCCGCGCGATCTCGTCGACCGAGGCGCCCTGCATGAACGGCAGCTCGAGGTAGGGGACGACATGGAGCAGGACGAGGCGGCGGCCAGTCCGCTCTGCCATCCGCGCCGCGAACCGGCACGCCTCGGTCGCGGAGTCGTCCAGGCTCGCGAGCGCGATGATGGGCCCGCTCCCGAGGTCCGCGGCCTCGACGTCGGGCGGCACGACGACGACGGGCACGGGGAGCTGGCGCACGAGGCGGCGCGCCACGCGGCCCAGCCGGACGAAAGCCACCTCCGATCGCTCGGCGATGCGGCCGACCACGAGCGCGTCGGCGTCGTGGCGCGTGAGCGCCGCGACGAGCCCCTCGTCCGCGCTCACGCCCTCGATGATCTCGAGCTCGCGGATGCGCTCGCCGGGCGCCTCGCGCTCGAGGATCCGGTGACCCGCGTCGCGCACCGCGGCGAGCACCTCGTCCATGTGGCTGTACTTGAGCGCCGCCCGGAGGTGATCCGGCTCGAGCACGTGGACCGCGATGAACCGATCGTCGGCCTTCGGCACCGTCTTCGTGAGCCAGGTCGCGAAGTGCAGCGCGCCGAAGCACCGCGGTCGAAGGTCCAGTCCGATGATCCACTTCATGGCGCCCTCCAGGCCCCGCCGCTGTCGCGGCCCGCGGCCCCGTCCATTGTCCCGGAGCAGGCCGAGCCCGTCGACGCCCGCGGGGGAGGGTGGCGAAGGGGAGCCGCGCTCGCCTGCCGCAGTGTGGCGGGGCCTCGGGCCTGAGCTCCCTGCGTCAGGCGGGCGCTAGAGCCCGGACAGCCGCTCGGCGCCCGCGTAGACGTTCATCCGTCCGGGGCGGACGAAGCCGGCGAGCGTGAGCCCGGACGCCCGCGCCAGCTCGATGGCGAGCGAGGTCGGCGCGGAGACGGTGGCGACGATGGGGATGCGCGCGCGGGCCGCCTTCTGGACGATCTCGAGCCCCGCCCGGCTGCTCACGGTGAGCACGGCCGGGGCCGGGCCGGGCGACCCCGCGGGCGCCTCGGCGCGAGCGAGGAGGAGCGCACCCACGACCTTGTCGACGGCGTTGTGGCGTCCCACGTCCTCGTGTGCGGCGATGAGCGTGCCGTCCCGCGTCCAGAGCGCGGCGACGTGCGTGCCGCCGGTCGCGGCGAACACGGGCTGGTGATCGCGCAGGGCGGCCACCTTCTCTCCCACGAGCGCGGCCGGGATCGGCGCGATCGGCTCGGGCGCGACGAGCCCGGCCACGAGGTCCTCGACGGCGCGCCGCCCGCACACGCCGCAGGCCGAGCTCGAGACGAAGCCGCGCTTGGTCCCGTCGATGCGCTCCCAGTCTATGCGCGCGTCCGACGCCGGGGCGAGCTCGATCGCGCTCCCGTAGGCCTCGTCGCCGGGGCGGCCGCAGTGGTAGACCGCGCTGAACTCGGACGCCGACTGGACGATCCCCTCCGAGAAGAGGAACCCGAGCGCGAGCCGGTGATCGTCACCCGGCGTGCGCATCAGTACGCCGACCGTCTCCCCCGCTATCCGGATCTCGAGCGGCTCCTCGAGCGCGACGAGGTCCGAGGCGGCGCCGTCGCCGGGGCGCAGGAGCGACGTCGGGGCGGCGCGCCCGTCGACCTGGGCCGCGGTGGCCTCCGTCCCGGTCAGCGGACGATGCACGGCCGGCACTCCGGGCCTGCGTCGCGGTCTCCGCCGTCGGGAGCGTCCGCGGCGCGCTTGAGGGCGGTCTGATCGGTCACCACCTCGAGCGCGCCGACGACGCGCCCCGCGCCGTCGCGGAGCGGAACCGCCGAGTAGAGGATCTCGAGATCGAGCCCCTCGGGGTGCGCGTCCGTCTCGCTGCTCACCTCGCGGTCCTCGGCCATGGCGCGGCCGCCCGCGCAGCGCGGCGTCCTGCAGTCGCCCATGCAGAAGCCGTCGTAGCACCTCGTGCCGATGAGCTCCTGCTGCGTGCGGCCGAGGAGGCTCGCTCCGGTCTGGTTCATGTAGCGGATGTCGAAGTCGCGGCCGACGATCATGGCCGGGGCGGGCATCGCGTCGAGGTGCCCGACGAGCGTCGAGAGCGTGGCGTTCACCCCCTCCACGACCTCGCGGAAGTCCCCCTGATGCCGCGTCGGATCGGCGCGCACGGTGAGCCGGCCCTCCACGGCGGCCTCCGCAAGCGTGCCCATCTCCTCGACGAGGCGGCGAACCTCGGACTGCGCGGACTGGAAGCTCCGGGTCAGCTCGTCGCGCTCGGAGCGCGGGACGAGCGGGGTCGAGAGATCACCGCGGGCGAGCGCGTCCGCGCCCCGGGCGACCTCCTGGATGTAGCGGATGGTCCCGCGGAACGCCTCGGCCAGCCGGCCGACCTCGTCCCGGGAGCGGTAGGTCACCTCCTGCTGAACGTCGCCGTCGGCGATGCGCTCGGCGGCGACGGCCATCGCCTCGAGCGGCGCGGCGAGCCGGCTCGCGGCCTTGCGCGCGGCCCAGATGCTCGCGAGGAGGAGCAGGAGGCCGACGCCGACGACGGTGACGGCGGACGCGGACAGCGAGGACTGAACCTCGCGGAGCGCGGCGACCGCCTCGTCGCGATCCATCTCCGCCACGATCACCCAGTCCCACGGCGCGAAGTACGTGACGGCTGCGACCCGCTCGCGCGGCGCGCCCGCGCCGTCCGGGAGCGCGAACGAGAGCCGGACGGTCTCCCCGTTCGCCGCCATCGCCGCGCGCACGACGTCCTGGACGTACCGCTCGCCGCGCGCGCCCCGGGCCTCCCACGCGTCCTCGCCGTCGGCGTGCCCGGGAGGCGGGATGAGGTAGCGGCCGCGCTGGTTGCCGCTCGCGCCGAGGGCGTAGATCGCCCCCGTCTCACCGATGCGCGAGGCGGCGACGCCTGCCCGGATGCCCTCGAGCGAGTCCTGCCGCAGGCCGATGAACAGCATCCCCGCGATCCGGCCGGTGGCGTCCCGGATCGGCTCGTAGCCGGACAGGTACCAGCGATCGAGCACTCGCGCGCGGCCGCGGTACGTCTCGCCGCGGAGCACCGTCGAGACGACGGGGTTGGCGGCGCCGTCGGGGTCGATCGCGGGGATGAACGTGCCGATGGCGCGGCCGCCCTTGCCGTCGGGGACCGTGGTCGCGACGCGGATCATGTCGCCGCGATCGTTCATGCGCTGGAACAGCGTCGCCTCGGCCCCGACCAGCTCGCGCACGCGATCGACGAGCACGCTCGGCCTGGCGGCGTCCGCGTTCTGGCCGGTCCAGGCGCCGCCGAGGAGCAGCTTGGGGAGGACGACGTCGGTGACGCTGCGGTCGAGCTGGTTCACCGCGGTCCAGCGCACCGTCTCGCGCGAGAAGGAGAGGGGCCCGATGCGCTCCATCTGATCGCGCGCGACCCGCAGGCTGCGAGGGACCTGGAGCCAGAGCTCGCGGTGCGCGGAGTCGCACAGCGTCCGCAGGTCGCGCGCGGCCCGGGTGAGCCCCTCTTCCGCGAGGCGTCCCATGCCGGCCTCGACGTCACCGGCGATGCGGCTGCGCTGCACGCCGAAGACGACCAGGAACGCGACGACGAGCAGCGCGGTCGGGACCAGGGCGACGACCAGGATCTTCCGGCGCAGGCCCCTCGTTCGCATGGAGTGGAACACGCATTTCCTCCGTACGCGCCCTGCCTGCGAGAAGCGCGCCGGTGCGGCGGCCGTCCGGGCCTGCGCGGGCTCGCACTTTCGTGAGCCGTGCGCCCGGAGAACCTGTAGTAAAGGCGGATATACCGCGAAGCGCGCCGTTGATCGAGGCGCGTCGGCGCCGGTACGCTCGATGCTCGTGCTCACGGATGCAACAGACCGCTCGTCTCGCCGGCGGCGCCTCGACCGCGCGTGGCAGCGGTTCCTGCGGGACGGCGACGTCTCGGACGTCCGGCCGGAGATCGCGCGCTCTTGGACGCGGGCGCGCGACGTCTACCGCATCGACCCTGCGCTGCGCCGCGCTCCACTCGAGGTCCGCGATGCGCTGCCTCGTCTCCGCGAGCAGGACGAGACGTTCGAGCTCGCGCGCCCCTTGCTCGCGAGGCTCTCCGCGTCGCTGCGCGACGCGGGGCACGTCCTCGCGTACTTCGACGCGGACGGGCTGATGCTGTCCATCGGCGGCGATCCCGCCACGATCGCGCAGGTCGCGGAGATCAACCTCTGCCCGGGCGCCCGCTGGCGCGAGGACGTCGCGGGGACGAACGGTTCGGGCACGGCGCTCGCCGACCGGCGCGCGACGGAGGTCTTCGCGTCGGAGCACTTCGTCGAGGCGTGGCAGCCGTGGACCAGTGCCGCAGCGCCCGTCCTCGCGCCCGGGGGGGAGCTCGTCGCGCTCGTCCAGATCACCGGCCCCTGGGACACGCGCGAGCCGCAGGGGCTCGTCGCGGCGGCGGCGCTCGCGGCCGCCGTCGAGGAGCGGCTCCGCGCGCGCCAGGAGGTGCGTGACGAGCTCGTCCGCCACGCGATGCGCTCCGCGCGGAGCTCCGGGGAGGCGGTGGTCGCCGTCGACGTGCGCGGGCGCGTCCTGCAGGCGAGCGACGCCGCGCGGCGCAGGCTCTCGTTCGAGGACGGGGAGCTGCCGCGGGCGGTGCGCGAGCGGCTCGCCCTTGCGCTGCGCGGGGGCGAGGATCCACTCGACGAGGAGCTCTCCCTGGAGTGGCCGGGCGCGGGCGACGAGCGCCGCCGGGTCGCCTGCGCGACCGTTCTGCACGAGCGGCGCGCGGTGGGCGCCGTCCTGCACCTCGCGCCGCCGCCGGCCGCGCGCGGCACCCGAGGAGGAGCGCGCCAGCGCCTCACGGCGCGCTACGGGTTCGAGGCGATCCTCGGGCACTCGGAGCTGCTGCGCGCCGCGCTCGATCTCGCCGAGATCGCGGCGCGGAACGATCTGCCGGTGGTCCTGCACGGCGAGTCGGGCACGGGCAAGGAGCTTTTCGCGCAGGGCATCCACGCCGGCGGCGCCCGGGCCGGCGCGCCGTTCGTCGCGCTGAACTGCGGCGCGATCCCCGCCGCACTCGTCGAGTCGGAGCTGTTCGGGTACGAGCCGGGGACCTTCACCGGCGCGCAGCGCGAGGGGAAGGCCGGAAAGTTCGAGGAGGCGGACGGCGGAACGCTCTTCCTGGACGAGGTGACCGAGCTCCCGCCGCCGGCGCAGACCGCGCTCCTGCGCGTGCTCCAGGAAGCCGAGGTCGTCCGCCTGGGCGGCAGCGCGCCGCGCCGCGTGGACGTGCGGGTGATCGCGGCCACGAACCGCCGGCTGTACGACCAGGTCGAGGCTGGCCGGTTTCGCCAGGACCTCTATTTCCGGCTGAACGTGCTCCACGTGGACATCCCGCCGCTGCGGGCGCGCAGCGAGGACGTGCCGCTCCTCGCCCGCGCGTTCCTGCGCGAGGCGGAGGAGCGGATGGGCCGCGACGGGCTCGAGCTGTCGGACGCGGCGAAGGCGCTGCTCCTCGCGCACCCGTGGCCAGGGAACGTCCGCGAGCTCAAGAACGTCATCATGCGCGCAGCCGCGGTCGTCTCGGGAGCGCGGATCGGGCCCGCCGACCTGCGGCTCGCGCCCGTGCGCGGCATCGCCGCGCCGGCACGCGTCGACGCGGCGCCTCCGCCCGTGGAGCGCCCGCCCGAGCCGCCGGCTCCCGAGGGCGAGGGGCCCGAGCGGGACGAGCTCGTCGCCGCGCTCGACGCGTGTCGCTGGAACATCGCGCGGACCGCGACCTCGCTCGGCGTCTCGCGCCAGACGCTCTACCGGCGCCTGCGGAAGTTCGGCATCACGCGGTAGACGCCCGCGGGTCCCGCGGTCCTCGCTCACGATGCGTCGACCTTGCGCGACGTGGGGTCACGCTCGGCTCGGGTGACGCGTGACATGTCCGCGCGCGCGCGGACACTTTGTGCCTCTACGACCCGTGACATGTCACCCCGCACCGACGCTGCGGCCGCCCAGCGTGCTGGCAGGGGTCTTGCTCTCGGCCGTGCGACGCACGACGGCCAAAAAAGACCTGAGCAGTCGGGTACATGCGGCCGCCGTCACGAAGGCTTCGCGGTCCAGCAGCAGTCGGCGGCAGGCAACCGGAAAGGGAAGCGATGAGCATCAGCAGAAGAAACTGGCTGAAGTTGACGGCCGGCGGCGGCGCCGGCCTCGCGCTCGCCGAGCTCGGCTTCAGCGCGTCGAAGGTCCAGGCGGCGACGGGGCACCTGAAGCTCACGGGCGCGAAGCAGTTCACGACCGCCTGTAACTTCTGTTCCTGCGGCTGCGGGATGGTCTGCAACGTGGTCGACGGCAAGCTCGTCAACCTCGAGGGCGACCCGGACCACGTGATCAACCAGGGCGCGCTCTGCTCGAAGGGCGCGGCGATGCAGGCGACCCACGAATCCGACCGGCGCGTGAAGACCCCGATGTACCGCGCGCCGGGCTCGGACCGCTGGCAGGAGATCGGCTGGGACGAGGCGTTCGAGAAGCTCGCCCGCAAGGTGAAGGAGGTCCGCGACTCGACCTGGATCGCCACCGAGAAGGACGGTGACGTCGAGTACCCGGTGAACCGCACCGACGCGATCGGGTTCCTGGGCGGCGCGCAGAACACGAACGAGGAGTGTTACCTCTGGAACAAGATGGGCCGGCTCTTCGGCACGAGCTTCGTCGAGCATCAGGCCAGGCTTTGACACAGCCCCACGGTCCCCAGTCTGGGGGCCACGTTCGGCCGTGGCGCGATGACGAATCACTGGGCGGATCTTCAGAACGCCAAGGTGTTCCTCATCGAGGGCAGCAACGCCGCCGAGAACCACGTGATGGCGATGAAGTGGATCCGGAAGGCGCAGGAGAAGGGCGCGAAGGTCATCCACGTCGACCCGAGGTTCAACCGCACCTCGTCGGTCGCCGACATCTTCGCGCGCATCCGCCCCGGCGCTGACATCGCGTTCCTCGGGGCGATGATCAATCACATCCTCCGGAACGACCTCTACGACGCGGAGTACGTGAAGCTGCACACGAACGCGCTCCTCCTCGCGAAGGACGAGTTCGGCTTCGACGAGGGCGTGTTCACCGGGTACCACGAGGACAAGCACAAGTACGACACCGCCTCGTGGGCGTACGACCTCGACGCCGCGTCGAAGAAGCCGAAGAGGGCGGCGAGCCTCGACGATCCGCGCTGCGTGTTCACGAAGCTGAAGCAGCACTTCGCGCGCTACACCCTCGAGGTGGGCGAGGAGATCTCGGGCGTCCCGGCGGATCAGATCAAGCTCATCGCCGAGACGTTCGCGAACAACCGCCCGGGCACGATCCTGTACGCGCTCGGGATGACGCAGCACACGGTGGGCATCCAGAACATCCGCTGCTACGGCATCCTGCAGCTGCTCCTCGGCAACATCGGCAAGGCCGGCGGCGGCGTGAACGCGCTGCGCGGCGAGCCGAACGTCCAGGGCGCCTGCGACATGTCCGTGCTGAACGGCTACATGTTCGGCTACATCAACGCCCCGAACCACAACCACCCGACCCTCGAGGCGTGGACGAAGGACAACGGCACGTTCCGCCGGAAGTTCACGGTCAACGGCCTCAAGGCGTGGTTCGGTGACAACGCCACGGCCGAGAACGACTTCGGCTGGCGGTGGCTCCCGAAGAAGAACGGTGCGAAGGACTACACCGTCTACGGGATGATCGACGATGCGTACGCCGGGAAGCTGAAGCTCATGTGGACCCTCGGGCAGAACCCGATGGTCACGAACCCGAACCTGAACTACGTGCACGAGGCGCTGTCGAAGCTGGAGATGCTCGTCGTGCAGGAGCTCTGGGACACGGAGACGGCGAGCTTCTGGCAGCGGCCGGGCGCCGACCCGAGGTCGATCCAGACCGAGGTGCTCCTTCTCCCCGGCGCGTACTTCATGGAGAAGGAGGGCACGATCAGCGGCTCAGGGCGCCTCGTGCAGTGGCGGTATGCGGCGGTGAAGCCGCCCGGCCAGGCGAAGGCCGACCTGGAGATCATCGACACGGTCTTCCGCAAGGTCCGGGACCTGTACGCGGGCTCGACCGATCCAAAGGACGAGCCGCTCCAGAAGGCGACCTGGAGCTACCCCGCCGAGAACACCGCCGAGTCGGTGCTGCAGGAGATCAGCGGCCGTGTCCTCGCGGAGGTCACTCTCCCGGACGGGAAGGTGCTGAAGCCGGGAGCCTTCGTCGCCGGAATCGGCCAGCTCCAGGCGGACGGCTCGACCTCCTCGGGCGTCTGGATCTACGCGGGCGTCTTCGGTGGGGGGAAGAACCTCTCGAAGCGGCGCGACTCGAAGACCGATCCCTCCGGGCTCGGCATGTTCCCTGGCTTCGCCTGGACCTGGCCCGGCAACATGAAGATCCTCTACAACCGCGCGTCCTGCGACGCGGACGGCAAGCCCTGGGCCGGCACGACGCCGGTCATCTGGTGGGACGCGACCGAGAAGAAGTGGAAGGGCGTCGACACGCCGGACGTGCCCGACGCCACGAAGGGCCCGGACACGCCGGAGGGCCAGCGCGCGTTCCGCATGAACGGCGAGGGCATCGGCCGGCTCATGGCCGCGGTCTACAAGGACCCCGACGCGAAGGAGAAGGGGCTCCCGCGCGACGGCTCGTACGTGCCGAAGGACGGCCCGTTCCCGGAGTTCTACGAGCCCATCGAGAGCCCGGTCGCGAACGTGCTGCACCCGAAGGTCCAGCACAATCCGTGCGTGAAGTATCCGCGCGTCCCTGGGAAGCAGCCCATCGGCACGGCGCGGGACTTCCCGTACGTCCTCATGACGTCGTCCATCGCGGAGCACTGGTGCGCCGGGTCCACGACCCGGAACGTGCCCTGGCTCAACGAGCTGCAGCCGGAGTGCGTCGTCGAGCTGCCGACCCAGCTCGCCGAGAAGCTGCGCGTGAAGGGCGGCGACAAGGTGAAGGTCTCGTCGGCGCGCGGTGAGATGGAGGTGAAGGCGGTCGTCACGAAGCGCATGCAGGTCATGAGGATCGCCGGCCAGGACGTACCCGTCGTCTGGATGCCGTACAACTGGGGGTTCAAGGGTCTCTCGACCGGTCCGTCGACCAACGTGCTGACCATCGACGCGGTCGATCCGGGCGCCGGCACGCAGGAGACGAAGGCCTGCCTCGTCAACGTGGTGCGCGTGGAGGACGCGGTGGCGCAGCGGTAGCCGGCTGCGACGCCTCGACAGGAGAGACCATGAGCAACGCCACGTTGATCGATACGACGAAGTGCATCGGGTGCCGCTCGTGCCAGGTCACCTGCAAGCAGTGGAACGACATGCCGGCGGAGAAGACCCAGCTGAACCCATCCGCCGGCCTGCAGAACCCCCTCACGCTCTCGGCGAAGACCCTGTGCGTCGTCACCCCGCACGAGGTCGACGCCCCGAGCCAGCCGGGAGGGCTGCAGTACGCGTTCGCGAAGCGGCAGTGCATGCACTGTGACGAGCCGGCCTGTGCCTCGGCCTGCCCGGTGACGGCCATCCACAAGACGAAGGAAGGCCCGGTCGTCTACGACGAGTCGAAGTGCATCGGCTGCCGCTACTGCATGTGGGCCTGCCCGTGGGGCGTGCCCATGGCGGAGTGGGACTCGCTCGCGCCGAAGATCCACAAATGCGACATGTGCCACGACCGGGCGATGCAGCCGGCGCCGGCCCTGCGAAACGGCGAGGCGCTCACCGGCGCCGATCACCAGCGGTTCGCCGCGGCGATCGCGCTGCCGGCCTGCGTGAAGCAGTGCCCGGCGGGCGCGCTCCGGTTCGGTGATCGCGAGGAGCTCCTCCGCGAGGCCCGCGAGCGGATGGCGGCGAGCCCGGGGAAGTACGTGGACCACGTCTACGGCGAGAAGGAGGCCGGCGGTACGAACATGATGTACCTCGCGAGCGTGCCGTTCGCGGAGCTCGGGTTCCAGGACGTCGGGACGGAGAGCTATCCGAAGCGCAGCGCCGTCGCGCTCGGGGCCGTGCCGCCCGCCGTCATCGGCGTGGGCGCAGCGCTCGGCGGGGCGTACGCGCTCCACAAGCGGCGTCAGGAGGTCGAGAAGGTGGAGCCGCGGTCGATCAAGTCGGCCAAGGCCGCCGCGTCACATGCGAAGAAGGAGGACGCGCACCACCCCCACGTGGAGTTCGCGCCCGTGAGGGCGAAGCTGTGGACCCCCGCGAACGTCTTCCTCGCGGTGCTCATGGCGTTCGGCGGCGCCTCGTTCATCGCCCGGTTCGCGCTCGGGCTCGGCGGCTCGACGAACCTGTCCGACACCTGGGCGTGGGGGCTCTGGATCGTCTTCGACCTCGTGTGGATCGCGGTGGCGGCCGGAGCGTTCGCGACGGCGGGCATCATCTACGTGTTCCAGCGCAAGGATCTCTACTCCATCGGACGCTCCGCCGTGCTGATGGGGCTCATCAGCTACTCCTTCGTCACGGTGACGCTCCTCGCCGACCTCGGCCTGCCGTGGCACTTCTACGAGCTCGCGCTCAACGCCCCCGAGCACTCGGCGATGTTCGAGGTCTCCTGGTGCGTCGGCCTCTACGTGACCGTGCTGCTGGCGGAGTTCCTGCCGGTGCCGTTCGAGCGGTGGGGCATGAAGGCGGCGATGGAGGCGTGGAAGCGCTGGTCGCCCGTCTACGTGGTCTTCGCCGTCTCCGGCTTCGTGTACCTGATGTCCCGCAACCTCGTGTATACGAGCCTCGCGGCGGCGACCTTCGGCTTCATGGCCTGGGCGTTCCGCGCGCGGCCTGGCAAGAAGGCCGAGCCGATCATGCTCGCCATCGCGGCGGTGACGCTGTCCACGATGCACCAGAGCTCGCTCGGGTCGCTGTTCCTGCTCATGCCCGACAAGCTCTCGAAGGCGTGGTGGTCGCCGATGATGCCGGTGTACTTCTTCCTCTCCTCCATCGCAGCCGGCACCGCGCTCATGGTGCTCATCGAGATGTGGATCGCGAAGGGCTTCAAGCGGCAGCTGCGGGTGGACCAGCTCGCGTCGCTCGGCAAGATCGCGTTCGGGGCCCTCGCGGTGTACCTCACGTTCCGCGTCGGTGATCTCGGGGTTCGTGGCCAGCTCGCGACGGCGTTCACCGGCCCGAAGGCGGGGCTGCTGCTCACCGAGCTCGTGGTGGGCGGCCTCCTCCCGCTCGCGATCCTCGGCTCGGCGAAGCTGCGCGCGAACCCGAGGACGCTGTTCCTCGGCTCGCTCCTCGCCACCGGCGGCATCGTCCTCAATCGCGTGAACGTGGTCGTGTTCGGGATGAACCTGAAGGGCGCCGCGCCGCAGATCGCGCCGCAGGCCTACTTCCCGAGCATCGTCGAGTGGGGCATCTCCATCGGTCTCATCGCCGCGACCATCTTCCTCTTCGGCCTGGCCGCCCGGCACATGCCGGTCCTGCCGAAGCAGGACAGGGCGGCGGTCCGCGAGGAAGAGCGGCAGGTGGACGTCGCTGCGTAAGCCCCGGCGCGGTCCGCCGCGCCTGCCATGACTCCTGGGCCCTCGGTCGCTCGCGGCCGGGGGCCTTCTCACTTGCTAGGATCACGACTCATGACGAACGAAGCAGCTACGAAGAAGTGGATCGAGGCCCACCCCTACCTCGAGGGCGTCGCGGCCTTCCAGGCGCTCGTCGAGGACGCCGCCGCGGGGGTCGCGCCCCTCGCGCGCCGGCCGGCGTGGGACGCCTACGCCGCCGACCTCGCCGCGGGCGTGCCGCTGCTTCGGAGCGTGCGCGCGGGTCTCGATGTCGCGCCCGACGGCGCCGCGGCGCTCCACACGATCGCGGGGCGCGTCGCGGCAGCCGAGCTTCCACCCGCCATCGCCGGAGCGGCGAGGGCGCTCGACGAGGCGCTCCGGGAGCCGCGCGCCGCGGAGGCGGCGATCGCGTGGCTCGTGTGCGGCTCGCCCGAGAAGGGGGGACCGGAGGGCGCCGGCCTCGTGCGGTACCTGGGCTGGACCGCGCTGCAGCACGTGCTCGTGCCGCTGGTCGCGGAGTTCGGCCGCTGGCGCGACGAGGAGCGCTGGGGACGGGGCGAGTGTCCGACCTGCGGCGCGGCCCCGGCGATGGGCACGCTCGTCTCGGTCGCGGAGGGACGCGGCCGCCAGCTCGCCTGTGGCTGCTGCCGGACGCGCTGGACCTTCAAGCGCGTCGCCTGTCCGTTCTGCGGCAACGAGGATGCGAACCGGCTCGGCGTGCTCGAGCTCGACCAGGAGCCGGCATTGCGGCTCGACGTGTGCGAGGAGTGCAAGGGCTACGTGAAGACGTACACCGGCACGCGCGACCTGGAGCTCGTCCTCTCCGACTGGCCCACCCTTCACCTCGACGTGCTCGCCCGCGATCGCGGCTACCAGCGGCGCGGCGCGTCACTGTACGAGCTCGAGGGGAGCTGAGGCCCGCCCGAAAAGTGGACGCGGGGGGCGCGCGAGGGAGAGAAGAGCGCGTGGCGTCCGCCCCCGCACCGCCCGTCCCCGCGCGCCGCCGCCTGCGCATCGGCCAGCTCGAGGTCGACGTTCTCGGCCTCGACGAGGCGCTCGCCGCGATCGAGGCGCTCGTGGTCGCCGGCCGGGGCGGCGCGGTGTTCACGCCGAACGTCGACCACGTCGTGAAGGCGGAGCGCGACGCGGAGCTCCGCGCCGCGTACGCCGCCGCCGATCTCTCCCTCGCGGACGGCATGCCGCTCGTGTGGACCTCGCGGCTCCTCGGCACGCCGCTCCCGGAGCGCGTCGCCGGCTCCGATCTCGTCCTCCCGCTCGCCGCGCTGGCGGCGCGGCGGGGCTGGCGCGTCTACCTCGTGGGTGGCGCGCCGGGCGATGCGGCGCGCGCGGCGGAGGTGCTCGCGCGGGAGCCTGGCGTCGAGATCGCCGGCGTCGACGCGCCGACGCTGGATCTCTCTCCCGCGGGCGCCGTGGCCGCGCGCGCGGCAGCCGAGCGGGTACGCGCAGCGCGCCCCGACCTCGTCCTCGCCGCGTTCGGCGCGCCGAAGCAGGAGCTCTGGATTCACCGGCATCGGGAGCTGCTCCGCCCGGCGGTCGCGCTCGGCGTCGGCGCGAGCCTCGCGTTCGTCGCCGGAACGATCCCGCGCGCGCCGCGGTGGATGTCACGGGCCGGCCTCGAGTGGCTGCACCGGCTCGGGCGCGAGCCGCGCCGGCTGTGGCGGCGCTACCTCGTGGAGGACGCGGCGTTCGCTCCGATCCTTCTGAGGACCTGGCGCGAGGCGCGGCGGGCGCGGGGCGGGGGCGGGGCAGGTTAGAGGCGGTCAGGGCGAGGGTCGGGGCGTTCCTCACCATCACCGACCGGCGCCCTTCGACTTCGCTCCGCCGCTGACGCCGCGTCGCTACGCTCAGGGTGACCGGCCTCAGGAGGCCGGTCGGGGTCGAGGTCGGGGTCGGGTCGAGGTGCGGCCAAGAGCTCGCCCTTCGACAGGCTCAGGGCGAGCGGCTCTCATCGACCGCTCGTGGTGAGCCTGTCGAACCACGAGCGGGGCCGGGCGCGGTCGGGGTCGAGGTCGCCCCTCGACTCCTCTTCGCCTCCCTCGCGACGAGCGCGCCGTCGTACCGCAGTCGAGCCGGCCGGTACGGGGCAAACCCCTCGGGTCCCCCACCGTCGCGAACGGGAGCACAGCGCGCCGCCACGCGGCGCGTCAGATCCTTATCCAATGCGCCTTCCGTCCACCTCCGCCGCCGTCGCCCTCCTCTCCATCGCCGCTGTGAGCTGCGGCAGCTCCGTCTCCGCCGTGGCGCCCGGCTGCATCCTCGTCGAGGACGGCTGGGGTCCGACCGGCACCACGGCGATCCGCGTCGAGCGGGTCGCGACCGGGCTCGAGGTGCCGTGGGCGCTCGCCTTCCTGCCCGGTGGCGACGCGCTCGTGACCGAGCGGCCGGGCCGCATCCGGCTGTTGCGTGGCGGGGTGCTCGAGGCGACGCCGGTCGCGACCGTGCCGGTGCGCGCCGAGGGGGAGGGCGGGCTGCTCGGGATCGCCGCGGATCCGGGCTTCTCGGAGAACCGCCGCTTCTACACGTATGCGACGATCGAGGCAGGCGGAGGAGCGGTGAACCAGATCTCGCGCTGGGTGCTGGCCGAGGATCGGCGCTCGGCCTCCCTGGATCGCGTGATCGTCGACGGCATCCCGGCGGGCACCACGCACGACGGCGGCCGGATCCGCTTCGGCCCCGACGGGCTCCTCTACGCGGGGGCGGGCGACGGGCGTGAGCCGCGGCGCGCGCAGGACCGCGGCTCTCTCGGGGGCAAGCTGCTGCGCGTCACCACCGACGGAGCGCCGGCGGAAGGGAACCCGTTCCCCGGCAGCGCCGTCTTCATGCTCGGCGTCCGCAACACGCAGGCGTTCGACTTCCTGGACTCGCAGACGCTGGTCGTCGCGGACCACGGCCCGAGCGGTGATACGGGACGCAGCGGCCACGACGAGGTGAACGTCGCGCGCGCGGGCGCCAACCTGGGCTGGCCCGACGCCTACGCATGTGAGGCAGCGCAGGGCATCACGTCCCCCGTGCTCGTGTGGAGCCGCGCCGCGCCGCCGGGCGGCGGGAGCCTCTACCGCGGGGATGCGGTGCCGGCGTGGAAGGGAAGCTTCCTGGTCGGGGTCCTGGGCGCGCGCCACCTGCACCGGATCGCGCTCGGCGAGGACGGCCGCGTCCGCGAGCACGAGGTCTACCTGCAGGGCGACCCGCCCGGTGGCCTCGGACGCGTACGCGACGTGCAGCAGGGGCCGGACGGGGCGGTGTGGGCCACGACGAGCAACTGCGACGGCCGTGGGACCTGCCCGCCCGAGAAGGACGTGATCGTGCGGATCGTCGCCCAGTGATCGAGGCGGTCGTCGGGGCGCGAAAAACGGCCACTCGCGATCCGCGGAGGGGCGTTGGACCTCAGGCGCTCACGTCGAGCGGCTCTTGCCGAGGCCTGAAGCCTCGGTGTTTCAGAATCGTCCGCGGGCGTGTTCTACCGCAGGCCGATGAGCTGCCCCAGCCGCTTCGGCGCGTTGGCGCCGTGCGGGCCAGGGATGCGCAGGCCGAGCGAGAGGGGCTCGTTGAGCCGCGTGCCGAGGTGCCGCAGCCCGGCGGGGACGAGGTCGGCCGTCGAGGCCAGGTCGAGATCGAGACCGCCCGGGAGCGCCCGCGTCCGGCGCCGGCGCCGTGCGGCGATGCCGATCGCGAGCATCATGACGGCAGCGGCGGAGAGCGTGAGAAGCCCGATCCCGAGGTTCATGGTGGCACCCGGAGCGGCCGCCCGTATGGCCGCAGACCTCCGAAACTAGATCCCGGTCGCAGGGACGTGACCTCCCCTGGATAGGGTGCCGCGGGAGGTGGGTCCACCGGGGCGGCGCGCGTTCGGGCGAGCTCCCCGGAACGTGGGACGCTTCCGCTCCCGCGCCCGCGCCCGCGGACCGTCCGACCCCGAGGACGGGCGCATCCACCTTCTCGGGCCTTGGGGTATGGTTCTCGCAGACTCGGCTCGGGTGACTTTGACCTCGGTGCACCTGCCCGACGTTCGGGACCGAGCCCGCGCGTCGTTTCTCGGAGCGGCGGTCGGCGACGCGCTCGGCGCAACCGTGGAGTTCATGACCCCCGGAGAGATCCGCGCCGAGTTCGGCGTGCACCGGGAGATCACCGGGGGTGGCTGGCTCCACCTGAAGCCGGGGCGCGTCACGGACGACACCGAGATGTCGCTTTGCCTCGCGCGCGCCATCGACACCGAAGGGCGCTGGTCGCGGCCTACCGCCGCCGCCGCGCTCGCGGGGTGGCTCCGCTCCGGGCCGGTGGACGTCGGCTCGACGTGCCGGCGCGGCATCCGGCGCTACATGCTCGAGGGCACCCTCGAGGCGCCGCCGCACGACGGTGACGCCGGGAACGGCGCGGCGGTGCGGATGGTGCCGATCGCGCTGCTCGCGCTCGGGGACGCCGACGCGCTCCGCCGGATCGCCATCGAGCAGGGGCGGCTCACGCATCACCACCCCCTGTCGGACGCCGCGTGCCGGGTCGTCGGCGAGCTCGTCCAGCTCGGCTGCCTGGGGCTGTCGTTGCGCCGGCTGCGCGCGGCGGCGGACGCGCTCGTCGCGGCCGAGCCGCGTTTCCGCTTCGTTCCGTACCCGGGGCTCGCGACCGGATACATCGTCGACACGCTCCAGACCGCGCTGCACTTCTTCTTCTCCACCCGCTCGTTCGAGGAGTGCCTCGTCGCCGTCGTGAACCAGGGCGGGGACGCCGACACGACCGCGGCGATCGCCGGCGCGATCGCCGGCGCCTACCACGGCCCCGATTCCATCCCGCGGCGCTGGCTGCGGCGGCTCGACCGCGGCGTCGGGGACGAGATCGCGCGCCTCGCCGAGCGCCTCGTGGACCTCTCGCCGGTGGGTCGGGGAGCGCCGCCGCGACTCACGTGACCCGACGCACGCGCGCCTCGCCGCCGAGCGCGATCCACTCGCGCTCGCCGCGCAGGATCGCGCGCGGGAACAGGTCGGCCGCGAGGAACACGCGCGGCATGGCGACGCGCACCTCCCAGACCGTCGATCCGAACTCCCACGCTCGCTCGCGATCGTCCGTGAACGAGCAGAGGTTGTTGAGCCGCACGATCCACTCGCGCCGGCCGAGCTCCGCGATCACCTCGTGCTCGCGGGGATCGTTCACGCCCCGCCACAGCGTGACCCAGCGCTCGCCCGGTCGGCGCCGCGCGAGCTCGTACTGCGTGAACGTGTAGACGAGGTCGAGCTGATCGAGGATCGCGCTCGTGCAGGCGCTGCCGCGCGTGCGGTCGAGCGCGTAGCGCGCGTACTCGGGGCCGTGGACGTCCCGGATCGGCGCGTGGTGGAAGGTGGGGGGTATGCCCATGCGGCTCTCGACCCAGCCCTTCAGCACCGCGCCCTCGATGCTCGAGGCGTCGACGCCCCAGCCGCGCAGGAACCGAAGGTAGGAGTTGCGCAGGCTCCGCCGCGCGGAAGCGGTCTCCTGTTCCGCCCAGTGGTGGAGCTGGAAGCGCACCGACAGCCAGTCGTCGAACCGGAGCGCGCGCGCGATCGGATCCTCGAGCGCGTCGAGCGCACGGAACAGCGCCGCGTTCGACGACCGCACGCCCTGGACCTCGAGAGGCACTGGGTGCTCGTTGAACTGGCAGCTCGCGATCACCCAGGGCGGCAGGTTGCAGCGGTTGAGAGAGGTAGTCTGCATGATCGGTGGGCCGGGAATCCGCGGGATCCCGTCGTGTTTCGCGCGTCCTGCAAGAACCGGCGCCGGCGGCCGTGCACCATGACCCGGATGGCACCACGCTTGCTCGGCAGGGATGGATGCCCGGCCGCCAGGCGCGCGAGGTCCAGGCCCTCCACGACGCCGCGCGCGTCCTGTGGCTCGCGACGGATATCCGCGAGGCGCTGGACGCCACGCTGGTGGTGTTGCAGGTCGAGCTCGGGATGGAGAACGGGACCGTCTCGCTCTTCGATCCCGTCACCGGTGAGGTGTTCATCGAGGCGGCGCCGGAGATGCGCGACCGCGAGCGGATTCTCGGCCGGCTTCGGCCGGGAGAGGGCATCGTCGGGCGGATCTTCGCGACGGGCATGCCGATCGCGGTGCCGGACATCGCCGACGAGCCGCTGTTCCTCAACCGGACCGGCACCTGGCGCGATCTCGACGCGGAGCCGCGGGCCTTTCTCGGCGTTCCCATCCGCCACGGTCGCACGACCCTCGGGGTGCTGACCGTGGACCGGCGCCACCGCGCCGGCCCGTTCTCGATCGAGCGCGACCTCCGCCTCCTCGAGATCCTCGCGGGCATGCTGGGTGCGCGCGTCCGGCTGCAGGAGCTCGAGAACCCGCGCAGGCGCGCGGTGCTCGAGGAGGAGGCGGGCGCGCCGGAGGCGCGGCTCCCCGGGATCGTGGGCGTGGGGCGGCGCATGCGCGAGGTGCTCGAGCGCGTCGAGCGCGTCGCCCGGAGCCGCGCGACGGTGCTCGTGCGCGGGGAGAGCGGCACCGGCAAGGAGCTCGTCGCGCGGGCGCTCCACGAGGCGAGCCCGCGCACGGGCCGGCCGTTCGTGGCGCTCAATTGCGCGGCGCTCCCGGAGGCGCTGCTCGAGAGCGAGCTCTTCGGGCACGAGAAGGGCGCGTTCACGGGGGCGGCCGCGGGGACGAAGGGCCGGTTCGAGCTCGCCGACGGCGGGACGCTGTTCCTCGACGAGGTCGGCGAGCTGTCGCTCTCGGCCCAGGCGAAGCTCCTCCGCGCCATCCAGGAGCGGCAATTCGAGCGGGTGGGCGGGCGGCGCGTCGTCACGGTGGACGTCCGCATCGTCGCCGCGACGAACCGCGACCTCGACGCCGCGGTGCGCGCCGGCGAGTTCCGGCTGGACCTGTTCCATCGGCTCTCCGTCGTGACGGTGAGCCTGCCGCCGCTCCGCGAGCGGCGCGAGGACATCCCGGCGCTCGCGGAGCACTTCGTCCGCGAGCTGTCGGAGGAGAACGGGCGCGAGGTGCGGCTCGGCGCCGATGCGCTCGAGGCGCTCGCCGCGCTCGACTGGCCCGGCAATGTCCGGCAGCTCCGGAACGTGCTCGAGGAGGCGGTCGTCTCCACCGATGCGCCGGTGCTGCGCGCGGGAGATCTCGACCTCGGCGTCGCCAGCGGACGGCCGGCGCCGCCTCCGGAGGCGTGCCCCCGCGAGCTGGCGGCCGCGGAGGAGCCACGGGCGGAGCCGCGGGCGGACGAGGACGGCCCCGCCGGCGAGGCGCAGCAGGTCCGCGTGGCGCTCGAGCGTGCGGGGTTCGTGAAGGCGAAGGCGGCGCGCCTCCTCGGCATGACCGTCCGGCAGCTCGACTGGCGCGTCCGCAAGTACGGCATCTCCGTCGAGCGGTTCTGACGCGCCGCGGAGGTGCACTCATGGAAAGCGTCATCCGGAGCGCCACGCCCGCGGACACCGAGCGGCTCGTGCGGCTCCTCGGCGTCCTCTTCTCGATCGAGGCGGACTTCCGCCCCGATCCCGAGCGCCAGCGTCGCGGGGTCGCGCTCATGCTCGCCGAGCCGGAGCGGCGCACAGTGCTCGTCGCCGAGCGCGCCGGCGAGGTGGTCGGAATGGTGACGGCCCAGCTCGTCGTCTCGACCGCGGAGGGCGGCCCTGCGGCGCTCGTCGAGGACATGGTGGTCGAGGCTACCGAGCGCGGGCGCGGGCTCGGGCGCCGCCTGCTGGAGGCGATCGAAGCGTGGGCCACCGCGCGCGGCGCATCGCGGCTGCAGCTCCTCGCCGATCGCGAGAACGGGCCGGCCCTCCGCTTCTACGCGCGCACCGGCTTCGGACCGACGCGGCTCGTGTGCCTGCGGCGCGGTGGGCGGTAGCGGCACGGCGATGTCGGGTTCCGCGCGCCGTGTCGGGTTTCGCACGCGGGCGCTGTCGGGTATCGCACGCGCGCGGCGCCGCGAGGCGCGCGCCACGCGCTGGGTCTGCGCGCAGGTGCGGGGTCGCGGCCGGACGCGCGCAAGGATCGCGCGCGGTGCGGCGGTACGCCGCTTGCTCTTCCTCCACGCGAACACGATGCGGGCGCTCCCCGCGAGGAGAACGGGACGACATGAGGCAGATCGCGATCTACGGGAAGGGCGGCATCGGCAAGTCCACGACGACGCAGAACACGGTCGCGGGGCTCGCCGCGCTCGGGAAGAAGGTGATGATCGTCGGCTGCGATCCCAAGGCCGACTCGACGCGCCTCATCCTCCATGCGAAGGCGCAGGCGACGGTGATGGACCTCGTGCGCGAGCGCGGGACGGTCGAGGATCTCGAGGTCTCCGACGTCCTCAAGGTCGGGTACGGCGACGTGAAGTGCGTCGAGTCCGGTGGCCCGGAGCCGGGGGTCGGCTGCGCCGGGCGTGGCGTCATCACCGCCATCAACTTCCTCGAGGAGAACGGCGCGTACACGCCCGACCTCGACTTCGTCTTTTACGACGTCCTCGGCGACGTCGTGTGCGGCGGCTTCGCGATGCCCATCCGCGAGAACAAGGCGGAGGAGATCTACATCGTCGTCTCCGGCGAGATGATGGCGATGTACGCGGCGAACAACATCGCGCGCGGCATCCTCAAGTACGCCTCGTCGGGCAAGGTCCGGCTCGGTGGGCTCATCTGCAACTCGCGCAACACGGATCGCGAGGCCGACCTCATCGAGGCGCTCGCCAAGAAGCTCGGGACGCAGATGATCCACTTCGTCCCGCGCGACAACCAGGTCCAGCGCGCCGAGCTGCGCCGCATGACGGTCATCGAGTACTCGCCGGAGCACCGGCAGGCGAGCGAGTACCGCGAGCTGGCGCGGAAGATCTCCGAGAACAAGATGCTCGTCGTGCCGAAGCCGCTGCAGATGGAGGAGCTCGAGGAGCTGCTCATGGAGTTCGGCATCATCGCGGACGAGGACGAGTCGCAGGTCGGCGTGGCCGAGGCGGCGAGCGCGTAACGGCGGAAGAGCGAGAGCGAGGAGACGACGATGTCCGAGTCCGTGAAGAAGGTCGACGGCATCACGAAGGAGTCGACCCAGGCGATGATCGACCGGACGCTCGAGGCGTATCCGGAGAAGGGGAAGAAGAAGCGCGCGCCGCACCTCGCCCCGAACGATCAGGCGTCCGGCAGCGCCTGCGTGAAGTCGAACCGGAAGACGGTGCCGGGGGTCATGAGCGCCCGCGGCTGCGCCTACGCGGGCGCGAAGGGCGTGGTGTGGGGGCCGATCCGCGACATGGTCCACGTCTCCCACGGACCCGTCGGCTGCGGCTGGTACTCGTGGGGCACGCGCCGCAACCTCATGAGCGGCGTGAACGGCGTCTCCAACTTCGCGATGCAGTTCACCTCCGATTTCCAGGAGAAGGACATCGTCTACGGCGGCGACAAGAAGCTCGCCGTGCTCCTGCGGGAGGCGAAGGAGCTGTTCCCGCTCGCCAAGGGCATCTCCGTGCTGTCGGAGTGCCCGGTCGGCCTCATCGGAGACGACATCAACGCCGTCGCCAAGCAGATGTCGAAGGAGCTCGACCTCCCGGTCATCCCGTGCAACTGCGAGGGCTTCCGCGGCGTCTCGCAGTCGCTCGGGCACCACATCTCGAACGACACCATCCGCGACTACATCATCGAGACGCGCGAGTTCTCCGAGCCGGAGACGCCGTACGACATCGCCCTCATCGGCGAGTACAACATCGGCGGCGACGCGTGGTCGACGAAGCCGCTCCTGGAGGAGTGCGGCTTCAACGTGAAGGCCGTCTGGACGGGCGACGGCCAGATGGAGCACATCGCGGCGACCCACAAGGTGAAGCTCAACGTCATCCACTGCTACCGATCCATGAACTACATGTGCAAGGTCATGGAGGAGAAGTACGGCGTGCCGTGGATCGAGCTGAACTTCTTCGGGCCGACGAAGATCAAGGAGAGCCTGCGAAAGCTGGCCGAGCGGTTCGACGACCGGATCAAGGAGAACGTGGAGCGGGTCATCGCCAAGTACGATCCGATGATGCAGAAGGTGATCGAAGAGGTCCGGCCGCGCCTCGACGGCAAGAAGGTCATGCTGTACGTCGGCGGCCTGCGCCCGCGTCACACCGTCGGCGCGTACGAGGACCTCGGCATGGTCGTCGTCGGCTCCGGCTACGAGTTCGCCCACTCGGACGACTATGACCGGACCGCCCCCGAGATGCCCGATGCGACCGTCATCTACGACGACGCCTCGGAGTACGAGCTCGAGCAGTTCGTCCACGACCTGAAACCGGACCTCGTCGCCTCGGGCATCAAGGAGAAGTACCTGTTCCAGAAGATGGGGTTGCCGTTCCGGCAGATGCACAGCTGGGACTACTCCGGCCCGTACCACGGGTACAAGGGATTCCCCATCTTCGCGCGGGACATCGACATGGCGATCAACAGCCCGACGTGGGGACTGGTGAAGTCGCCGTTCTAGCTCGAGGGGCGGGGGCGGGGCCCTCGCCGTCTTCAAAGAATTCGATCTGCCGTCCCGCGGGGACGGAACGCTCCCCGATTGTCCGAAGGAACCGACAAATGGCGAACAACCTTGGACTGACCGTCAAGCCCGTCTGCGAGATCACGCCCGAGGAGGAGAGACGGGTCGGCGCCTGGATCAACACGCCCGAATACAAGGAGAAGAACTTCGCGCGCCAGGCGCTCGTGATCAATCCCGCCCACGCATGCCAGCCGCTCGGCGCCGAGCTGTGCGCCCACGGCTTCGAGGGGACGCTGCCGTTCGTGCACGGGTCGCAGGGCTGCGCGTCCTACTACCGCTCGACGCTGAACCGCCACTTCCGCGAGCCCGCGCCGGCCGTCTGCAGCGCCATGTCCGAGGACGGCGCCGTCTTCGGCGGTCAGAACAACCTGCACGAGGGGCTCGAGAACGCCTGCGCGCTCTACAAGCCGAAGATGGTCGCCATCTTCACCTCCTGCATGCCGGAGATCATCGGTGACGACCTCTCCGCGTTCATCAAGAACGCGCGGCAGAAGGGAAACCTGCCGAAGGACGTCCCGTCCCCTTACGCCAACACTCCCAGCTTCAACGGCTCCCACGTCCACGGCTACGACGCCATGCTCGCAGCCATCCTCGAGACCCTGACCGAGGGCAGGGTGGTGGAGGGGCGCTGCACCGGCAAGCTCAACTTCATCGCGGGCTTCGACGCGAACACCGGCAATTACCGCGAGTACAAGCGGATCTTCGAGGCATTCGGGATCCCGTACACGTTCCTCGCCGACATCTCCGAGTCGTTCGACTCGCCGCTGGACGGGACCTACCGGCTCTACCCGGGCGGCACCCCGCTCGAGGAGGCGGCAGACTCCATCAACGGCAAGGCGACGCTCTCCGTCGCGCCCTACGCCACGACCAAGACCTTCACGTGGGTGAAGGAGAGCTACTCCGGGAAGCACGTCTCCATGTCGATGCCGATGGGCATCGCCAAGACCGACGCTTTCCTGCTGAAGCTCTCGGAGCTGTTCGAGAAGCCGGTGCCGGACGCGCTCAAGGCGGAGCGCGGTCGGGCGGTGGACGCGGTGACCGACTCCCATCAGTACATCCACGGGAAGAGGTTCGCGGTCTACGGCGACTCCGACTACCTCGTCGGATACGTCTCCTTCCTGCTCGAGATGGGCGCGAAGCCCGTCCACGTCCTGTGCTCGAAGGGCTCGAAGAAGCTGGAGAAGGAGCTCCACGCGCTGCTCGACTCGTCGCCGTACGGCAAGGACGGGAAGGTCTACATGAACAAGGACCTCTGGCACCTGCGGTCCTTGCTCGTGACCGATCCGGTGGACGCGCTCATCGGCGACACGCACGGGAAGTTCGCCGCGCGCGACGCCAAGATCCCGCTCTTCCGCTTCGGGTTCCCGATCTTCGACCGCGTCAACAGGCACCGCTACCCGCTCGTCGGCTACCAGGGCGTCATCAACATGGTCACCGAGATCTGCAACAAGTTCATCGATCTCAAGGACGACGGCTGCGAAGACCGCTTCTTCGAGATGATGCGGTAGCGGCCGCCCCCGACCCCGACCCCGAACGCGAGCGAGGCGGCCATGCCGCGGCCCGACTACTACGACGCGCCGGAGTGCGCCACCCAGGAGAAGGGCGCTCCGAAGTTCTGCAAGCGGTCCGAGCCCGGCGAGGGCACCGAGCGCAGCTGCGCGTTCGACGGCGCCCGCGTCGTGCTCATGCCCGTCACCGACGCGATCCACCTCGTCCACGGGCCGATCGCGTGCGCCGGGAACTCCTGGGACAACCGCGGGGCGCGCTCGAGCGGCTCGCAGCTCTACCGGCGCGGATTCACCACCGAGATGCTCGAGAACGACGTCGTCTTCGGCGGGGAGAAGAAGCTCCGCCGCGCGATCGTCGACCTCGCCGCCCGCTATCCGGAGGCGAAGGCGATCTTCGTCTACGCGACGTGCGTCACCGCGATGACCGGCGACGACGTCGAGGCGGTCTGCCGGGAAGTGTCGGGGGAGGTGCCGATCCCCGTGATCCCGGTGAACACGCCGGGGTTCATCGGGGACAAGAACATCGGGAACCGGCTCGCCGGCGAGATCCTGCTCGAGCACGTGATCGGCACCGCCGAGCCGGCGACGACGACGCCCCACGACGTGAACCTCATCGGCGAGTACAACATCGCCGGAGATCTCTGGGGAATGCTGCCGCTCTTCGAGCGGCTCGGGATCCGCATCCTCTCCTGCATCTCCGGCGACGCGCGGTTCGAGGATCTCCGCCACGCGCACCGCGCCCGGCTGAACGTCATCATCTGCTCGAAGAGCCTCACGAACCTCGCGCGCAAGATGAAGAAGCGCTGGGGCATCCCGTACCTCGAGGAGTCGTTCTACGGGATGACCGACACCGCGAGGGCGTTGCGCCACATCGCGCGGGAGCTCGACCTCGCGCGCGGGGACGGCGCGAGCGTGATGGCCGACGCGGTCGAGGCGCTCGTCGCGGAGGAGGAGGCTCGCTGCCGCGCGCGGATCGCGCCGTACCGCGCGCGCCTCGCCGGCAAGCGCGCCGTGCTCTTCACCGGCGGTGTGAAGACGTGGTCGATGGTGAACGCCCTGCGCGAGCTGGGCGTCGAGATCCTCGCGGCGGGGACCCAGAACTCCACGCTCGAGGACTTCCACCGGATGAAGGCGCTGATGCACCGCGACGCCCGCATCATCGAGGACACCTCGACCGCCGGGCTCCTCGGGATCATGCGCGAGAAGCTGCCGGATCTCGTCGTGGCCGGCGGGAAGACGAAGTTCCTCGCGCTCAAGACCCGGACGCCCTTCCTCGACATCAACCACGGCCGCGCGCACCCGTACGCGGGCTACGAGGGGATGGTCACGTTCGCGCGGCAGCTCGACCTCACGGTGAACAATCCGATGTGGCCAGCGCTCTCCGCGCGCGCGCCCTGGGAGCTTGGCTCCGCCGAGCTCGAGGCGGAGCGCGCGGCTGCGCGAGGCCACGGCGCGGCGCTGCTCGCGGAGGATCTCTCCGCGTCGCGCGTGAAGGTCCCGGCGAAGGCGGCGACGGTGAACCCGCAGAAGAACTCGCCCGCGCTGGGCGCGACGCTCGCGTACCTCGGCGTCGATCGGATGCTCGCGCTGCTCCATGGGGCGCAGGGCTGCTCGACGTTCATCCGGCTGCAGCTCTCGCGGCACTTCAAGGAGTCGATCGCGCTCAACTCGACCGCGATGAGCGAGGACGCCGCCATCTTCGGGGGCTGGAAGAACCTCCAGCTCGGGCTCGCCCGCGTCATCGAGAAGTTCCGGCCCGGCGTCGTCGGAGTGATGACCTCTGGCCTCACCGAGACGATGGGCGACGACGTGCGGAGCGCGATCGCCCAGTTCCGCGCGGAGCGGCCCGAGCACGCGGGCGTGCCCATCGTCTGGGCGTCCACCCCGGACTACTGCGGCTCGCTGCAGGAGGGTTATGCGGCCGCGGTGGAGGCGATCGTCTCCACGCTCGCCGAGGGCGGCGCGCCCGTACCCGGGCAGGTGACCCTCCTTCCCGGCGCGCACCTCACGCCCGCCGACGTGGAGGAGCTGAAGGACACGATCGAGGCGTTCGGGCTCTCCGTCATCGCCGTGCCGGACATCGCGAACGCGCTCGACGGCCACATCGACGAGGAGGTCTCGCCCCTCTCGACGGGCGGCGTCGGGGTCGACGCGATCCGCTCGGCGGGCCGCAGCGTCGCGACGATCTACGTCGGCGACTCGCTCGCGAGGGCGGCGCGCCGGCTGGAGGACGCGTTCGGCGTCCCCGCGTACGGGTTCACCTCCCTCACCGGGATCGCCGAGGTGGATCGGCTGGTGGCGACGCTCTCCGCGATCTCCGACCGGCCGACTCCCGCCCGGCTTCGGCGCGCGCGGAGCCGTCTCATGGACGCCATGGTCGATAGCCACTACGCGTTCGGCGGCAAGCGCGTTGCGCTCGCGCTGGAGGCCGACCACCTGAAGGGCCTCACCCGCTTCCTCCACGGGATGGGCTGCGAGATCGCCGCCGCGCTCTCCGCCACGCGCGCGCGCGGGCTCGACGCCCTGCCCGCCGCAGCGGTGTCCGTCGGCGACCTCGAGGACCTCGAGGTCGCCGCGAAGGGCGCGGACCTCGTCGTCGCGAGCTCGAACGGCCGCCAGGCGGTCGCGAAGCTCGGCGTGAAGGCGCACCTGCGCACCGGACTGCCGGTGTTCGACCGGCTCGGTGCGCACCAGAAGGTCTGGGTCGGCTACCGCGGCACGATGAACCTCGTATTCGAGGTGGCGAACCTGTTCCAGGCGAGCGCGACCGAGGCGCAGCGGCTCGCGCACAACTGAAGGCGGCGGAGGACACGATGAGGATCGCATTCACGAGCACCACCGGCGAGCGCGTCGACGAGCACTTCGGGCGGGCCGGCCACTTCCATGTCTGGGAGGTGGGTCCCGACACGGCGCGCTTCGTCGAGCGCGTCAGCGCGATCACGAGCGCGGACGACGAGGAGGACCGCATCGCCGCCCGCGCGAGCGCGCTCGCCGGCTGCGCCATCGTCTACACCGCCCAGATCGGCGGCCCGGCGGCGGCGAAGCTCGTCTCCCGCCGTATCCACCCGATGAAGACGAGCGGCGACGTCGCCGTGGCGGAGGTGGTCGGGAAGCTGCAGGAGGTGCTCCGCGGCCGGCCGCCGCCGTGGCTGCGGAAGGCGATGGCGGCCGCGGACGGCGGCGCGGCGGTGGGCGCCGCGGATGTGGCGACCGACGAGTGAACGCGCCGTGAACGGCGCAATGCACAGGAGGAGAAGATCATGGCGTACATCACGGGGCTGACGCGCGGAAAGCGGGAGTGGACCCCCCGGTTCGTGAGGTCCATCGACGCCGAGCTGTGCATCGGGTGCGGCCGGTGCATCAAGATCTGCGCGCACGGCGTGCTCGCGCCGGCGGAGGTGGACGAGGAGGAGTCGGCGAAGATGTTCGCCGCCGTCGAGAACGCGGACGACTGCATCGGATGCGAGGCCTGCGGCCGGACCTGCAAGAAGGGCGCGTTCGCCTTCGAGCCCCTGGCCGCCTGAGGGATGCCATGCGCCTCCCGGTCCTCGCCAGCCCCGCCGCCGCGCCACCGGCGGCGAACTGCACGTTCGGCCGCGGCTGCGGCGACGCCCCGCCGGCGCTCGGCGCGGACGTCGCCGCGCTCGTCGCGGATCACCCATGCTACAGCGAGGAGGCGCACCACCACTTCGCGCGCATGCACGTCGCGGTCGCGCCCGCGTGCAACGTGCAGTGCCACTACTGCAACCGGAAGTACGACTGCGCGAACGAGAGCCGGCCCGGCGTCGTGTCGGAGCGGCTCCGCCCCGAGGACGCGGTCCGCAAGGTGCTCGCGGTCGCGGCCGAGATCCCCGAGCTGTCGGTGGTCGGGATCGCCGGTCCCGGGGACGCGCTCGCGAACCCGGACGCCACGTTCGCGACGCTCGAGGGCGTGCGGCGCGCCGCGCCCGACCTGCGGCTCTGCCTCTCCACCAACGGGCTCGCGCTGCCCGAGCACGTGGACCGGCTCGTCGAGAGCGGAGTGAAGCACGTCACGGTGACGGTCAACATGATCGACCCCGCGGTCGGCGAGCGGATCTACCCGTGGATCCTGCGGGACGGTCGCAAGCTCCGGGGCAGCGAGGGGGCGCGGGTCCTATCCGCGCAGCAGCTCGAGGGGATCGCGGCGCTCGCCGCGCGCGGCGTGCTCGTGAAGGTGAACTCGGTCGTCATCCCGGGCGTGAACGACGAACACCTCCCGGACGTCGCCCGCGCCGTCCGTCGGGCCGGGGCGTTCCTCGTGAACCTGGTCCCGCTCATCTCCGCACCCGAGCACGGGACGCACTACGGCCGGATCGGGCAGCGCGGGCCCACAGCCGAGGAGCTCGAGCGCGTCCAGGCGGCCTGCGAGATCGATGCCCGGCTCATGCGCCACTGCCGGCAGTGCCGCGCCGACGCGGTGGGGCGCCTCTCCGAGGATCGCTTCGGGGAGTTCACCGTGGCGGCGCTCCCCCCCGGGCCGGCGCGGGACGCGCGTGAGCTGCGCGCGGCTCGGCGCGAGGCGATCGCGCGCGTGCGCGCGCGGGCCGCCCGGGACCGGGACGCCGCGCTCCTGCGCATCGCAGCCGTCCCGGCGTCGCTCTCCGCGCGCGTCGCGATCGCGACCCGTGCAGGCGGCCAGGTGGACGAGCACTTCGGCCACGCGCGCGAGCTGCTCGTGTACGACGTGAGCCGCGCCGGCGCGCGCCTCGTCGGACGGCGCACCGTCGACCGCTACTGCGTGGGCGGGGAGGGCGAGGACGACGCGCTCGCCGCGACGCTGCGCGCTCTCGAGGGCTGCCGCGCGGTGCTCGTCGCGAAGATCGGGCGCTGCCCGAGATCGCAGCTGGCCGCCGCCGGCATCGACGCCGTTACGGAGCAGGCCTTCGTTCCCATCGAGGCGGCCGCGCTCGCCTGGTTCGAGGGGTTCGCGATCAAGGTCGCGCGGGGAGAGGTCGTCGCCGTGCCGCCTCGCGCCCCGGAAGCGCGCGCGGAGGTCGCGTGACGCGCGCCGGCGTCACAGGGTCGCCGGACCTGCCGGAGCTCGTGGGGCTCGAGTCGGCGGAGGACTTCTTCGCGGCGCTCGGCGTCCCCTTCGACCCACTCGTCCTCGCGGTGAGCCGGCTGCACATCATGAGGCGCTTCGGGCTCGCGATGAAGGCGTTCCTACGCGAGCGCCCGAAAGCGAGCGAGAGCGAGCGGCGGGCGGCGATCCGCGCTGCGCTGCGGGACGCGCACGCGCTGTTCGCTCGGGCTACGCCGCTCGAGGAAGGGGACTTCGAGGTGCTCCGCTCGGCGCGGCCGGTGAAGCTCGGGAGGCGCGGGTGAGCGCGCCCCTCGACTCCGCGCCGCCTCCGGCGGCGCTACGCTCGGGATGAACGGCCACGCTCGGGGTCGGCGTCAGGGTTCGCGGTCGGGAGGTCGCGGTCGCGTTACGAGGACGTGGTGCCCGCGCCGCTCGCCGTCGACCTCGTCGCCGCCGCCGACTGGAGCGTCGCCGCGGGGAAGCGCTGGGTGGCGATCGCGGTGCGCGGCCGCGATGGGCGGTGGCGCGCAGGCGGCGCGCGGTTGGTCGGACGGGCGGAGACGCTCGTCGCGCGGCTCGCCCGGCGCGCGGGAGCGCGCCGCTGCGCGCTCCTCGGCCTCGACTTCCCGATCGGGCTCCCCGCCGCGTACGCCGCGCGCGCGGGGGCCGAAGCGTTCCTCGACTGGGCGGGCGGGCTGGGAGCGCCACCGTACGAGGCGTTCTTCTCGCCGGCCGAGCTCGCCGGGGAGATCGCGATCCATCGACCGTTCTATCCAGCGCGCGCGCGCCGGCGGGGCGAGGTCCGGCAGGCGGAGCTCTGCACCGCGCTCGACGTCCCAGACATCGATGCGCTCCGACGCGCCTGCGAGCGGGCCCGGCCCGGCCGTCGTGCGGCGGAGGCGCTCTTCTGGACCGTCGGGGGGAAGCAGGTCGGAAAGGCGGCGCTCGCGGGCTGGCGTGACGTCGTCCTTCCCGCGCTGCGCTACGGGCGCGCGAAGCTCTGGCCGTTCCATGGCCCGCTCACGGCGTTGCTCGGGGCGGGAGTGGTCGTGCTCGCGGAGATCTACCCGGCCGACGCCCACCGTCGGCTGGGCGTCGGCCGCGTGTCGAAGCGAGACCCCCGCTCGAGGCACGAGGCCAGCGGAGCGCTGCTGCGCTGGCTCGCGGGGGCTGGGATCTCACCATCGCGGCGACTGCGAGCGCAGCTCGCGGAAGGGTTCGGGCCCCGCCCGGACGGCGAGGATCCGTTCGACGCGGTCGTCGCGCTCCTCGGCATGCTCGACGTGGTGCTCGGCGGGGCGGCGCTGCACGAGCCGGAGGATCCCATCGTACGCAAGGTGGAGGGCTGGATCCTCGGCCTCCGCCCGGAGTGAGGCGCCGCCTGGGGTGCGACGCGCCGCGCCCAGGGCGCTTTGTTCCGCGGATGCGATCAGGTAGATCGGACGGCGCGAGGTGACGCGATGACGAACGAGGGCGCGGGCACGGTGTTCGTGCTGAACGCGGAGACGATGGGGCGCGGTGACGACGTGCTCGGCGCGAAGCTCGTGGGGAGCTTCCTGCGGACGCTCGCAGTGACCGACGCGAAGCCGGACGCGATCGTGTTCTACAACGCGGCGGTCCGGCTCCTCGCGGAGGGGTCGCCACACCTCGAGCCGCTCCGGGCGCTGGACGACGCCGGGGTGGACCTGCTCGCCTGCGTGACCTGCCTCGAGTTCTACGACCTCGTCGGGAAGATCGCGGTCGGGCACGTGAGCAACATGCGCGAGATCGTGCAGAGGACCATGCAGGCGGGGAAGGTGGTGACGGTGTAGGGCGGCTTCGGTCGGGGTCGAGGTCGCGGTCGCGGTCGGGGTCGAGGTCTCGTCCCGCCTCACTCCTTCACCAGCAGCACGTTCACCGCCTTCACGATCACGCGGACCGTGTCGCCCGGCTTCAGCCCGAGCTCCTCGAGCGACTCGAGCGTCATCACCGAGGCCATCTTGCCCGGCGTCTGGAGGTCGAGCTTCACCTCGCACATCACGCTGCCGCGCTTGATCTCCGAGACCTTCGCGCCGAGCTGGTTCCGCGCGCCGTACTTCATCGTGTCCTCCTCCCGGGCCGGCGCCTGTGCGGCGCCGAGCCGGTGCGGTGAGGACGATGACGTAGCGGTCCGGCGTGGGCGGGGCGAGCCCCCGCCGGAGCCGCGGGGAGATCAGTCCTTCAGGAGCCCCGCCGAGCGGGCGGCCTGCTCGATCGCTGCGTAGTTGTCGGGCGAGGTCGGGATGAACCGCTTCGCCCGCTGCAGGTCGAGGATCTTCTTGTGCTCGGGGTTCGCGGGATCGAGCGCGAGGAACGCGGCGCGCAGCTTCTCGACGAGCTTCGGATCGAGGTCGCCGCGGACCGTCCAGTTGTAGTCGTAGTACTCGGGAGTGGTCCACAGCACGCGGACCTTCGACGGATCGATCTTCTTCTCGTCGAGGAGGCGCTGCCAGATCGACTCGTTGAGCGCGCCCGCGTCCACCTTGCCGGCCTCGACCCACTTCGCCGTCACGTCGTGCGCTCCGGAGAACGCGACCCTGGCGAAGTCCTTGTCCGGATCGATCCCGTTCTGGAGGAGGAAGTAGCGCGGCATGAGGTGGCCGGAGGTGGAGCTCACGGAGCCGAACGCGAAGCTCGCGCCCTTCAGGTCCCCGAGCTTCTGCGCCTTCGAGGCCACCGGGACGATGAACTTGGAGTGGAAGCGGGCGTCCTCCTCGCGCTGCACGAGCGGGATCGCGGTCCCGGTTCGCCTGCGGGCCTGGACGAACGTGAAGCCGCCGTACCAGACGAGGTCGAGCTTGCCCGCGGCGAGCCCCTCGACCGTGGCGGCGTAGTCGGTCACCGGGGTGAACTTCACCGGGCGGCCGAGCTCTCGCTCGAGGTACTTCCCGAGCGGCTCGAACTTGCGCAGGAGCTCGGTAGGGGACTCGTCGGGGATGGCGGAGACGCGAAGCGGGTCCTCCGCCGCGCCCGAGAGCGGCAGGAGGGTGAGGGCGAGCGCGAGGATGCGCGAGAGATGGTGCATGGTGTGGGCTCCAGGCGCGCGGCACGCCGGCCGCGCGTCGAACGTGGCTGTCCGGACGACGACGGAGACGACGAGGATGCTCGGAGGCGAACTCGCCTCCCGCCGGAGGGCGTCAGCGGTCGAGGGGGACGCGTCGCTCGATGCGCAGCACGTGGTCACCTCCTCTCGGAAGGAGAGGCAGGCTCAATCGCGCGGCACGAGGGCGCGCGCAAGTCGCGCTGGGGGCGGTCACCATGCGTCCACCACCGCCGGCACCTCCGGCTCGGGGCGCGCCTCGGCGCGCTCGGCGGGGCCTTCCAGGATCCTCCGGCGGATCGCGCCCGAGAACAGATCCACCGCGGTGACGAGCAGCACGATGACGGCCAGCAGGGTCAAGGTGCGGTGGTGGTGGAACAGGTTCAAGGAGACGTGCAGGAGCCCGCCGAGCCCGCCCGCGCCCACGACGCCGAGCACCGCCGAGGCGCGGATGTTCACCTCCCAGCGGTAGAGCGTGTACGCCACGAGCTGCGGAAAGGCCTGCGGCAGCACCGCGAACGCGGACGCCGCCGTGTCGCTCGCGCCGGCCTCGCGGAGCGCCGCGAAGGGGGCGGTCGGGATCTCCTCCAGCGTCTCGGCGTAGAGCCGGCCCAGGACGCCTGCGGTGTGGATGCCGAGCGCGAGCGCGCCCGCGAACGGTCCGAGGCCGACCGCGAAGATGAGGACGAGCGCCCAGAGCAGCTCGGGCAAGGTCCGGCCCAGGTTCAACAGGCCGCGGGCGATCCACGCCGCCGCGGCGAGCGCGGCCCGCCGCGCGCGCGGAGGGCGGGCGCCGCCCTCGAGCGCGTGCAGCCGGTGCGCCGCAGGGTAGGCGAGCAGGATCCCGAGGAGCGTCGCGATCGCCGAGCCGAGCACGCTCACCGCCAAGGTGACGACCGCCGCGGGCCCGATCTGCCCCAGGAACGCCGGATCGAGATCGGGCGGCCACATCGATGCAGCGAACCCGCCGACGCTCGCGAGCGCGGAGGAGGACAGCGCGTCGCGCCAGGAGAGGTCGAGCAGCCGCGCCGCGCCCCAGGCTCCGAGCGCCCAGGCGGCGAGCGCGAGCGCGCGGGCGCGGAGCGCGCCGAGCCCGAGCGGGAAGAGGCCGCGGCTCCGGTGGATCCGGCGGCGCACGAGCTGGGAGAGGAGGTCGACGCCGGCGACGAGGGCGAAGAGCGCGATGACCATCGCGGCGACCTCGTCGTAGGCGAACATCTTGAGCGAGAGCTCGAGCTGGACGCCGAGGCCGCCCGCGCCGACGAGCCCGAGCACGGCGGACGCGCGGAGCGCGCAGTCGAACCGGTAGAGCGCGTAGGAGGAGAGGAGGGGCAGCGCGGAGGGGAGGACGCCGAACGCGAACGCGCGCAGGGGCGGCGCGCCCGCGGCGGCGAGCGCCGCGGCCGGCGCGCGGGGCGTCGACTCGAAGATCTCGGCGAACACCTTGCCGAGGATGCCGGCGTAGCCGACCCCGATCGCGAGGACGCCCGCGACCGGCCCCATCCCGAACGCGCGGACGAACACGAGCGCCCAGACGAGCTCGGGCACCGAGCGCATCAGGTTCAGGAGGACGCGCGCCGCGAGCCAGGCGGCGCGGCGCGGCCATGACGGTGCGTCGCAGGTGGCCGCGAGGACGCGCGGTGAGGTGGCGACGAACGCGAGCGGGGCGGCGAGCACGAGCGCGAGCGACATCCCGAGGAACGCGATGGCGACGGTCTCGGCGAGCGGCCGGGCGAGGAAGGACAGGAGCTCGGGCGAGTGGGCGGGCGGCCAGAATCCGCGCGCGAAGTCGCCGATCGCGCGGCGAGCGTCGGGTGCGACCAGGGCGCCGAGGTCGCCGCCGACGACGCGGTACGAGAGGACGACCGCCGCCGCGAGCGCGAGCCCGGGCCAGGAGAGGAGCGCCGGGAGCGGCGGGCGGCGCGGCCTCACACGCCCTCCGTGCGGCGGGCGACCGCGGCCCGAACGACCTCGACGAAGCGTCGCGCCGCGGGAGACGGCGTCGTGTCGCGTCGCCGCGCCACGAACAGCCGGCGCGGGATGCGCACCCCATCGACGTGGAGCGCGCGCAGGTGGCCGTCCTCGAGCTCGTCCCGGACGGAGAGCCGGGACGTGAACGCGACGCCGACGCCGGACAGGACCGCCGCCTTGAGGCCGACGAGTGTCCCCACCTCGAGCGCGACCGCTGCGGGATCGAGCGGCGTGCCGAGGTTCGCGAGGTGCTCCTCGGCCACCGCGCGCGTGCCCGAGCCGGCCTCGCGCTCCACGCGCGGCAGCCGGACGGCGAGCGCGGGTGGGATCGGCTCCGGGGGGAGCCCCTCGAGCGCGGGCGAGGCGACGAGCACGATCTCGTCCTCGACGAGGTCCTCGAAGAGGAGCTCCGGGTGCGGCGAGCGCGCGCCAACGAAGCCGACCTCGACACGGCCGGCGAGGAGATCGGCCGTGACCTCCGCCGAGTCCTTCACTGCGAGGCTCACCCGAACGCCGGGATACTGCCGCACGAATGCGCGGACGGCGGCTGGCAGCAAGAACTCACCCGGCGTGTTCGAGGCGCCGAGCGCGAGGACGCCGGCGGGCGGGACGGGGGCCGGGGAACGGGGCGCGGCGGGGGAGGGGCCCGCGGTCGCCCCCCTGCGCGACGCGTAGAGACGCGACAGGTGGTCGAGCGTCAGCGCCGCGACGGGCTCGTCGAACGCGAGCGCGCCGTCGCGGAGCCCCACGACCCGGGTCACCACGGGCAGCAGCGGCTCGAGCCGGTGGGTCGTCACGACGAGCGTCCGCCCCGCGAACGCGCGCCCGAGGAGCGCGGCGATCTCGATCGCGCGCGCGGGATCGACCGAGGCGACGGGCTCGTCGGCGATGACGATCTCGGGATCCTGGTACAGGGCGCGCGCGACGGCGACCCGCTGCTGCTCGCCGCCGGAGAGCCGGTCCACCCGCTCGTGGAGCCGGTCGGCGATCCCGACCTGCGCGAGCACCGCCGCGACGCGCTCCGCCTCCGCGCGCGAGACGAGCGCCGCGAGCGCCCGCGCGAGCGACATGCGCCCGAGACGCCCCGCGACGACGTTCTGCATGACGCTCGCCTGTGGGACGAGATGGAGCTGCTGGTGCACGGTCCCGATGCGCGACCGCACGCGCCGCAGGGCGCGGGGGGAGAGCGCAGCGACCTCGCAGCCGAGCACCTCGACCGAGCCGGACGAGGGCGCGACGGAGGTGTTGAGGAGCCCGAGGAGCGTGGACTTTCCGGCCCCGCTCGGGCCGACGATGGCGACGCGCTCGCCCGGACGGATCGCGAGCGAGATCGGAAGCAGCGCGTCGATGCGCCCGTACCGCTTCGCAGCACCGAGAAGCGCGAGCGCCGGGGCCGGGGCGCCCGTGCCCGCGTCCGCCTGCGGGCGCCGCGCGGGCGCCTCCAGTTCCGTCGCGTCGTCGCGCCGCACTCGCCGCATCTAATCCACGGAGCACCCGCCCGCCAAACCGAAACGCGCGTCCTTCGACTCCGCGCCGCCTGCGGCGGCGCTACGCTCAGGACGCACGGCCTCGAGAAAACCGGTCGCGTTCGGGGC
>DATIDF010000375.1:0-28811 GCA_035456445.1 Anaeromyxobacter sp.
CGCACCGTGGAAGAGGAGGAGCTCCGCGAGGACGACGTCTCCCTTGAATGCGACCCCGTCGAGCGGCGACTGGCCCCGGTCGTTCCTGAGCTCGGGATCCGCGCCGCGCTCGAGGAGGAGCCGCGCGGCGGCGACGTGCCCGTGGTAGCTCGCCAGCATGAGCAGGCTGTCACCCTTCTCGTTCCGCACGTCCGCGGGGACGCCGCGGTCGAGCAGCGCGCGGAGCGCGTCCGCGTCACCGGCCCGCGCCTGCTGGAAAGCCGCGCGCACGAGGGCGATGGCCTGGTCCTCCGGCGAGAGCACCGGCGTCGGGAGCGTCGCGTTCACGGCGCCCTCCCGGCGCGCTTCGCGGCGACGGCCTCGGCGATGCGCGCGCCGTACTCGGCGTCCGCCTTGCGGAAGTGCTCGATCGAGCGCGCGATCACGTCCTCGCGGCTCACCTGCGCGAGGCTCCCGGCGACGTTCTCGACGAGGCGCTCGCGCCCGTCGGGCGTCATGACGCGGTAGAGCGCGCCGGCCTGCACGTAGTCGTCGTCCTCGGCGTGCCGGGCGTGCGGGGCCGGCCCGACCGCGCCGCCGACGGGATAACCGAGGTCGTAGGTCTCACCGGTCTCCACGGGGCCGTCGTGACCGTTCGGCTCGTAGTTCTTCGTGCGTCCGCCGTTGTCGTCGAAGCGCATCGCGCCGTCCCGCCCGTAGTTCCGCGCTCCGCCCTCGACGCCCTGCGGAGCGTTCACCGGGAGCCGCGTGTGGTTCACGCCGAGGCGGTAGCGGTGCGCGTCGCCGTACGCGAAGAGCCGCGCCTGGAGCATGCGGTCCGGCGACGGCCCGATTCCCGGGACGAAATTCGCGGGGTCGAACGCGGCCTGCTCGACCTCGGCGAAGAAGTTGTCGGGCACGCGGTCGAGGACGAGCTTCGCGATCGGGACGAGCGGGTAGTCGCGGTACGGCCAGACCTTCGTGAGGTCGAACGGATTGAAGCGGTACCGTTCCGCGTCGGCGGCCGGCATGACCTGCACCTTGAGCGTCCACGACGGGCGCTCGCCGCGCCCGATCGCGTCGTAGAGGTCCTTGTGGAGGTGGGCCGGGTCCTTCCCGCCGAGCCGCTCCGCCTCCTCGGTGGTGAGGCAGCGGATGCCCTGGTCGGTCTTGAAGTGGAACTTGACCCAGCACCTCTCGCCGGCGGCGTTCACCCACTGGTACGTGTGCGAGCCGAACCCGTCCATGTGGCGGTACGAGGCGGGGATGCCGCGATCGCCGAATAGCCAGGTGAACTGGTGCGTCGCCTCGGGAGAGCGCGCGAAGAAGTCCCAGACGTTGTCGGGCTCCTGGCGGTTCGTGAACGGGTCGTACTTCTGCGAGTGGATGAAGTCCGGGAACTTGATGCCGTCGCGCAGGAAGAAGACCGGCGTGTTGTTGCCCACGAGATCCCAGTTCCCGTCCTCGGTGTAGACCTTCAGGGCGAAGCCGCGCGGATCCCGCGCGGTGTCCGGCGCGCCTCGCGAGCCCGCCACCGTGGAGAAGCGCGCGAAGATCCGCGTCCGCTTCCCGGCAGACGAGAACACCTTCATGCGAGTCCAGCGGGAGACGTCGGGGCTCGTCACCTCGAGGTACCCGTGGGCGCCGGTGCCCACGGCGTGGACCACGCGCTCCGGGATGCGCTCGCGGTTGAAGCGGGCGAGCTTCTCGATGAGGTAATGATCTTGCAGCAGGACCGGGCCGGACGGTCCTGCGGTCTGCGAGTGCTGGTTGTCCGTGACGGGCGCTCCGGCCTCGGTCGTCAGCTTGGGGCGGTTCGACATGCGATTCCTCCTCGTTTGAGCGTTGGTGTCGAGACGCCACGATGCTCGGTGCGCCTGAAAGCCGCCAAGACATCGTTTGAATGACTTTGATAGCCATAGGCTAAGGACCCTCCAGAGCCTGAACGCCTCGCTCCGGCCGCGGCCGCGCTCGGCCCGCGAGCGGTGAGCGGTTCCGCGCGGAGCACCGATCGGGTGTGGACCTCGCTGGGCTTCAGAGGCTCGACGCGCGGCGCTCTAGGGATCGGCTTCGCAGACCCCCTCGTCACCTCCGCCGGAGGCTTTCATGAAGGGCGATCCCAAGGTCCTCGGGCTCCTGAACGAGCTCCTCTCCGGCGAGCTGACGGCGGTCCACCAGTACATGCTCCACGCGCGCATGTGCGAGAACTGGGGGTATGAGCGGCTGTTCAAGAAGATCCACGATGAGTCGCGCGACGAGCTGAACCACGCGGACGAGCTGATCGAACGGATCCTCTACCTCGACGGCGCGCCCGACGTGCAGAAGCTCGGGAACGTCGCGGCCGGGGCTAGCGTGCACGAGCAGCTGAAGCTGGATCACGCGCTCGAGAAGGGCGTCGTCGACGCCCTGAACCGCGGGATCGAGCTGTCTCGGAAGGCGGGGGACAACGGCACCGAGGAGCTCCTCGAGCGTCTCCTCGAGGCGACGGAGGAGCACCACCACTGGCTCGAGAAGCAGCTCACCGCGATCGAGCAGATCGGGATCCAGAACTACCTCTCCGAGCAGCTGAAGGCAGAGAGCGAGAGCTGAAGCACCGGCATCTTGCCACGGAAGCTCGCTGCCCCTCAGCGCCGCGGGGCCACGCGCCGCCACGCCGGCGGGTACTCGACGACGAGCCCGTCCCCGTCCACCTCGATCTCCGCGGTGAACCCCGAGGCGAGCCCCTCGTACCGGAAGCGCCGTTCGTCGAGCCGCGTGTAGCGCTGCGGCAGCGCCTCGAGCTCCAGTCCGGGAAAGCCGATCCACGCCGCCGTCACCTCGCGGGCGGTGCCGGGCGGCAGCTCGAGGAGCCCGAGCCGGCGGATGGGGAGCGTGTTCGTGGACGGGGAGAGGCCGAGATCGACGTCGATGCAGCCCACCAGCGCCGGCACGACGTGCCCGTCGCGCCGCCACACGCCCGCTTTCTCCACCTGGAGCGCGAGCGTTCGCCGGCCGGCTTCGCCCTCGAGCGCAACCGACACCGCGCGCGTCTCGAACGACTGCCCGCACTCGATGACGTACTCGACGCGCAGCGGCGCGCCCTCCGGCACGGCCAGGATCGTCCCGGAGAGCCGCACGCCGTCGGGCCCCTGCGCTAGCCGGAACAGCTCCGCGCCCGCCGCGTCGGTCCGCTGCCAGAACACCACCCGCTCGCCACGGTCCATGCGCAGCTGCCATAGGGGGCCGGCGAGCGCGCCGCAAGCAGTTGCCGCGCGCGGCATGGTTGCTTATACAACTCGCATGACGAGGAAGACCAGCGCGTCGCGCGCCTCCGAGGAGATCGCCGCCGAGTGCCTGGCGAGCCGCGCCCGCTTCCTCGACCGCCGCCTCGCCTCGATCTACGAGCGCGCCCTGCGCCCGCTCGGGCTGCGCCGCACCCAGCTCACGCTGCTCGTTGCGATCGCCCGCGCCGGCGAGCGGGCGTCGCCCGGCGTGGTCGGGCAGGCGCTCCTGCTCGAGAAGTCCTCGGTCAGCCGGGAGCTGGGCCGGCTGCAGGCGCTCGGCTGGATCCGGATCGAGGCGGCCCCCGACACCCGGGCGCAGCGCCTGTCGCTCACGCCTGCGGGTACCGGCCTCGTCGAGGCCGCGCTCCCACTCTGGCGGAAGGCCCAGCGTGAAGCCCGCGCGCTCCTGGGCGAGCGCGGCGCCGAGGCGCTCGCGGCGGTGACCGTCCGGCTCCATCCACGCTTCGCGGGCTGAGCTCGGGGGGAGCGGCGCGCGCTCCCCCGGTGGTCGTCGCGGTCGCGCGCATGGTTGTAGGTACAACGTTGGAGGCTCACATGGCAGCGCTGGTCCCGTCGTTCGTTTGGCCGATCGTCTTCGGCGTGGACGTCCTCCTCATCGCCTTCGTCGTCCTCGCGCTCCGCCGTCACGGCGGCAGGGGCGCGGCGGTCGCCGCGGTGCTCTTCTCCGCGTGGTTCGTGCTAGCGACCGTGCTCGCGGCGGCGGGGGTGTTCGCAGGGGGGGCGGAGCGCCCTCCGAAGATCGGCATGGGCGTCTTCCCGCCGATCCTCGCCGGCGCCGTCGCGCTCGCGTCGTCGCGGTCGCTGCGCGCGCGGGTGCTCGCGATCCCGCAGCCCTGGCTCGTCGGCATCCAGTCGCTGCGCGTCATCGGGGTCGTCTTCCTCGTGCTGCTCGCGCAGGGCGCGCTTCCCCGCCAGTTCGCGCTCCCCGCCGGATGGGGCGACATGGCGGTGGGGGCGGCGGCTCCGCTCGTCGCCTACGCGCTCGCGATCCGCAAGCGGTGGGCGCCGCGCCTCGCGGTCGCGTGGAACGTGCTCGGGCTCCTCGACCTCGGCGTGGCGATCGGGATCGGGGCGCTGTCGGCGGAGAGCTCGATCCGCCTGTTCACCGGCGGGCCGTCGACGGACGCGATGGCGGTTCTCCCGCTCTCGCTCATCCCCACGTTCGGAGTCCCCATCTTCGTGCTCCTGCACGTCGTCTCGCTGCTAGGGCTTCGCGCACGAGCGAAGGAGCGCGCCGACCGAGCTCCTCTCGGCACCGCGCCAGCGCTCGCGCGCCGCTAGCGCGCCTCTCGGAGCCCGTCGCGGCCGCGGGTCCCTCGGATCAGCTCGAGCGGCCGCGGCGCGCTCGCCTCGACGCACCGTCCGCGCGTCCACCCGAACCCCCGGCGCGTTCCGCCGCCGGCTCAGCGCGACGGGAAACGATCCGCGGGGCGCGAGACGCGCCCTCGCACCAGACCCCCGTACAGGGCGCCTCGCGGACGACCGACTGCGCGACCGACCCGAGGCCCCAGTGCTGGCGGTGCGCAGGATCACTCCGCAGCCGACGTACGGTTCGTGTATGCGAGTGGCCTCCCGGCGCGGCGGTTCACGAACGCGGCCCTGCGCGGGAGCTGGGACGCGCTCGTTCGTACCGTGCTCCGACTCCTGGCGCGACGAGCACGACCCGGCGCGGCCGGTTCGAGGCTCGAGGACCTCGTCATCTACGAGCACCACGTCTGCTCGCTCGGCGTCGGCCGCCCCGACGCCGGGAACCTCGACGACGCGCTCTCGCTGCTCGACGAGCACCTCGTGCCGCTCGACATCAACGCCGGGCAGCCCGGACGGGAGCATCCCGGGCGACCGGGCACGCCGGTGGAAGGAACTGCTACCCTTCCCGCGTTGAAGTCCTCCCGGCCCTCGCCGCGCCCGCCCGGACCGTTCATGTCCGACCACCCAGCCTCGCCGCCGACCGAGCTCGGAGACGCCGACCGCACGCTGCGCGAGGGCGACGCGAAGTACCGCGAGCTGTTCGAGCACATGACGACCGGGTTCACGCTCTGCCGCGTGCTCTTCGAGGGCGATCGCCCGGTCGACTACGTCCACGAGGAGGCGAACCTCGCGTTCGAGGCGCAGACCGGGCTCCGCCGCGACGCCGTCCTCGGGCGCCGCATCACCGAGGTCCTGCCCGGCATCCGGGAGGACCCTGCGCGGTGGATCGAGCTCCTCGGAGAGGTGGCGCGGACCGGCACGCCCATCCACTACGAGCAGCAGATGGCGGAGCTCGGCCGGTGGTACGAGGCCACGGCGTACCGGCCGAAGCCAGGGTATTTCGCGGTCGTGTTCCTCGACGTGACGGAGCGGAAGCGAACCGAGGAGCGGCTGCGCGAGAGCGAGCAACGCTATCGCAGCCTCTTCGACAACATGACCGAGGGCTTCTTCCTCGCGGAGGTCGTGCGCGACGCCACGGGTAGGGTCATGGACTTCCGGTTTCTCGACGCGAATCCCGCGCTCGAGCCGCTCACGGGCCTGAGGCGCTCCGAGATCCGCGGCAGGACCGCGCGCGAGGTCCTCCCCGGCCTCGAGGACTCCTGGATCGAGACCCTCGGCCGCGTCGCGATCACCGGGGACCCCGCGCGCATCGATCAGTTCGCCGCGCCGCTCGAGCGGCACTTCGAGACGGTCGCGTACTCCCCTCGCCCGGGGCAGTTCGCCTGCGTGTTCTCCGACGTCACCGACCGCAAGCAAGCCGAGGAGGCGCTCCGCCAGAGCACGCTGCTCCTGCGCGCCATCAGCGACACGTCGCAGGACGCCATCTTCGCGAAGGACCGGGAGGGCAGGCTGCGCTTCGCCAACCCTGCGACGCTCGCGCTCATCGGCAAGCCGCTCCCCGAGGTCCTCGGCAAGACCGATGTCGAGTTCCTGAGCGACCCCGCCAACGCCGAGAAGATCATGGAGAACGACCGGCGCATCATGGAGGACGGCGCGCCGGTCGAGCTCGAGGAGCTCCTCGCCGATCCGACGGGGCGCCCCCGCGTCTTCCTCTCCAGGAAGACGCCGTACCGCGGCGCTTCGGGCGACGTCATCGGGCTGCTCGGCATCTCCCGCGACATCACCGAACGCAAGCGGATGGAGGAGGCGCTCCAGGGGGCGAACGAGCGGCTTCGGGACGCCGACCGCCGCAAGGACGAGTTCATCAGCGTCCTCTCGCACGAGCTCCGGAACCCGCTCGCGCCGATCCGCAACAGCATCCACATCCTCGACCGCGCCGCGCCCGACAGCGCCCAGGCGGCTCGCGCGAAGGAGGTCATCCGCCGGCAGACCGAGCACCTGACGCGGCTCGTCGACGATCTGCTCGACGTGACCCGCGTGTCGCGCGGGAAGATCCAGCTGCAGTGCAGGCGCCTCGACCTGCGGGACGTGGTGCGTCGCACGTGCGACGACCACCGCGCGATGTTCGAGGAGCGCGGGATCGAGCTGCGGATCGACACGATGCCCGGCGCCGTCTGGGTCGAAGCGGACGCGACGCGCATCGCGCAGGTCGCCGGAAACCTGCTCCAGAACGCCGCCAAGTTCACGTCGGAGGGCGGGACGGTCTCCGTTCACACCGGCGTCGCGGACGGGCACGCGGAGCTCCGCGTGCGGGACGACGGTGTCGGGATGGAGCCGGAGGAGATCGATCGCATGTTCGAGCCGTTCGCGCAGGCGGAGCGCAGCCTCGCGCGGACGCACGGTGGCCTCGGCCTCGGCCTCGCCCTGGTGCGCGGGCTCGTCGAGCTGCACGGCGGCACCGTGCGCGCCCACAGCGGAGGTCCGGGCCGGGGCGCCGAGTTCGTGGTCACCCTGCCGCTCGCGCCGACGCCGGAGGCCCCGGTGCCCGAGGACGGCGCGAACGCCGCGACGACGGGCCGGCACGTGCTCATCATCGAGGACAACCTCGACGCCGGGCAGTCGCTGGCGGATTTCCTCGAGCTCTCCGGCCATCGCGTCGCGCTCGCGCACGACGGTCGGACCGGCATCGCGCTCGCCCGCGAGCTCCGGCCGGACGTGGTCCTCTGCGACATCGGCCTCCCCGACGTGAGCGGGTACGAGGTCGCGCGCACGCTGCGCGCGGACGAGCGGCTCCGCGGCACCCGCCTCGTCGCTCTCAGCGGCTACGCCCAGCCCGAGGACCGGGAGCGGGCGATGGAGGCAGGCTTCGAGGCGCACCTGCCGAAGCCGCCGCCGCTCGATCGGCTCGAGGCGCTGCTCGTCGTCCGGCGATGAACCGATCGTAGGAGCCTCCGCCCGTTCGCCCGCTGACCCACCACCACTGCGGGCCCACGGGCGCCTGCTCGAGCAGGCTGCCTCACGTTCACTTGAATTTTCTTCAACCTACAGGTGTTCAAATGGACGATGAAGACGCTGAAGCCGATGAATCAGGAGATGGAGACGCTCGCCCCCTTCCTCGAGGCGGGGCGCGGCCGGAAGCCGCTGTCGCGCGAGGCCGAGCGGGAGCTCGTCGTCCGCGCGCAGCGCGGCGATGCGAGCGCGAAGGACGCGCTCGTGCGCCACAACGTGGCGCTCGTGGTGATGCTCGCGCGCAAGCAGTCGCGCGGGGCGCTGCGGCTCGAGGAGCTCGTGCAGGAGGGGAACCTCGGCCTGCTGCGCGCGATCGAGAAGTTCGACCCGCGCGCCGGGACGCGGTTCTCGACCTACGCGGTCTGGTGGATCCGCGCCTACGTCTGGAAGTACCTGAAGCAGGCGCGCTCGGCGGTGCGTCCGAAGAGCGGCACCGTTGCGGCGTCCGACTTCTCGCTCGACGCCGCCGCCAGCGAGGACGGCGACGTCTCTTACCTCGATCGCCTCGAGGACGAGGGGCCGGGACCGCACGAGGCGTACGCTGCGGCGGAGGACGCCGCGCGGGTCCGCGGCGCGCTCGAGAAGGTCAGGAAGCGCATCGGCGAGCTCGGCTGGGACATCGTCCATACGCGGCTGCGACAGGATCCGCCCGACACGCTCGAGCAGATCGGCGGCCGCTGGGGCGTGTCGCGCGAGCGGGTTCGGCAGGTCGAGCTCCAGACGAAGCGGTTCCTCCACGGCTATCTCGGCCCGCTGCGTGACGCGCAGCTCGAGCGCGAGGCGGCGTAGCGCCACTGGCGAGGTGGGTCGATGCCGGACGACGGCGCGCGACGGTGCAGGCAGTGCGGCCACGGCGAGCTGCGGGATGGGACCGAGACCCTCTCGCTGACGCTCCCGAAATCTGCGGTCACCGCCTCAGCTGCCGTGCCGGCGCTGCGCTGTGTATCCTGCGGCGACGTCCAGATCGACAGCGCGCTGGCGCAGCGCTTCCAGCTCGCCGCGTGCTGCGAGCTCGCCGACGCCGGCCTCTCCAGCGGCGAGGCGCTCCGCCACATGCGCAAGGCTCTCGGCCTCCGGGCCGCGGAGCTGGCGCGGCTCCTCGACATCACGCCGGAGACCATCTCGCACTGGGAGACGGGGAAGGCTTCGCTCAACCGCGCGGCGTTCGTCGCGGTGTGCGCGATGATCCAGGACACGCTCGACGGGAGGACGACGACCCGCGATCGGCTGGCCGCGCTGGCGGAAGGACGGCTGCACCCGCCTTCTCTGACAGTAAAGCTACGCTAGCCTGCGCTGGCCGGTGGGGGTTCGGCTTCCGGCGCGCGCTTCATGTGCGCCCTGCCGGCGCGTGAATGAACGGGCCATTCCGCCTCCCCGCGCCCTTCCCAGGCTTCTTCCCCGGTCCTCGAGTGTGCTTCGCGGCGGTCTCGGCGAACGGCGGCACGGTGCGGCCGCTCCGCACGAGCGCGACGATCGCGACGACGATCGCGACCAGCGCCGCTGCCACCACCCAGAACAACACGGCGATCTCGCGGCTCATCTCCGTCATGGTGGAAGCGTAGTCGCGCGGACCACGCGGGCCCGTGACATCGGCGCGACGACTCGACGACGAAAGGCTGCCGCGGCGCGGTGACCTCGAGCGGCCTGGCGTGGGCCCTGCCCGGGGCATGGAGCCAGGCAGCGTCGCGCGCTGTTCACGCGAGTTTCTCCGGGCCGACGCGCGCCGCAGCGCGGCGTGGAGCACGCTCTCGTGCATGAACGACCAGCGCACCATCTACTGCGGAGCCCGCCACCGGACCACGGACGGCGCGCCCATCGCCCACAACTGCCGCATCCTCGCGCCCGAGTACCTGGAGGCCGAGCGCCTCGAGGAGTACGGCCGGGCTGCGTCCGTCCTCGAGCGGATGCCGCTCATCCTCCATCCGGGAGTCGCCGAGTCGGCCAGAGACGTCCAGGCGCGCGGACCCCGCGGCCTCGCACGCCCCGACCACACGCAGCCGCCGGAGCTACCGGCCGGGAGCTGATGCCGGCCCGCTCAGTTCGCCGACCGGCGCCGCTCGCCCGCACGCTCCACGGGACCCGACACGAGGAGCGGCGCGGCCTCGCGCCACGCCTCTCGGAGTCTCCGGCACCACCCGAGCGACGCGCGGACGAACGTCGCCGTCCGGACCGGACGCCCCACCGCGAGCGCGACCGTGCGTGCGACAGGCGCGGAGCGCGCGAGCCCGCGCGCGGCCAGCGCTGCGGCGATGCTCCGCGCGAGCGACGGGAGCGGCGCGGCGGGCGTGTCGGTGACCACGCGGAGCACCGTGAACGGTACGCCCGACCCGGCGCACGCGAGCGCGAGCGCCGCGGACTCCATGTCGACGGCGGCCGGCGCGGGGAGCCCGCTGGGTTCCGCCGCGGGCACGTGGGTGGCCGAGACGAGCTCGACCGTGCGGGCTCCGGGCGCGAGCCGCAGGATCCCCGGCGCAAGCGCGACCTCCACGGCGCGGTCCTCCTCGAGGCTGTGCAGCGCCCGCGCGGTGACGAGCGCGCCGATCTCCAGGCCGGGCGTGAGCGCTCCCGCGAACCCGGACGACACGACGAGCGCCGGCCGCGGCCCGCGGGCGAGCCTCGCGTACAGCCTCGCCGCGGCGCGGTCCGGTCCGACCCCGGTGAGGAGCACCTCGAGCCCGCTCGCCCCCGCGGCGGCGATCCCTCGCCGGCATGCGGCCGCCTCGGCGAACGTCGCGGCGCACACGAGGACGCGCCCTCCGGCGGGGGCCCGCGCCCGCAGCCGGAGCGCGATCGCTCCGATCGTGACCGCGGAGACCGCCGCGCTCGCCGCGGCGAGGCGGAGATCGCCGATCCAGACGGTCACGGCGAGGTTGAAGCCCAGGACCCCGGCGTACACCCCGAAGATCGCCCACGCGAGGCGCGGATGCGCCGCCCGGAACGGCCCGCGGCACCAGGGGAGGACCGCGACGCACCGCTGGAACAGCCACTGGCTCGACGCGCCGACGAGGAACCAGCCCGCGAAGTTCGCCGCCGTCACGCCGAAGTAGAACCCGGGCGCCGGATACTCGTAGATGCGACCGAGGAACCACTTGTCGCCCTGCAGCGTGACGGGGTCGATGACCACGTCGAGCAGCATCATGAGCGCGCCGCCCAGGAGCGGCGCCGCGGGGTGGCCGAGCCCCGAGGAGCTGCCGCGGGCGCGCTCCGTGGCGGGCGTGAGCAGCGCCGCCGCGAGCGCGAGCGAGAAGTAGGAGAGGAACACGAAGGAGAGCGAGTCCCAGAACGGCACGTTCGAGATCCACAGCTCACGCGTGCGCGTCTCGTCGAAGTAGCGGTACGGGCCGAAAGGAAAGCCGTTCCGGGTCGAGCTGAACTCCGCCCCGAAGGCGAGGAGCCAGGTCGCGACCCCGAAGGTGAGCGTCCTGCGCCAGCCGAGCTGGTAGCCGGCGAAGACGAGGAAGCACGCGAGAAACGCGTACACGTACGGTCGGTGGACGACCGTGCCCCAGAGCAGCACCGCCGTCTCCGCGAGCGCCATGCCTCTTGCCTCAGGAGCTCGCGCAGAACCGCCCGAGCGCCATGAGCGGGAAGTAGTGCCGGTAGAGATGGTAGCGGAGGTAGAAGTGGCGCGGGAAGCCGGTCCCGGTGAACGCCTCCTCCTCCCACGAGCCGGCCGCGTCGCCCCGCCCGAGCTGGCGCTCGACGAGCCACGCGATCCCGCGCCGCACCGCCGCGTCCTCCGCCGGGCGGTACGCGAGGAGCCCCATCACGCCCCACGCCGTCTGCGACGCGCTCGACGGGCCCCGCCCCATCGCGGCGCGATCCGCGTACGACTCGAGCCCCTCGCCCCACCCGCCGTCCTCGTTCTGCACCGCCTCGAGCCAGCGGAGCGCGCGCGCGACCATCGGATCCGACGCCGGCACGCGCTGGCGCGCGAGGCCGTTCAGCGCGTTCGACGTGCCGTACACGTAGTTGACGCCCCAGCGCCCGAACCAGCTCCCCTCCCGTTCCTGCGAGCGGCGGAGGTACGCGACGCCGCGGCGGCACGCGGCGAGGTACTGCGGGTCGCCCAGGATTCCGAACGCCTCGAGCACGCGCCCCGCCACGTCCGGGCTCGACGGATCGCAGAGCGAGTCCATGTCGGAGAACGGGATCTGGTTCAGGAACTGCTTGTCGTTGTCGCGGTCGAACGCCGCCCAGCCGCCGTCGCGGTTCTGCATGCTCGCGATCCACGCCGCCGCGCGCCGGACGGCGTCGCCGTTTCGCGAGGCGGGATCCTGCTTCACGAGCCCGAGGATCACCGCGGCCGTGTCGTCCACGTCCGGATACCAGCTGTTCGCGTACTCGAACGCCCATCCGCCCGGCGGGCCGCCCGGGTTGTAGACCTTCCAGTCGCCCCAGTCGTTCGTGAGCTGGTTCTGCTCCACCCAGCGCCGCGCGGCCTCGAGCCGCGGGTCGGCGGGATCGGCGCCCGAGTCGACGAGCCCTATGAGCGCGAGGATCGTGTCCCAGACCGGCGACTGGCACGCCTCGACGCGGAAGCCCTCGGCGTCGGAGATGGCGAACCGCTCGATCGCCTCGAGCCCGCGGCGGACCGGATCCGCGGCGAGCCCGTATCCCGCCGCGTGCAGCGCGAGCACGCCGTTCAGCATGGGCGGGAAGATCCCGGCCCAGTCCCCGCTCGCCTCCTGCCGCGCGAGGATCCACTCCTCGCAGGCGCGCAGCGCCTCGCGCCGCAGCCGGGAGAACGGCGGCAGGCCGCGGATCCGCTCGTGCGCGCGCATCGCCACGTCGGCGGCGTTGAAGAAGGCGCGCCAGCCCGGCCCGTGCCGCAGCACCGTCTCGAGCACGGACGCGCGGTACGGCACGCGCTTCTCGGCGGGATCGAGCCAGAGGTGATCGAGCCAGTCGTTCGCGGGGGAGCGGCCGTTGGGGAGCGCGTACACCGGCCGGTGGTGGAAGAGGACGAACAGCGGGATCATCGTCGAGCGCGCCCAGCTCGCGAGCCGGTATGCGTTCACCGGCGCCCAGCGCGGGAGGAAGATGACCTCCGCCGGGACCGTGGGCACCGCCTCCCACGGGAAGAGGCCGAATAGGGCGAGGTTGATGCGCGTGAACACGCGGGCGCGCGCGAGGCCGCCCGCACCGCGTACGTACCGCTCCGCCGCGCGGAGCCGTTCGTCCTCGCGGTCGAGCCCGAGGAGCCGCAGCGCGAGGTAGGTCTCCGCCGTCGTGGAGACGTCGCCGGGCAGGGTCGCGGCGATGCCGAAGCTCCCATCCGGCTTCTGGCGCGGGCAGAGGTGGCGAACGATCGCCTCTCGCCGGGAGGACAGGTCGAGTCCGAGCGCCTGGCAGAGGAACACGTACTCCGCGGTGATCGTGACGTTCGACTCGAGCTCGGCGCGCCAGTGATCGCTCCGCTGCGTGCGGAACAGGAAGTCCTGGGCGGCGACGGCGGCGCCGCGCGCCGCGCGCGCGAGGGCGTCCTCCGCGAGCCGGACGTACCCGCCGCTCATACCGCGTGGCCGTTGCCGGCCGCGAGGGACGCGCGCCAGACGGCGCCCGGGACGAGCGCGAGCTTCTCGCTCGCGGAGAGGCTCGCGCGCTTGCGGAAGACGTCGTAGCCGTTCGTGCGGATCTTCTCGAGGATGGCGGAGTAGGCGTCCACCGCGAATTGGAACGCGAGCCGGCCGCGACCGTCGGCGAGGAGCGGGATGAGCGCCAGCCCGCGCTCGTACAGCCCGCGCGCCCGCGCGATCTCGAAGTCCATGAGCGCGCGGAAGCGCCCGTCGACGCGGCGCGCCTCGAGCTGCCCGTCGCCGAGACCGAACAGCGCCAGGTCCTCGTCCGGCAGGTAGACACGGCCGAGCGAGAGGTCCTCGCCGACGTCGCGCAGGATGTTCGTGAGCTGCATGGCCGTGCCGAGCATCTTCGCGTGCTCGAGCGCCTCGCTGCCGGCGCGGTACCCGGCGACGGGTGTGATCATGAGCCCGACCGTCCCGGCGACGCGGTAGCAGTAGAGCTCGAGGTCCGCGAAGGTGCGGTAGCGCACGCGGTCGAGATCCATGAGCAGCCCGGCCAGCAGGTGGTCGAACGGCTCGAGCGGGATCGCGTGGCGGCGCACCGTCTCGCCGAGCGCGACGAAGCGGGGCTCGACGCTCTCGCCGCGCACCGCGCGACGGAGCTCCTCCTGCATGCGGGCGAGCTTCGCGCGGATCGCGTCGGGCGACTCGCCCCCCGGCACGTCCACTGCGTCGTCCGCCACGCGCGCGAACCCGTACAGCGCGGCGATGTCGCTCCCGCGCTCCGGCCCGAGCAGCTTCGCCATCATGTGGAAGGTCTTCCCGTGCACGCGGAGGATCTCCCAGCACTCGTCGAGCCCTCGGCGCGAGAGCTCCGCGGCCGAGGGCGCTGGCCTCGGGATGGTCATGTGCATGCGATTCTCCCTTCGAGGAGGACGTCCGAGGTGGGCGCGGCGCGGCCGCGGGCGCGGGCGCCCCGCCGGGCGAGCCGCTCGTGGGCGCGGAGCGCGGCGATCTTCCCCGAGAGCGCGGCGGTCGGGACCGCGCCCGGCCACACCGTGAAGTGGCCGGCGGCGTGGAAGTTCGCGAGCGGGGTCTCGACGTGCGCGAGCGGGTTCGAGAACGGGAAGTTCCTGAGGTTCAGCTCGAAGCCGCAGGAGCCGCCGAAGGCGTTCTGCGTGAAGCGGACCGTCGAGGGCGGCGCGCCGACGTCCAGGTGGACGACGCGCGAGCCGACCCCCGGCACGAGCCCCTCGAGCTTCTCGACGAGCTCCGCCGCGACCTGCCGCTTGAGGGCGCGGTACGCCGCCGGCCGCGGCGGCGGCCGCGCCCGCTCGCGGGCGGGATCCCCCGCGAGCCCGGTGCGCCAGCCACCCTGCCAGTCGTGGCGCGTGAACGCCTGGACGACGAGGGCGGACCTGCCCGGCGGCGCGAGCGAGGCGTCGTGGATCCCGTGCGCGGTCACCTCTAGGAACGCGCGCCGATGGGCGGCGGGATCGGCAGGATCGATCTCCGTCCGGCAGTCGAAGGAGGGGAAGTAGAAGACGTGCGAGGTCCGCAGCTGCTCGCGCAGCGCCGCGGGGTCGAGATCGAGCCCGAGGTACACGGAGACGAGCGCGTCGGAGTGGCGCGCGCGATCGAGCCGCGCGAGCGCGCCGGGCGAATAACGCCGGGGCCCGATGAGCCGGTGCACCGCGTGGCGGTAGTCGCCCGTGTACACGATCTCGTCCGCCTCGAACCGCTCGCCGCGGGCGGTGGCCAGCGCCGCCGCGAGCTCGCCGCGCTGATCGAGCGCGGTGACCGTGCGCCGGAACAGGAAGCGAACGCCGCGCTCCTCGAGCCGAGCCACCCATCGGTCGAAGAAGCCCTGCAGCCCGCCCTCCGGGTACCAGTAGTCGTTCGCCCACAGGTGCCAGAACGCCGAGGCCACGAACACGTTCATCCGCGTGTAGCCGCAGCGCGAGAGGAGCTCGCGGGCGCCACAGGGCGCGAGCTCGCGCGCGTACCAGGCACCGAAGTCGTCGAGAAGCAGGGTGCGCAGGTCGCGCAGGCGCCGGACGAGCGCCGCTGGGGAGCGGATCGCGTCGCGCTCGAGCGCCCCGAGCGCCCAGCGCGCGACGCTCGTGTTCCCGTCGCGCACGTACGGCACGCGCCCGGGGGCGAACAGCCGGTCCACGAGCGCGGAGGTCCGCTCGTGAAACGCGAACACCCGCCCCAGCGAGGCGGCGCTCTCCGGGAACGCGCGCTGCAGCTCGCGGCGCACCGCATCGAGCGACGTCACGTCCACGTCGACACCGGGCATCACGACCCGGTAGCGAGCGCGGCGGAAGCGGGCGAGGTCCGCGAGCCCGTACTGCTCGAGGAGCGGGAAGACGATGCCCATGTCCTCGAAGGACTGGCACCCGACGTCGAAGTAGAAGCCGTGGCGGCGGATGCCGCCCATCTGGCCGCCGGCCTGGTGGTTGTGCTCGAGGACGAGGACGCGGTGGCCCCGCTGGCACAGGTCGGACGCGGCGACGAGCCCGGCGATCCCCGCCCCGACGACGATCGCGTCGAAGCGGCCCTCGACCGCGCCGCGCGCCTCCCGCGGCGCACTGGAGTCGGGATCGCTCATGGGGTCGCCGTGAGGTCGCGGGCGCGGGAGAGCGTCCGGGTGCGGAGCTCGGGCACGCCCGCACAGCCGGTGAGGAACATCGCCAGGCGCAGCTCCGCGACGAGCCGCCCGAGCTCCTCCTCGACCGCCTCGATCGACTGCTCCGCGGCGCGCAGGAACGGCAGCGCAAGCGCGACCGCGTCGGCGCCGAGCGCGAGCGCCTTCGCGATCTCGATCCCGTTCCGGATGCCCCCGGACGCGATGACCACCCGGTCGCCCAGGACGCCGCGACAGGCGACGATGCTCTCGGAGGTCGGGATCCCCCAGCGCGCGAAGAGCTCGCCCAGGCTCCGCCGCGCCGGGTCGGCGGCGCGCAGGCTCTCGACCTTGGACCAGGAGGTCCCGCCCACTCCGCCGGTCTCGACGCCCGCCACCGGGAGCTCGCGGATCTTCTCCGCGGTCCTGCGCGAGAGGCCGGAGCCCACCTCCTTGAGCAGGACCGGCACGCCCATCTCCGGGATCACCGCGCGGAGCTTCGGGAGGAGGGCCGCGAAGCGCGTGTCACCCTCCGGCTGGATCGCCTCCTGGAGCGCGTTCAGGTGGAAGTTGAACGCGTCGCAGCCGACGCCCTCCACGAGCTGCCGCAGCTCCGGGACTCCCACCCCGTAGTTGAGCTGCACCGCGCCGAGGTTCCCGAAGAGGAGCGGGAGGTCGGGGGCGGCCTCGCGGACCGCGTAGGTGTCGCGAACGCCGGGATCCTGGAGCATGCGCCGCTGCGACCCGAGCGCGAAGCCGACGCGGCAGCGGGCGGCCGCGACGGCGAGGCGCCGGTTCATCTCCCCGGCGCGCGGCGTCCCGCCGGTCATCGCGCCGATCACGATGGGCGCGGCGAGACGCTTGCCGAGGAGCTCCGTGTCCGTCCGCACCTCCGCGAGGTCCACCTCCGGCAGGGCGTCGTGCTCGAAGCGCAGCGCGGCGAAGCCGCTCGCGTCGTGCGAGGGGAGCTCGACCGCCTCGGTGAGGCAGAGGGTGAGGTGGCTGTCCTTCCGCTCGGCGACGGACATTGCTCCTTCACCCTATCAGCGACCGCACGGAGCGGACGACGTTGCCCACAGTCGCCATCGAGTCCCGAACGGCCGACGGCTCGTAGCCGCAGTGCACCATGCAGTCCTCGCAGCGCGGGTGGCGACCGGTCCCGTACCGCTCCCACTCGGTGGTCTCCATCAGCTCGGCGAACGTCTTCGCGTGCCCGCCCTCCGCGAAAAGGTAGCAGGGGCGCTGCCAGCCGAGGACGCTGTAGTTGGGGCTCCCCCACGGCGTGCACTCGTAGTCACGAAGCCCGGCGAGGAAGTCGAGATAGAACGGCGAGTGGTTGAAGCGCCAGCCCCGCTCGCGCGCGGGGGCGAGCGCCCTCCGGAAGAGCTCGCGCGTCTCCTTGCGGCGCAGGAAGTGCTCCTGGTCCGGCGCCCGCTCGTAGCCGTAGCCCGGGGAGATGGTCATCCCCTCAACGCCGAGCGCCATCACCTCGTCGAAGAACCGGTGCAGCTCCTCCGGGTCCTGTCCGACGAAGATCGTGGAGTTGGTGGTGACCCGGAAGCCGCGCGCGCGCGCCGCGCGGATCGCCTGGACCGCCATCCGGTGCACGCCGTCCTTCTGCACCGACGCGTCGTGGCGAGCCTCGACCCCGTCCAGGTGGACGTTGAAGCTCAGCTGGTCGTTCGGCTCGAACTGGGCGAGCTTCTTCTCGAGGAGGAGCGCGTTCGTGCACAGGTAGACGAAGCGGCCGCGCTCCACGAGCCCGCGCGCGATGCGTGCGATCTCGGGGTGGAGGAGCGGCTCGCCCCCGGCGACGCTCACGACGGGCGCACCGCACTCGTCGGAAGCCGCCCAGCACTGCTCGGGCGTGAGCACCTGCCGGAGCACCGGATCCGGGTGCTGGATCTTGCCGCAGCCCGCGCACTCGAGGTTGCAGCGGAAGAGCGGCTCCAGCATGAGCACGAGCGGGTAGCGCGTCCGCCCGCGCAGCCGCTGGGTGACGATGTACTTGCCCACCGCGAGAGCCTGCTTCATCGGGATGCCCATGCCACCTTCCCGTCCCGAGCGAGGTATCCCCGCTCCGCGAACCACCCGATCGCGTCCTCGAACGCGCGGCGCACCGGGGTCTGAGGGAGCCCGAGCTCGCGCACCGCCTTCCCCGGATCGAAGAACATCCGGCGCTTCGCCATGCGCACCGCCTCGAGCGAGACCGACGGCGGGCGGTGGGTGACGAAGCGAGACACCGCCGTGTCGAGCGCACCGACCGCGAGGGCGGCGACGTAGGGTAGCCGCACCCGGGGGGGTGGCCGGCCGAGGATCGTGCCGGCCTCGGCGAGGATCTCGGCGAGCGTCATGTTCTGATGGCCGAGGATGTACCGATCGCCGACGCGGCCGTGCTCGGCGGCGAGCAGGTGGCCCTCGGCGACGTCGCGGGCGTGCACCACGTTGAGCCCGGTGTCCACGAAGGCGGGGAGCCTGCCGCGCGCGAAGTCCACCAGGATCCGTCCGGTCGGGGTCGGCTTCACGTCCCACGCGCCGACCGGCGCGGACGGGTTCACCACCACCAGCGGGAGGCCGCGCGCGACGAACGAGAGCGCCGCCCGCTCCGCCTCGAGCTTCGACCGCTTGTAGTGGCTCGTGAGCTGCCCGCGCGCGAGCGGCGTCGCCTCGTCGCACGGCGCGGGGAGCTCGGAGAGCCCGACCGTCCCGACGGTGGAGGTGTGCACCACCCGCTCGACGCCCTCGGCGAGGCACGCCTCCATGACGTGCACCGTGCCGAGCACGTTCGACGCGTACAGCTCGCGCGGATCGCGCGCCCAGAGCCGGTAGTCCGCCGCGACGTGGAACACCCGGCGGCAGCCGCGCACCGCGCGCCTCACCGCGTCGGCGTCGCGGAGGTCGCCTTCGACGAGCTCGAGCGGGAGCCCGTCCACGTTGGTGCGCGGCGAGCCGGGCCGCACGAGGGCGCGCACATGGGCCCCGCGCTCGAGGAGGAGCCGCACGACGTTGGCGCCGACGAAGCCGGTCGCGCCGGTGACGAGCACCGCCCCGCTCGCGTAGGGGGCGGAGCTCATGCCGCCCCGCCCTGGTCCCCACCGAAGGTGACGATCTCGTTTCGGAACGCGCGGCCAGGACGCGGCGGCGCGCCTGTCCCGACCCGGTCGGCCGGTGAGTCCATCCCTTCGAGCAGTCGCGTCATGTCGCCAAGTCGCAGGGCGCCGCGAGGAGCGTCGCCCAAGAGTGAATCCTAACGCGTCGCGAGGGTGTACGATTCATCGGGCACGCCGGACGTGCAACGTTTCGGGGCTCGTCCGGATGCGGTCGCGCGAAAGGGTGCGACCAGATGAGTATCACACGCCCGTCCGCAAGGACGAGCGTCACGTGGCAGTTACCTGCACGGGGGCATGGCCGTGCGGCCTGCCCTCGGAGTGAGCAGCTCAGCCCAGAAGTTGCGCAGCGCCGTGCTCCTGGCCGGGCTTGGCCGCGCGCAGGTCGAGCCGCCGGTCGCGGCTCCTGCAGCGCCCAGCGCCGCCATCCGAACCGGGACACGGTGCGCTCAGGAGCTCATCCGCGAAGCTCAGCGCCACGTTCGCCGTGGCGACGAACCGGTCGATGCGGCCGCACCGGCAGCAGCGCATCCGCAGCATGACCTTGTCGCTCGCGCTCTTTGCCATGATCTCCTCTGCGGAGTGTCCAAGCACGCGGCATGCCGTCGCGCCCCACCGGGCTTACCCCGGCGTCTCGGGCTGCTTCGCGTCAAGCACCTCCGCGCCGTCCCCGCCGGCGCGGGCGTTCGGGGGCGTGGGCTCGCCCGCCAGCGCGGCGAGCTCGCGCAGCGTCGCGTTGTGGGGCGAGCGGCGGCGCTCGTCCTCGTGCGCGCGGAGGAGGCGCTGCAGCTCCGGGCCGAGGCGGCGCTCCACCCCAGCGCGGATGTCCCTGGCGGCGGGATCGCGGCGGAGCGCGTCGAGCAGGTCGCTCACGCGGACGTCATCGAGGTCGCGGCCGGGGACGTATCCGGTGGCGTGGCCCGACACGGTGCGGACGAGGAGCCCCGCGCGCACGAGCGCCTCCAGGATCTCCTCGACCACCGGCGCCGGGACCTCGAGGAGCGCCGCGAGCTCGGCCGGCGTGCGCCGCGCCGCGCCCGCGAGGAAGTCCCGCGCGATCTGCGCCGCGGCGGCGACCGCGAGCGTCTCCTTCAGCGCCTGATCCGCGCGCTTGCCGCGCAGCCGCTGCCGCACGACCTGCTCGTTCTGGTGGCTCGCCGCGATCTCCGCGCCCACGAGCACGATGAGCCACGAGACGTACGTCCAGACGAGGAAGATCGGAATCGCGCCGAGCACCGAGTAGAGCGCGTTGTACTTCGCGACGCCCATCTGCAGCTGGACGTGCACGACGAGCGAGCCCTGCCAGCCCGCCGCGGCGACCGCCGCGCCGAGGAGCGCGGACAGCGGTCGGACCCGGACGTTCGGGAGGATGACGTACATCGCGAACAGCGCGAGCCCCACTACCACCACGGGGGTGAAGCCGAGCGCGAAGTCTATCGCCGGTCCGAGCGCGAGCCGCTCCCGGAGGAAGACGACGACGCTAGAGCTCTGGGCGGCGGTGGAGACCGTGGCCGCAGCGAACACGAGGATCGGCGTCGTCACGAGCAACGTGACGTAGTCGGTGATCTGCCGGAGCAGCGGCCGGGTCGACTTGGCGCCGAAGACGTCGTTCAGCGCCACCTCGATGCTCGAGACGAGCGACACGCTCGTGTAGACGAGGACCAGGAGCCCGACGGCGCCGAGGCGCGAGACGTCCGTCCGCTCCACGAACTGCAGGATCCTCTCGATCGCGTCGTGGAGCGCCGGGTTCGGCGCGAACGTGTCCGCGAGGTACGGCCGGACGATCTCGTCGATGAAGGTCTGGTAGGCGCCGAACCCCTTCAGCACCGCGAACGCGAAGGCGAGGAAGGGCACGACCGACAGCACGCTGTAGTAGGTGAGCGCGGCCGCTCGGACGGTGAGGCGATTGTCGAGGAACCCCCGCACGGTCGAGTAGGCGAGCCGGCTCGCGCGAAAGAGCGCGGCCTTGGCCTTAGGGAGCTCCGCTGGGCGGGCGTCCCAGATCCGCACCGAGAAGAACGCGCGCAGGCGATCGATGGGATGCGTCGCGGCGGTGGTCACGCCGTCAAGTTCCTTCGCCCCGGCGCCGCGCGCCGCAACGAGCGGCGCGCCCCCCCTGCGGGCGGCCAGGCCCGGACGCCCCCTGGCGCGGCGGTACGCCCCACGCCCTTCTTTCGCCGTCCGAACGGCGCACCCCTCCGCGCGGCGCGGGTGGAAGATCGACCTCGGGAAGCGAGGAAGAGACCATGGCTACGTTCAAGCACGTCCTCGCGGCGACGGACTTCAGCGAGACGTCGGGGCGGGCGCTCGAGATGGCGGTGTCGATCGCGCGCGACGCGGGCGCCCAGCTCAGCGTCGTGCACGTCTGCGAGATCCCCTCCTACACGGACTTCGCCGCGCCGGTCGATCTCGTCACGCCGATCACCGACGTGGCGGAGACGAAGCTCGACGAGCTCGTCGCATCGCTCCGGGACGTGTGCCCCGAGGCGAAGGGCATGGTCAGGGTCGGCGCGCCGTGGGAGCAGATCCTCGCGGTCGCCGCCGAGCGCGGCGCGGATCTCGTCGTCGTGGGCACCCACGGGCGCCGCGGGTTCGCACACGCGTTCATGGGCAGCGTCGCCGAGCGCGTCGTGCGGCTCTCGCCAGTCCCGGTGCTGACGGTGCGCTCCCGGATCCCGAAGTAACGGCGTCACCCGCTCGCAATCGAGCCTCGGGCGGCGCGCTCCGGCGCCGGCGATCGGTCAGGCGTCGGCCGCGGCTGCGTCCGGCTCGAGCGTGGCGGGGCGCTGGCGCCTCTCGCGCAGCATCGCGCTGCAGTCGTCGCAGCTCACGCGGCTGCGGATGGTCCAGTGCGCCGTCGGGTCCTCGAGCCCGCAGAGGATCCGGTGCGACTCCCGATCGTAGTAGTGGATGACCTTCGTTCTTCCCTGCTGCTCCATGTGCTCTCCATTGAGCAGGCCGGATGAGGAGGCGACCGCCCCGACATCGGGCCCGACTGCTGGGGGTTGTAATGCGGGGCGCCGGGCTCCGCAGCCGGCATGCGGGTGCGCGGCGTCCCCCGGCCGGAGCGTCGAGGGCCACCCCTGCGCCGTGACATCGTGCGGGTCCACACCGAGGAGCTCTCATGGACGCCCTCTCCCTCGCGAAGCACCTCGAGAAGCACCTCCGCGTCGCCACGTTCCCCGTCGGCATCCGTCCGCTCGCGGCCGGCGAGCCGCTGCCCGCGAAGGCGAAGCGACCAGCGAAGGACCTGGGCGCGCAGGTGGCGATCTGCCAGTGCGTCGCGCTCGCACGGCGCTACGGCTGGACGCTCGCGTTCACGGGCGAAGACCTGTCCTGCCCGATCGCGAAGGCCGCCTTCGGGTTCGAGGACCGGATCCCGTACTACGAGCGTGGCTCGCTCGCGGAGGGCATGTACGCGTCCTGCCAGCCGGCGGGCGCCGCGTTCGAGGCAGCCCTGCCGCGCCTGGAACGGAACGAGGTGGCGGGCGTCGCGGTCGGCCCGCTCGAGCGGGTGACGTTCGAGCCCGAGACGGTGGTCGTGTACGGCAACTCGGCGCAGGTGCTCCGGCTCGTGAACGCTTCGCTCTACGCGAAGGGCGGCAGCTTCAAGGCCGAGTTCACCGGACGCGGAGACTGCGCCGACATCGTCATCCGCACCCGCCAGACGAAGGCGCCGCAGCTCATCCTTCCCTGCTACGGGGATCGCGTCTTCGGCCTCGCCGCGGACGACGAGCTGGCATTCACGTTCCCGTTCGCGATGGCGGACGAGATCGTCGGAGGGCTCGAGGGCACGAGCAGGGGCGGCATCCGCTACCCCGTGCCGACCTTCGCGCTGCGAGCGCAGCCGGCGTTCCCTCCGAGCTACGTCGAGCTCGAGCGACGCTGGCGCGCAGGCGAGGAGTAGGCGCGAGCTGCGGGGTCGCGCGGATCAGGGCCCGTCGGCGGCGTGCACAGGCCCCGGCGCGGAAGCCGGCCGCTCGCTGGCGCGCAGCAGCTCGTTGCAGCGCGGGCAGTTGACGGTCCTGCGGGTGGTCCAGTGCGCGGTCCAGTCCTCGACGCCGCAGAGGATGCGGGCGTGGGTCCGGTCGTAGTGGTGGATGAGCCGAGCCTTGTCGGGGTGCTCCATCTCCGTCTCCATTCAGCGCGGCCGGAAGGGAGCTACGGCTCCGAGCGGCGGTCACACCGCATGAGCTTGTAACGTCCCGTGCCCGGCTCTGCAGCGGGCGGGCGGTCGCTGGCAGGCCCTACGCCCCGTCATCCCGCGCGAAGCGAGATCTCCGGGTGCTGCTCCGCTACTCCGTCCGGGTCGGGCCGGGTCCTCCACCGCTGGTGCATCCAGACCCACTCCGCGGGGTGGCGCCGGATCGCCTCCTCCTGCACCGCCGCGCACGCGGCGGTGAGCCGGATCACCTCGGCCTCGCGATCCACGGCCGCTTCGTCGTACGCGACCTCGACGACGTCGAGGCGGTGCCCGTCTGCGGCCCGCGGCCCGCGCCGCGCGCAGGTGACGACGAGCACCGCAGCGCCGAAGCGGAGCGCGAGGTCGGCGGCGGCGCGCGGCGTCGCCGCGAGCCGGCCGAAGAACGGGACGAACACGCTCTGCACGCCCCTGATGTCCTGGTCGATGAGGATGCCGAGCGCGCCCCCCTGGCGGAACAGCTTCAGCATGCTGCGGCCCGTCGCGGGGTCGTCGCGCCAGAACGTGCCGACGCCGCTGTCGGCCCGGAACCGCGCCGCCAGCCTGTCGATGCTCTCGTGCCAGCTCCGCTTCGCGATCGCCGCGTTGGGCTGGACGTAGCGGGAGAGCCGCGACGTGAGCTCCCAGTTTCCGATGTGCCCGAGGACGAAGATGATCCCTCTCCGCCGCGCCCAAGCGCGCTGCACGGTCGCGAGCGCCGCCGGCGGCGCCTCGACGTACTCATCCATCCGGTGCGCCCAGCGGCGCATCGTGATCGCCTCGCCCGCGACCTTGCCGAGGTTCACGACGCTCGCGATCCCGATCGCGTCGCGCTCGGCGGCGCTCTTCTCGGGGAAAGCGATCGCGAGGCTCGCGCGCACGTCCCGCCGGAGCCGCGGCGAGAGCCACCACCCTGCCCTCCCCAACGCCGCGCCGATCGCGAACGCGACGGGGAGCGGGAGCAACATGAGGACCGCGACGACGGCGCGAATGACCGCCGCACGCGCAGCCCGCCGCGTGCGCTTCCAACGCGATGGGCCCCGCGCGGCCATCAAGCGTTCTTGTGCGCGAGGGTCTCCGCGCGCTCGAGCAGCCCGCGCAGCTCCGGCGTCGGCTCCCGCGAGCGGTCGCCGTGCCGCACCGCGCGCCGCAGCCGGCTCACCGCCTGAGCGAACTCCACGTCCACGTGGCCGCGCGAGACGAGCAGCTCCTCCAGCTTGCGGATACGGCCTTTGAGATCCTTGAACGTGTCGTTCACTTGGTCCTCCTCGAGCGAGCGGCCGCGCGGTCGGCGCCCTGGGCGCCCTGTGGCTTTCGCGTCGCGACCACGTGCAGGAAAGCGTCGACGTCCACGAAGTCCTGGGCGCCGATCCCCTTCAGCCGATCCAGAATCTGCGCCGCGAACGCCCTCAGCGCCGAGTACGTCGTCCAGCTGGGCGAGGGATCGTACCGCAGGTCGCAGCCGAGCCGCTCCGCGGCGGCGCGCGTCGACTTGGGCCAGAGGACGACATGGCGCTGGGGCTGCGCGACGAACGGGAGCGCCGTGGCGAGCGCCCAGGCCGAGCTCGGCGACACTCCAAGGCCGGCGGCGGCGGAGAAGAGCTTGTCGAAACGGGCGCGCGACGGGACCGGCACCGAGAGCAGGCCGAACAGCGCGTCGAAGAAGAGCCGCGATGCGGACGCGTCCTCGAACGCGTCGGCGAACCCGTCCTCCTCGAGCGCGCCGGCGAAGAGCGCCGTGAGCGGCTCGATCGCGGCGATGCGCCGGACGAGGGCGCCGATCTCGCCGTCGCCGACCAGCCGGTCTCCCTCGCCGTTGCCGAACGCCTCGCGCCAGCCCGCGCTCGCGGCACGCCACCGCGCCGCGCGATCGCGCTTGCCGTTCGCGGCGTAGGTGGGATCGGCGAAGCCCTGCGGGTAGACCGCCAGGAACTCCGCGAGCGCCTGCTCGTGGGTGAGCCAGTTCGCCGCGAGGGCGTAGCGTCCGCTCGTCGCATCGAGCGCGAACGAAGTGAGGCCGGCGAGCCACGCGTCCGGCTCGGCCGCGTCGGTCGAGAGGAGCGCCTTCGCCGCGGGCAGGCGGAGCTTGGCCGCGAAGCGCTTCTCGCTCTCGGGGAAGAAGACGTGCACCGCGTTCGGCTCGACCGCGACCACCTTGCCGACGCCCAGCGAGGCGTGCCGCACCAGCATCCCTGCCAACAGATCGCTCATCGTCGCCCTTTCCCGGAGCGGAGCTCGTCGTGACGCGAGAGGGCGCGAGACCGTGCCCGACGCGGTTCTACCTACGTCGGGAAGCGGGAGAGCGCGAAGGGGGATCTACCGTGGGGGTGGGCGCTCGCTCGTTCCGGATCGCAACGCCCGATCCGGCCGGCGCGCGTCTCTTGTACGCCCTGCGGCGTCCCGTGGGAAGCCCCCGAAACCCGCGCGGCCTGGGCGAACCGCTCCCATTCCACCCATCGTCACGAACGGCGGCCGGCGATCCGGCGCGTCCGCGGCGCGATCCTCCGCGGGCGTCGCTCCCTCCCGGCCCGTCGTGGGCGGGCGCTCGTGCCGGGGGCGGAAACTCTCCGTTCTGGCCGGGCTTTGGCTGCGGGGGCGCGTTAAGAAACATGAATGAGCGCCGTGCACATCACCCGGTCGGTTCGCGGGCACCTCATCGCGATCGAGCGGGTCGACACGCACCGCTGGCGCGTGACCGTCGACGGGCAGCTCCTGGCGAGCTTCTGCACCGAGAGCCGCGCGCGCGCGGCCGGGACGGCGGAGGCGCGCCGCCTCGAGCTCGTCGCGAACGAGGGGCGCCGCAGGCAATAGCGGTCCTCCGGCGCTCCAGGGCCACGGGATGAGCAGAGCGAAGGAGAAGAGCCCCGCCGTGGGCGGGGCTCCTCGGGGACCGGGCTGCCCGGCCAGGCTTTCGTCGCGACGCTACACGGCGAGGACGTAGTCGCCGGCCGCCATGGACTCGACCTCCGCCTCGCGCGGCTCGGCGTCGTACAGCTTCTCGTGAGGCATCATGAGCACCGCCGCGAGCAGCTCGCTCGTGCGGGCGCGCCGCTCGCGATCGACCTGCTTCAGGTCGACCTGGACGAACTTCTCGTCCGGCGTGATCTTGAAGAGCGGCTGTCCCTTCTGGACGACCGTCCCGTCTGCGCCGGTCATGATGACCTTGTCGACCGTGCCGGAGAACTGCGCACGGACGGTGTTGAACATCTTCATGACCTCGATGATGTAGAGCGCCTGGCCCTTCTCGAAGTGCACGCCCTCCGAGACGAAGGGCGGCCTCCCCGGCGCCTCCTGCCGGTAGAGCATCCCGCCGAACGGCGCCACGAGCTCGTCCGCCTTCGTCGCCGGCGGCGGCACGAGCACCTTCTTCATGCGTGCCTGCAGCTCCGGGTCGTTGAGATAAGCCGGGATGGTGACGTCGAGGTTCGACTCCACGCGGAAGTCGAAGAACCTCACCGCCTCGGCGACCATGAAGAGCAGCCCGAGCAGCTCGTTGCCGGCCTCGTAGCCGAGGTGCGCGGCGCGGATCTGCGCCCAGGTGTCGGCGTCGTAGCCGCCCTGCGGCGCCTCGCTCTTCAGGATCTCGTTCAGCTTGTAGAACTCCACCTTCTTGAGCCCGAACGTCTGGCGGAGCGCCTGGTAGAACCGGATCGCCTTCTGGAGCAGCTCGTTGTCGTGCTGCCAGATCACCTCGGCGGCCGGCTTCCGCGGGCTCCACGCCATGTCGAGGTACTCGTACGTGTCGTTGAGCACGCCGAGCGGGTTGCGGATCCACACGATCTTGCCGTTCTCGAGCCGGTAGTGCTTGCGGTTCAGGCTGAGCCAGCCCGCGAGCAGGTGCGGCTCTTCGAGCAGCCGGTCCATCACGCGGGTGAGGAGCGTGAGCTTCCGATCGATCACCTCCGCCATCGCCTTCACGATGGACGGGTCACCCGGGCTCTCCTTCGCGATCTGCGCCATGTAGTGCTTCTTCATCTCCGCGAACGCGAACGCCGTGTCGAGCTTGTTCCCCTCCTCCGCGAGGAGGCCGACCAGGGTGAGGTACGGCACGACGAAGCGGGTGGTCGGCTTCGCCATGACGTTCTGGCCGAGGAACCAGTTCACGAGGCCGTAATGGAACTGGAGGTTCGTCGCGAGGTTCACGCCGCGCAGGCTCGTCTTGCGGAGCACCTTCGAGAGGTGCACGTAGCTGTCGAGCCGGTCCTCGCCCTTGGTGAGCAGGAGCGCGATGTTCGAGTCGTAGGCGCCGGCGACGTGGTAGCGCATGAACATGCCGGTGTCGGGGTTCGGCATGCTGATGCCCTGGTCGTCGCGGATCTCGCCGTCGATCGGCTTCGACCAGAACCGGATGAGCCCGCCGGCGTGCGGCGAGAGCGACGCGTCGGTCGCGTTGAGGCGCGCCTCCGCGGCGGCGGGGAAGCGCGGGATCCGGGTGGGCTTGGGCAGCCGCGCCTTGTGGCGGGCGAGGAGCGCCATCGCCTCGACGAGCGACTCGACCACGAACGAATCGGCCGGATCGTCCGGGTTCGTGAACTTCAACGAGTAGCAGAGCTCGGTGACCCGGTGCTCGACCTGGATGCGGGTGTTGACCTCCATGAAGTAGTAGCGGTCGCGGTCGACGATGCACTCGAAGGTCGAGGCGGAGTCGAGCCCGACCGCCGCGCCGAAGCGCGCCGCGTCGTCCTCCATCCGCTTCAGGATCTCGAGGTCGGTCGCCAGCGCGCGGAGCTCGTCCTTCTTGCCCGCCTGCTCCGCCTTCGCGATCGCGGCGGTGAGGCCCTCCTGCGTCACGGAGATCTCGAGCAGCTTCTGCTCGTGCATCTGCAGCGAGCAGTCGCGCCCGCCGAGCGAGACGCACCACTGGCCGTTGCCGAGGAGCTGGATCTCGTTGTGGCGGGTCTGCTCGATGTTGAGCTCGATGAGGACGTTCTTGTTGTCGCCGACCCCCGTCGCCTTGACCTCGTTCAGCACCTCGCGCACGAGCGTCGGCGCCTCGGCGGCGGCCTCCTCGATGAGCTTCGCGTCGGCCGCCTTGGCGGTGAGGAGCGCGCCGCCGAGGATTCGCTGCCCCTTGCCGCCGCCGCCGCCGATCGCCTTCAGGCGAACGCGGGTGCCGGGGTGCTTCTTGAAGAGCTCCGTGACCTCGCGCTGCACCTGCCAGCCGAGCTCGTCGATCGTGTAGAGGTCGATCCCCTTCGCGTAGGACGCCATGAGGACGTGATCGGCGAGCTCCTCGAGGGAGAGCTTGTCGCTCTTCAGCACCTTCGGATCGCAGGCGAGGTCCTCCGCCTCGACGAGCGCGAGCAGCGCCTTGCGCGTCTTGTGCTTCGACAGGAGGGTGCGCGCGGCGACGTCGTTCACGCCGGGGGTGACGCTCACCCCCACCTCGAGCGCGGTCCGCTTCGCCTCGTCCTTCTTGCCGGCGCGCGCCTGCGTCACCGAGTTCGGGCCGATGAACTTGAGGCCGCCCCGCTCGACGGTGGCTACGAACTCCTCGTCCTCGGCCATGAAGCCGTAGCCGGCGAACACGGAGTCGTAGCCGTTCTCGCGCGCGATCCGCACGATCTGGTTCATCCGCTCGACGCGCTCCTCCTTCGTCGCGCCGGTGTAGTCGGGGACGCGGTGCACGCGGCTCGTGTCGATGAGCTGGCGGAGCTCGGGCGCGAGCGCGTTCGCGTAGGTGATCGAGTCCTTCTCGGAGAGGAGGATGCCGTAGTGGCGAATCCCCATCTCCTCGAAGACGTCCATCGCCTCCTTGCGGATCGGGCCGCGGCAGACGATGAGCGGCTTCAG
>DATIDF010000376.1:0-2854 GCA_035456445.1 Anaeromyxobacter sp.
GTCGCGACCGGCGACGGAGCAAGGAACGGGATGGTGAACCAGGATACGACTGCTCGTCCGGCCACCCAGGCGGGCACGAGCGAGGGGATCGGCTACTTCGCGCGCTTCGGCGTGACGGAGCGGATGATCGCGCAGACGCTATCCACCGCGCTCGCGCGCGGCGGCGAGCACGCGGACGTGTTCTTCCAGCACCGCGTGGGGTCCGACCTCGGCCTCGAGGACGGCGCGGTGAATCGCGCGTACGCCTCGGTCGAGCTGGGCGTGGGCGTGCGCGTCGTGAAGGGCGACCAGACGGGCTACGGCTACACGGAGGACCTCTCCCTGCCGGCACTCCTCGAGTGCGCCCGCACCGCGGCGCTCATCGCCGACGGGCCGTCGCGGCCGACCCCGGAGCGCTTCCACGTCCGCGGCGGCCTCCCGGATCGATACCCGCTCACCCGCCCCTGGGAGGAGGTCCGCCCGCAGGAGAAGCTGCCGCTCCTCGCCGGCCTCAACGAGCGCGCGTTCTCGGCCGACGCGCGCGTGAAGAAGGTGAACCTGTTCCTGCGCGACGAGTCCGGCGTGGTGCTCATCGCCGACTCCTCCGGCCGGATCGTCGAGGACCGTCAGCCGATGACGCTCCTCTACCTCTCCGTCCTCGCCGAATCGGACGGGCGCCGCGAGCAGAACGGCTACAACGTCGCCGGCCGCGCGGGCTTCGACTTCTACTCGCCGGAGCGGCTCGACCGCGTCGTGCGCGAGGCGGTCGCGCGGACGACGGTGCTCTTCGACGCGGTGACGCCGCCCGCGGGTGAGATGCCCGTCGTGCTCGCCGCGGGCTCCTCGGGCATCCTCCTCCACGAGGCGATCGGCCACGGCATGGAGGCGGACTTCAACCGCAAGGGCGTCTCGATCTACGCCGACAAGATCGGCAAGCGGATCGCCCAGCCGTTCGTCCATATCGTGGACGACGCTGCGAACGAGGGCGCGCGCGGCGCGATCAACGTCGACGATGAGGGCAACGACGCCGGCACGACGCACCTCGTGCAGGACGGCGTGCTCACGACCTACCTGCACGACGCGATCTCCGCCCGCCACTACGGCGTCAAGCCCACGGGGAGCGGCCGCCGCGAGAGCTATCGGCACGCGCCGCTGCCGCGCATGCGCTCCACGTACATGCTGCCCGGCCCGCACCGCACGGAGGAGATCATCCGCTCCGTGAAGAAGGGCATCTACTGCATGAACTTCTCGAACGGCCAGGTGAACATTGGCGCGGGCGACTTCACGTTCTACGTGAAGAACGGCTTCCTCATCGAGGACGGCAAGCTCACCCGGCCGGTGAAGGACGTGAACATCATCGGCAACGGCCCGCAGGCGCTCGAGCGCGTGGACATGGTCTCGGACGACCTCGCCATCGACGAGGGCGGCTGGACCTGCGGCAAGGACGGGCAGAGCGTTCCCGTCTCGCAAGGTCTCCCCACCGTGCGCGTCTCGTCGATGACCGTTGGCGGACGCGGCTCGTGATCCCTTCCCCGCTCGTGGTTCCCCGAGCCTGTCGAGGGGTCACCATGAGCGGGTTTTTCAGCATCCCAGGTGCGGGCCGCTGCCGGATCAGCAGGTTTGCACGAACCACCTGAGCCGTTCGTCCTGAGCGTAGCGGCGACGAAGTCGCCGCGAAGTCGAAGGGCGAACGGCCGAGAGACGAACGCAATGTCCGACCTCCTCGAGATCACCCGCCGCGCCGCCGAGCTCGCGAAGAAGAAGGGCGCCACCGATGCGTCCGTCGGCGCCTACCGCGCTCGCCACGTCGAGGTCGCCTGGCGCGACGGGAAGGTGGAGAAGGTGTCGGAGGCGACGACGCGCGGCCTCGGCCTCGATCTCTACGTCGACGGACGGTACGCCTCGGTCTCGACCAGCGACCTGCGTCCCGACGCGCTCGACCGCTTCCTCGAGGACGCCGTCGCGCTCGCGCGCACGCTCGCCCCCGATCCCCACCGGCGGCTGCCGGATCCGGAGCTGTACCGCGGCCAGGCGAACCTCGACCTCGAGCTCGAGGACCCGAGCTACTCCACCGTCACCGCCGCGCAGCGCCGCGCCGAGGCCGAGGCGGTGGAGACCGCGGCGCGCGCCGTCCGCGGCGCGGAGGCGATCCTGTCGGTCTCGACCAGCGTCTCGGACACTCGCTCCGAGAGCACGCTCGTCCACACGAACGGCTTCGAGGGCGAGCGGCAGGGGACCGACTTCTGGATCGGCGCGGAGGTCACGGTCCGGGATCCCGATGGCCGCCGGCCGGAGGAGTACGCGGCCTCGGGCGGGCGCTTCCGCAGCGCGATGGAGGCGCCGGAGGCGATCGGCCGCCGCGCGGCGGAGCGGGCGATCTCTCGGATCGGGACGCGCAAGGGCGAGTCGGCGGTGCTCACGATGGCGCTCGACAACCGCGCTTCGGGCCGGATCGTGGGCTCCCTGTTCGGCCCGCTCGCCGCGGCGTCCATCCAGCAGAAGCGCTCGTTCCTCGAAGGGAAGATCGGCGCCTCGGTCGGCAACCCCCTGCTGGACGTCCGGGACGATCCGCACGTGCCGCGCGGCCTGGGCTCGCGCCTCTACGACGGCGAGGGCCTCGCCGCCCATCCGTTCCCGGTGTTCGAGCGCGGCGTGCTGCGCGCCTACTACGTGGACACCTACTATGGCCGGAAGCTCGGCATCCCCCCGATGACCGCGCGCAGCTCGAATCTCGCCTGGTCGCTCGGCGAGCGGACGCAGGCAGAGCTCCTCGCGGACCTGAGAGAGGGCGTGCTGGTCACCGGATTCCTCGGCGGGAACTCGAACGGCACGACCGGGGACTTCTCGCTGGGCGTGCGCGGATATCGGGTGCGCG
>DATIDF010000377.1:0-8668 GCA_035456445.1 Anaeromyxobacter sp.
GAGCAGCACCCCGAGCGGACCGCCGACTCCGGCCGGGGCGACGTAGCTCGAGGCCGCGAGCCGCTCGATGGTCGAGCGGGTGGGCTCCGCGGCCGCGGCGATCGCGTCGAGGACGGCGCGGATCGGCGGGAGATCGGCCAGCGCCTCACCGCGTCCCGTCGAGAGCGGCACGCCGCGCGCAGCGAGCGCTCGAGCGAGCGGGGCCGCCAGCCGTCGCGGCGCGGCCGCGATCACCGCGACCTCCTCGGCCGCCATCCCCCCCTCCACCAGCGCGGCGACGGTCCGGGCCGCCGCATCCGCCTCGCCCTCCTCACCCGCGGCGGCGACGGCGAGGACCTCGCCGCCTCCGGCCGGCCCGGGCACTCGTCCGCCGCCGAACACCGCGAGCAGCGCGGCCGGGAGCGGAGCCCGGCCCTCGCCATCCAGCCGCCCGAGCACGACCTCGATCTCGCGCTGCGCGGCGAGCTCGTGAAGCGCCTCGAACCGCCGCAGGAGCGGTTCGGCGGGTGCGCAGGCGTCGGCGCGCTCCGGGAAGAACGGCAGGTGCAGCCGGGTGCGACGCGCCCGCGAGACCAGCGCGGCGAGCAGGTCCCACTCTGCGGCGCTCGCCTCGCCGAGTCCGGCCACGACGAGCAGATCGAGGTCCGCCGTCTCGGGGCAGCTCGCGCCGCGCGAGGCCGCCTCCGCCGCGGCGCGCATCGCGCCGGCCCGATCGAGCGCGCCCGCGCGAGCCAGTCGCGCCTCGTATGCCGCGAGCGCGTCGGCGAGCGCTGCGAGCCGGGTGGCCGCTGCGCCGTCGAGCGTCCGCGCCGCCGCGCGCACGTCCGCGACGAGAACCTCGCCCTGCCGCAGCTCGGCGAGCGCGCCCGCCAGCGCGGCGGCGGTCCCCCCCTCCGCCAGGAGCCCCGCGAAGGCGCCGCCCACCTCCCTCGCCGCCTCCACGGCGACGAGCCGCTCTGCCAGTGGCTCCAGAACCGCGCGCCGGTCGCCCGACGCCGCGAGGAGCGGGAGGACGAGCCGGTCGAGGGTCGCGACCTGCGGCCCGAACAGGACGCCGTCCTGCGCGTCGCAGAGGCGTCGCGCCGCCCTCGCCGCGGCGAGAGGGGTCCGGGCGAGGATGAGCGCGGGCACGCTGACAGGATACGAGGGAAGACTGACGGCCCCGCGCGCGTTCGAACGGGAGATGCTCACCCACATCGGCACTGGGACGATCGCGGATGACGCCTTGGGACTCCTCCTCGAGTGTCACGGGCGGATCCGGGCGTTCACCGAGCTGGCGTCCCGCCTTGCATCCGCTGAGGGAGCGTCCGAGGCGGAGGTCGCGGAGGTGGCGACGGCCGTCCGCCGCTACTTCGTCGAGGCCTTCCCCCTCCACGCCCGAGACGAGGAGGAGTCGATCCTCCCTAGGCTGGCCGGTCGGGACAGGCAGGTCGATGCCGCCCTCGTGACGATGCACCGCGAGCACGCCGGCCAGGTCATGCCGATCGCGCGCGTGGTCGACCTGTGCGCCGAGCTCGCCACCTCACCGGGGCGTCACGCGGAGCTCGCACGGGCGCTCGGCGGAGCAGCCGCGGTGCTCCGCGAGCACTTCGCACGACACCTCGCGCTCGAGGAGGAGGTCGTCTTCCCGGCGCTGCACGCGCTCGTTGCCGACGCGGCGCGGACGGAGATCGTCCGCGAGCTCCGAGCCCGCCGCGCTCACTCCTCACGGTAGACGGCGAGCGAGCCCTCGTTCTCCCAGACCTCGACCTTGGTCACGCGCACCCGCCCGTCCTCGCGCGCGAGGAGCGCGCGGTCCGCCTCCTCGTAGAAGTGGCGGGCGAGGAGCTCGGCGGTGGTGTTCACCTCGTCGAACGGCGGCACCTCGTTCACGTTCCGATGGTCGAAGCGCGCGCCGATGTCGGCGACGATCCGCTGCAGATCCGCGAAGTCGACGACCATGCCGATCCGGTTCAGCTGGCTCGCGCGCGCGTGGACGCGGATGCGCCAGTTGTGGCCGTGAAGCCGCTCGCACTTTCCGCCGTGGAAGCGGATCTGGTGCGCGGCGCTGAACATGAACTCCTTGGAGACCTCGAAGACGGGTACGCCCATGCGCGGCGCAATATAGCCGCGTTGCCAGGGGAGCGCACCCGCAGCCTTCGGGATCGCCCCCCGGCCGCTCTCGCGTTAGCATCCCCACCGTGCGCACCCTCGCAGAGGCCGCGATCATCGTCGGCGCAGGAGCGCTCCTCGGCCTCGCCGGCAATGCCGCGAGCCCTCGGCCCGCGACCCTGGCCCATCCGGTCCACTCCGCCGCCGAGAGCGGCACCGGGATGTGCGCGGTGCCGGGCGCCGCGCCTGCCGCCAGGGCGCCCCGCATCCAGGTCGAGGAGGCGAAGGGGCTCTGCGACGCGTGCAAGGCCGGCTTCGCCGACGCACGTGGCGCGAGCGACTTCGCCGCCGGCCACGTCACGAACGCCGTCCACCTGCCGCCGGCCGGCCACCCCGCGGAGGCGGTCGCGATCGCCGCGCTGCGCGCCTACCCGATGGTGATCGTCTACGACGGCGACTACACCTGCGCGCTCGCCGACGAGGTCGCTCACCGGCTCGTGCGCGAGGGCCTCCCGGACGTGCGGGTCCTCGAGGGCGCCTGGCCGGCGTGGGTCACGGCGGGCGGCGCGGGGACCTCGGGCTTCTGCCCCTCCTGCCACGATCCGGCGGAGGTCCACCGGTGAACCTGCTCCTCGCGCTCCTGCGGCTCGGCCTCGGCGGGACGTTCCTCTACGCGGCCGTCACGAAGCTCCCGGACATGGCGGCGTTCGCCGAGAACGTCGCGAACTACCGGCTCGTGCCGCCGTCGCTCGTGCCCGCGGTGGCGGCGGTTGTGATCGGGATAGAGATCTCCCTCGGCGCGCTGCTCCTCGCCGGGCGCCTCGCTCGCGGCGCCGCGCTCGTCGCGACCGGCATCCTCGCCGTCTTCACCGCCGGGCTCTCCCAGGCGCTGCTCCGGGGGATAGACCTGCGCTGCGGCTGCTTCGGCGGTACCGAGAACGCCACGTGGCTGACCGTGCTGCGCGACGCCGGCATGCTCGCCGTGGCGCTCGTCCTGCTCGTCCGCGGCCCCGGGCGGCTGCGGGAGCGGGCGGGCGTGACGCGAGACCAGCCGCGCGACGCGCCGGCGGCCACCGAGGGCTGAACCGGCCGCGGCCCGGCGGGCTCTCTCTCGAGCATGAGCGTACACGGGAAGCGAGACGGTCACGGCGACGCCCACGGCGCGGGCCACGGGCACCCGCACGGGCACGGGCACGGCCGAGACCGCCACGGCAACCCCGATGACCTCGCCGCCTACCTCGCGCGGCTCGAGGATCCCGCGCGCGTCGAATGGCAGAAGCCCGACGAGCTCGTCGCAGCTCTGGGCCTCCGTCCCGGCAGCGTCGCCTGCGATGCGGGCGCCGGGCCCGGGTACTTCGCGGTCCGCCTCGCGCGGGCGGTGGGGCCGGCCGGCCGCGTGTTCGCGATCGACGTCGAGCCGCGCATGATCGCGCTGCTCGAGCAGCGCGCGAGAGAGGCGGGGCTCGCGAACGTCCACCCAGTGTTCGCCCCGGAGGGCGACGGGGTGCCGCCCGAGCCGTGCGACCTCATCCTGCTCGTGAACGCGTTCCATCACTTCCCGGACGGCGCGGGGACGCTGCGCCGGCTGGCGGCGCGACTGAGACCGGGTGGACGCATCGTGAACGTCGACTTCCACGCCGGCGAGCTGCCGGTGGGGCCGCCGCCGGATCACAAGGTGTCGCGCGAGGACTTCCTCGCCACGGCTGCCGCGGCCGGCCTCGACGTCAGCGAGGAACGAACGTTCCTCCCCTACCAGTACTTCCTCGCGCTTCGCCCTCGCGAGAGCGATCGCTAGGATCGCCTTGCCTCGCCCTGCGTCCCGTCATCCCTCCGGCCCGCTGCGTCGGTCCAGAACGGGAGGAGGGTGCTCAGCGATCCGCCGGCGGCAGCAGCGCGCGAACGGCGGCGGCGGGATCGTCCCCCTCGAGCCAGGCGCGGATCGCCGCGACGCCGTGTGCCCCCGCCGCGAGCACCTCCGGCACGCGCACGGGCGTGATCCCGCCGAGCGCGATCACCGGCAACCCGGACGCGGCGGCTTCCCGGAGCACCATGAGGCCTACCGGCGCCCCGTACGCCCGCTTGGACGGCGTGTCATAGACGGGGCTCACGCTCGCGTAGCTCGCGCCTGCCTCGCGCGCCCTCCGCACCTCGGCCGCCGAGTGGCACGACACGCCGACGAGCGCCTCGTCGCCGAGCAAGCGCCGCGCGTCCTCGGGGGGGATCCCCGCGGCCGGCAGGTGTACGCCATCCGCACCCGCGGCCAGCGCGACGTCCACCCGATCGTTCACCACGAGCCGCTGCCCGGCCTCGTGGCAGGCCGCCGCGAGCGCGCGCGCCAACCGGAGCAGGTCGCGGCCGTCGAGATCCTTCTCGCGGAGCTGGACCACCACCCGCCCGGGCGGTAATCCGGCGAGCGCGGCGGCAGCCCGCGCGTGAAGATCAGGCTGGAGCCGGCGGTCCGTGATCAGGTGGACAACGGGAACGGCCATCCGTAAGCTCGCGTGCGCACGCCATCCTGCTCCCAGAGGTGATCACGTGTCGAGCGACCTTCAAAGCTTCCTCACGTTCCTGGAGGAGCAGAAGGCGAAGCAGGCGAGCCACTTCCCGACGGTCAAGTACGACAAGGTCCTGTCGTTCATGGGGACGACGAGCCTGCCCGGCTCGTTCGCGGCCGTCTCGGTGAACCGCATCCGCGAGATCGCGCCGGGCCTCACCGGCCGCGACCTCGCGATCCGGCTCGCCGGTCCGCTCGCGCGCCGCCCTCAGAAGGGCGAGTGCCTCAGCGTTCACATGACGCGCGTCGAGCAGTACCAGGGGTATCAGGTCAAGACGCGCGCGCTGTCCGCGGGGACGACCGAGGGCGATCTGATCGAGGACGACGGAACCGGGACGCTGCTCGTGAAGGGCGCGCAGATCTTCACGGTCCATCACAGCCCGTACACCCTCAAGTTCTTCGAGAACGTTCCGTTCGAGGAGCTGCAGGACACGCTCGCGGGGGTCCGCTACGCGCTCGTCGGCGTCGGCGAGACCGCCAACATCTCGCCGCGGTTCATCTTCCACCACGAGGTCGAGGGCGACAGGCTCGCGCTCTACCACGGCGATGGCCTCGCGCTGAAGACCTACATGAACCTGAAGGCGAACCGCCACGAGACGCGGCTCGTCCTGGACCTCGACGGCTTCAGCGGGTTCGTGCTCCAGGGCGTCGTGGAGGAGTTCGCGCCGCACCAGCACCCGGAGGCATACGAGCGCATCTGCCAGGGCTTCGCCGCAGGGGGCTGGGGCAAGCCATCGCGCGTGTTCCGTTCGCCGATCGGGACGATCGAGCGCATCGCGCCGGTGGGCTAGCCCAGGGCCTCCGTCGCCGGGGCCAGCGCGAGCTACGTCCCGATGAGCCCCGTCATCGGGCTCGACGCGGAGGCGTGCAGCTTCGTCGGGATCCGTCCGGCGAGATAGGCCTTCCGGCCTGCTTCGACGCCGGCCCTCATCGCCTCCGCCATGAGCACCGGATCCCTCGCCTCGGCGATCGCCGTGTTCATGAGGACCGCGACCGCACCGAGCTCCATCGCGACGGCGGCGTCGCTCGCGGTCCCGACACCGGCGTCGACGAGCACCGGAACCTTCACCGTCTCCATGATGATGCGGAGGTTGAACGGGTTCCGGATGCCGAGACCGGAGCCGATGGGCGCGCCGAGTGGCATCACCGCCGCGCAGCCGGCGTCCTCGAGCTTCTTCGCCGTGACGGGGTCGTCGTTCGTGTAGGGCAGGACCGTGAAGCCCTCCTTCACGAGGACCTTCGCGGCCTCGACGAGCCCCTCGACGTCCGGGAAGAGCGTCCGGCGGTCGCCGATCACCTCGAGTTTCACGAGGTCGCCCAGCTCGAGCTCCCGCCCGAGCCGGGCGGTGCGGATCGCCTCGTCGGCGGTGAAGCACGCGGCGGTGTTGGGCAGGAGCTTCATGCCCTTCGGGATCCACTCGAGGAGCGACGCCTCGCCCGTCTTGGAGAGATCGAGGCGCCGGACGGCCACGGTCACGACCTCGGCGCCGGACGCGACGAGCGCCCGCTGCATGGTCGAGAAGTCCGGATACTTCCCCGTCCCGACGAGCAGCCGGCTCGTGAACGTGTGCTTGCCGATGCTCCAGGTGTCCATCGCTACCCTCCACCGACGAATGCGACGATCTCGATGGAGTCCCCGGGGCCGATCCGCTGGGACTCGTACCGATCCTTCGTCACCACCGTGTCGTTCACCTCGACCGCCACCCGCTGCGCCTTCACGCCGAGGTGGCCGAGGAGCCCGCCGACGGTCACGCCCTCCGGGACCTCGCGCAGCTCCCCGTTCAGTCTCACCTGCATGCCGGCACACTTAGAACGTAGGCGCGCGCAGGTCAACGCACGTGGGCGACCACGACGATGGGCTCGAGCCGGTGCACGAGCTGCGGCTCCTGGTCGGCGGGGGCGAGGTGGGCCGCCGCCTCACGGGCCGTCGGCGTCATCATCACGCTGAAGAAGAACGCCGCCTGGAGCGCAAGAGCGAGAGCGAGAAGCGCGAAGCCCTTCATGACCGTGACCTCCGTTCGCCCTGTCTACGTGCGCCGGCGCGCGCTATTTCGCGCTCCGGCGCGGTGCCCTGTGCCCCCTCGAGGCCGACGTCACGAACCGGCCTCCCCTCCCCTCGCTCGCCCGCCGCTCGGGAGCGCCGGATCGCTTGCCCGCAGCCGGCTCGCGTGATTACGTCCGCGCGTCCCCCGAAGAGGAGACGGTGACCGTGAAAGCTCGCCTCGCCGCCCTGCTCACGCTCGCGCTCGCCGCCCCGGCCCGTGCGGACGAGGGCATGTGGATGCCGCAGCAGCTCCCGGACCTCGCCCCGCGCCTCGCGGAGCTCGGCTTCGACGGCGACGCGAAGCGCTTCGCCGAGCTGACCGGCCAACCGATGGGCGCGATCGTGTCGCTCGGCGGATGCAGCGCGTCCTTCGTCTCCCCGGAGGGCCTCATCGCGACGAACCACCACTGCGTCATCGGCGCGCTCCAGTTCAACTCGACCCCTGAGCGGAACCTGCTGGAGGACGGGTTCGTCGCGCGCTCGCGCGCGGAGGAGCTGTGGAACGGCCCGGGCTCGCGCGTGTGGGTGACGGTCTCCGTGAAGGAGGTCACGGACGAGATCGCGGGCGGCATCGACGGGAGGCTCGGCGACGCCGAGCGCGGCAAGCTCCTCGAGCGGCGCGTGAAGCAGCGCACCGCGCGCTGCGAGAAGCCGGGGCTGCGCTGCACGGTCGCGTCGTTCTTCGAAGGTGCGCGTTGGTTCGAGCTAGGTCAGCTCGAGATCCAGGACGTCCGGCTCGTGTTCGCGCCCCCCGGCGACGTCGGCAACTTCGGCGGGGAGACCGACAACTGGATGTGGCCGCGCCACTCCGGCGACTTCGCGCTCTACCGCGCGTACGTCGGCAAGGACGGGAGCCCCCGGCCGCACGCGAAGGAGAACGTCCCCTACCGCCCGAAGCGCTTCCTCGAGGTGTCACCGCGGGGCGTCTCCGAGGGCGAGCTCGTGTTCGTGGCCGGGTACCCGGGCCGCACCCAGCGCCTCAAGACCCATCGCCAGGTGAAGGAGCAGATGGAGTGGGCGTACCCGGGCACGGTGCGCCGCAACAAGGACCTCCTCGCCATCCTCCAGCCGCTCGCGAAGGGCTCCGCGGAGACCGCGATCCGCGTGAACGCGCGCGTGCGTGGGCTCGCGAACTCGATGAAGAACCGCGAGGGCGTGCTCGCGGGCGCTGCCAAGGGCGGCCTCCTCGCGAAGCGGGCGGCGGACGAGCAGGCGTTGAAGGAGTGGATCGCGGCCGATCCGCGGCGGCTCGCCGAGTACGGGGACGCGCTCACGGCGCTCGACCGGCTCGAGGCGGAGAAGGAGCGGACGCGCGAGCGGAACGTCGTGTTCCAGTCCTTCACCACGAGCTCCTCCCTCTACTCGGCGGCGCGCACGATCTGGCGGCTCGCGGAGGAGCGGCCGAAGAAGGACCTCGACCGCGATCCCGCCTTCCAGGAGCGCGAGTGGCCCCGGCTCCGGGAGGCGATGGCGCGGCTCGATCGGACCCTCGATCCCGGCGCCGATCGCGCGCAGCTCCGCTACGCGCTCGTCGAGGCCGCGGCGCTCCCGCCCGATCAGCGCATCCCGCCGCTCGACGCGGCGCTCGGCATCGCGCCCGGTGCGTCCGCGGAGGAGGCCGGCGCGAAGATCGACGCGCTCCTCGACCGCCTGTACGCGGGGACGAAGCTCGCCGACACGAAGACCCGCCTCGCCCTCCTCGAGCGCAGGGCGACGAAGGACCTCGCCGCCCGGAACGACGCATTCCTCGCGTTCTTCGCGGCACTCCGGCCCTTCGAGGAGCAGCTCCGCGAGGAGCAGTACGCGCACGAAGGCGCCCGCTCCCGCGTGGCGCCGGTCCGTGGCCGCGCGCTCCTGGCGAAGGCCGGCGGCGTGCTCGCGCCCGACGCGAACGGCACGCTGCGCGTCACGTACGGCGTCGTGAAGGGCGTCTCGCCGCGCGACGGGCTCTACTACCTGCCGCAGACGACGCTCGCCGG
>DATIDF010000378.1:0-3207 GCA_035456445.1 Anaeromyxobacter sp.
CCTGGGCCTCGGCACGATCCCGCGGCTCGTCACCGGCGACGCGGGCCCGCACCGGGCGGCGACGATCCAGGAGGCGGAGCGCCGGCTCGGGGCCCGCATCGTCCTGCCCGGCTACTACCCTGCGCGGCTCGCCTGGCCGCCCGCGGAGATCCGCGTCGCGGGGGGCCGCCGCGGCTCGGTGCGCCTCACGTTCGTCGCGCGTCACGGCGGGCCCGGCGTCGAGATGCTCGCCGCGATCCAGGCGGGCGACGAGATCGACCCCGCGCTCCTCGCCAACCGGACGGTCCTCTCCTCGCGGCGCACGGTGGTGGGCGGCCACCCCGCGTCGCTGGCATCGGTGCTCGTCGAGGGCGATCCCTGGCAGGAGCTGTCCTGGAACGTGGACGGGCGCGCGGTGCTGCTCCGGACGCAGGGCGATCTCGACGAGCTCATGCGCATCGCGCACAGCCTCCACGGGAGCGGCAAGTGAGCGCGCCAGGCTCGGCAGCGGGCGGGATCTCGCTCCGCACCCGCGTGTACCTGCTCATGGCGATCGGGATCTTCTTCCCGATCGTGCTCATGGCGGGCGTCGGCCTCTACTGGATCCGCGGCTTCGACGAGCGGATCGTCTCGGGCCGGAACGCCGCGGCGGACGCGGTCGCGGCGCACTTCGACGAGGGGCTCACCTCCGACCTCGAGTCGCTGCAGCGGCTCGCGTCCGCGCTGTCCTCCGGCTTCGGCGACGCGGACCTCTCCCAGGAGCGGCGGCTCGTCCGCTCGGCGTACGAGTCGCTCGGGCATCGCGAGACGATCTTCCTCACCGATCGCGAGCAGAACGTCCTCGCGCACGAGCCGAGCGGCACGCTCTCCGAGGTCCCGGAGGCGGCGCGGCCGCTCGTGGACGAGGTGCTCGCGACCGGGCGCCCGCGCATGTCGGAGCTGGTGGTCGAGCCGAGCGGCACCGTCGTCCACGAGCTCGTGCCGGTGCGGAACTGGAAGGGCGAGGTGGTCGGCGTCGTCGGCGGCACGTTCCGGCCCGAGCGCCGCAACTTCGGCCGGATGCTGGAGCACCTGCGGCGCGGCCGGACCGGCTTCGCCGATCTGGTCGACGCGAGCGGGCGGGTGCTCGCGTCTACCGAGCGCGGGCGCGCGGGGAAGGCGGCGGGGTGCGGCGGCGGCATCCGTCAGCTGATGGCGGCGCGCCGGACGACCTCCGTGAACTGCCGCGACTGCCACGTGGATCGGAGCGTCCCGGAGATCGGCAGCTCCGATCGCCAGGTGGAGAACGAGCTGCTCACGTTCGCTCCGCTCGGTGCCGCGCCCTGGGCGGTCGTCGTGCGGCAGGCCACCGCCGAGGCGCTCCCGATGCAGGGGGGCGTCCCCTGGTACGTGGTGGGCGTCGGGCTCTTCTTCCAGCTCGCGCTGGTCGGGACGTTCGCGTGGGGCGCAGCCCAGAGCGTCACGCGGCCCATCGGCGTGCTGACCTCGGAGGCAGAGCGGATCGCCGGCGGCGAGCTCGCCTGGCCCATCCCGGACCTCGGCTCGGACGAGGTCGGCCGGCTCGGCAAGGCGCTCGAGCGGATGCGCGAGGCGCTGCGCGGCACGGTCGCCGAGCTGGCGCAGGTGAACGCGAAGCTCGAGGACCGCGTCGAGGACCGGACCCGGGCGCTGAACGACGCGCTCGAGCGGCTCCGCGAGCACGACGAGGACCGCGGCCAGCTCTTGCGCAAGATCATCACCGCGCAGGAGGACGAGCGGAAGCGGATCGCCCGCGAGCTGCACGACGAGACGACCCAGAGCCTGGCGGTGCTCGCGATGGGGCTCGAGGCCGCGCAGGACGCGCTGCGCGGCGGGCTCACGCCGCGGCTCGACGAGGTGAAGGCCGTCGCGGTGCGCACGCTCGAGGACGTCCACCGGCTCATCCTCGACCTGCGGCCCTCGGTGCTCGACGACCTCGGCCTGTCCTCGGCGATCCGCTGGTACGCCGCGCGGAGCCTCGAGACGCGCGGGATCTCGGTCCGCTGCGAGTTCGGCGAGCTGGACCGCCGCCTGCCGCCGGAGCTCGAGACCGCGCTCTTCCGGATGTGCCAGGAGGCGATGAGCAACATCGCGCGGCACGCAAAGGCGACCGCCGTGCTCGTGCAGGTGGGCGTCGAGGGAGACGAGCTCCTGATCGAGATCGAGGACGACGGGCACGGGTTCGACGTCGAGGCCGCGGCGAAGCGCGAGGGGCGCCGTCCGTGGGGCCTCCTCGGGATCCGCGAGCGTGCGGAGATCCTCGGAGGCTCGGCTCGGATAGACTCGGCGCCGGGGCAGGGGACGCGGGTGCAGGTGCGGGTCCCCCTGCCGCCGGCCGAGCCGCCGCGGCCGGAGGAGGCGAAGGACGGGCGGGGAGGAGTCGTCGCATGAGCAAGATCCGGGTCCTCATCGCGGACGACCACGCCATCCTGCGCGAGGGCATCCGCGCGCTCCTGCAGCTGCAGTCCGACATCGAGGTCGTCGGAGACGCGAGCGACGGCATGGAGGCGATCGCCCAGGTCGAGCGGCTCGATCCGGACGTCGTCCTCATGGACATCGCCATGCCCGGCCTCGGCGGCATCGAGGCGTCGCTCGAGCTGAAGAAGCTCGGCAAGCGCGCGAAGGTCCTGATCCTGTCGCAGTACGAGGATCGCGAGTACGTGAGCCGGCTCCTCAAGGCGGGCGTCGCGGGCTACGTCCTCAAGAAGTCCGCCGGCTCCGAGCTCGCGAACGCGATCCGCGCCGTGCACCGCGGCGGCCTCGTGCTCGACCCCGAGGTGGCGCGCACCGCCATGCTCCACGCGGGGGAGACAGGCCCGGGCGTCGCCGCGGATCCGTACGAGTCGCTCACGGATCGCGAGAAGCAGGTCCTGAAGCTCGTCGCGGAGGGCCGGTCCAACAAGGAGGTCGCGGACGTGCTCGGCATCAGCGTGAAGACCGCCATGAGCCACCGCGAGCACGTGATGGAGAAGCTCGGCGTGCACAACCGGACCGAGCTCGTCCGGTTCGCGATCAAGAAGGGCGTCATCCGCGTGGACGAGTGAGGGAGATCTCGCGCGTGAGGCGTCAGCTTCCCTGAGCCGGCGTTCGCGGTTCTCCGCACGGTGACGGCTAGACTCCGCTCACCATGAGCGATCGCCAGCGCTGCCGCTCGCCCTTCGACAGGCTCAGGGCGAGCGGAGCCGGGCACTCGAGTGCGCTCGTGGTGAG
>DATIDF010000379.1:0-3755 GCA_035456445.1 Anaeromyxobacter sp.
GAACTTGGGGTTGAGCGCGTCGAGCAGCATGCTGGCGGTCATGCCGCCCACCGCGAACTTCGCCGCCCTGGCCAGGAAGGCGCGGCGGTCGATCAAGCCGTGGACGTACAGATCGAAGAGGCTCAGCACCTCGGGGTGGAAGTCGGACGCCTTCTTTCGCTCCATCGGTCACCTCGGTCCCAGCGGATCGGAGTACCGCACGTTCCCAGTTCGGCGGCGAAACGTAACGGTTGGGTAGGCGCCCGCGCCAGCCTACGAGGAGATCCCGGCTGGCGCCCCGCCCGAGAGCGAGGCGCCCCGCCCGAACCGCTCCGCGACGCTGATGACGGGGCGGCTGTGGTGTGCGCAAGGGGCGCGCTGGCGACGAAACAACTGACCGTGAGTACCGCTCGGACCAATCGTCGGCGCTTCGCCGCGGGGGCCCCGCCCGAGAGTAACCGCTCCGCGAAGCCTGACGGCAGGGCCCCGCCCGAGAGTAACCGCTCCGCGAAGCCTGACGGGGCGACTGTGGTGTGCGCAAGGGGGGCGCGCTAGCGACGAAAACAACTGCCGTGAGTACCCCTCGGACCGATCGGGAGCGGCTCGGACAACGCCCAAGTCGCCTGCCGCTGGCAGGGTTCGCGCCTGTAGGGCGGGCGAGGGCTACCCCGTAGGGCCAGGCGAATGACACACGGGCAACGCAGTGTCGTGACGTGTTCCCGGGAATGTTCACGGCTCGGCTGGCGCCCGCAACCGCGGCCCCTCGTCGCGCGGGCAGTGAACGCGTCCCTCGGGCGCTTCGAGGGTTTCTGGGCCACCGACGGAAGCGCTGCGTCCCGGACCTCGGCCAGCGAGACCTTCCCTTGGTTCAGCAGCGCCACGAAGAAGAACGCCCGCGTCAAGCGCATCACGCACAGGTGCGAGGCGGAGTCGCCGCCGGTCTCGTCCGCCGTGGCGCCGAGTGGCCGGGCCTTTGGACCGCGCCCGCGCAGCTCGCCGGCACGCGGCCCTCGTCCCGTCGTGACGGTGCGGCCATCATGACACTTCGCGCGAAACGCCGGTCCCCCGCGGGCTGCGTGGGATCGAGTACGATCGGCGCCAAGTATCGCTGGGAGCTGCGTGACGACCGTCACCGCCAGGGAGAGCGCGGGGCCCGAACCCCCGGCCACGACGACAGTGGCGCCGGGGTCGATGACCGCGCTCCTCCGCGAGCTGGCCCGCGCGCCGGTCCCGGAGAGCGCGCCGGTCCTCCTGCCCGGCGAGTGTGTCGCAGGACGTTTCGAGGTCGTTCGCGAGATCGGGCGCGGCGGGTTCGCGACCGTCTACGAGGCGCGCGACACGTGGCTGGGGCGGCACATCGCGCTGAAGCTCGTCCGCACCGAACTGCCGTCGGACGCCCCGATCTCGAGCGACGAGGCCGAGGCCGCGGCGCAGCTCGCGCACCCGAACATCGTGGCGCTCTTCGACGTCGGCATTCACCTGCGTATGCCGTACCTCGTCCTCGAGCTGCTGGAGGGCGAGACGGTCGCAGAGCGACTCCACCGCGTCGGCGCCCTCGATGCGGAGGATGCGCTCGCGGTCGCCTTGCAGGTCGGGCGCGCGCTGGCGCACGCGCACGAGCGGAGTGTCGTCCACCGGGACCTGAAGCCGGCCAACGTATTCCTATGCCGCGACGGCACGGCCAAGGTGCTCGACTTCGGGATGTCGTGGCGTGCCGGGCGGGCGCTCATGCCCGGCGGCACCGCCGCGTACATGTCACCGGAGCAGCGGCGCGGCGAGGCCGAGGACGCCCGGACCGACGTCTACGCACTCGGCGTGATGGTGCGCGAGCTGCTGACGGGAAACCATTCCGAGTTGGGCGACATCCCTGGTCCGGAGCGTCCGCTGGCCGGACTCCGCGCTGCGCTCGATGCGTTCGTAGACGCTGCGACCGCCGAAGATCCCGCCGCGCGCCCGTCGGACGGCGCCGCAGTGGTCCGCGAGCTCGAGCGCATCGAAGCGTTGCGACGGCGCCTCGCGCGCCGTGCGCGGTGGCGCCGGGCCGCCGCCGTCTTGGTGCCGTTCGTGCTGCTCGCCGCGATCGCGGTTGCGCTCGTCGTCACCCGTGAACGCTCTGCGGAACGCGAGGCGGTCGCGGAGGTCTCGCTCGAGAACGCCGCGACCGGGAGTCTCGCTGCGTACACGCACTGGCTGCGTGGCCTCGACCTCAGCTCCCAGTACCAGGAGTTCACCGCGGCGCGAGACGAGTACCAGCGGGCCCTCGACATCGACCCGCAGCACGCTGCCGCGCACTTCGGCCTCGCCTACCTCGCGGGCGTCTTCGGGCGCGTGGCGGATCGGGCCGAGCACCAGCGCGCCGCCGTCGCCGCCGCGGTCGGGATGCCGGATCGCGAGCGGCTCCTGATCCTCGCGCTCGACGCCGCCGACGACGACCGGCGCGACGAGGCTGCGGCGCTCGCGGGTGAGCTCGCCGCCCGCTTCCCGCGCGACAAGATCGCGCTGTTCCACGCGGCCCAGGCGCTCTGGGTTGCGGGTCACCTCGGACAGGCGGAGCAGCTCTACCGACGCGCGCTCGCGCTCGACCCGGCGTACTACTGCGCCACGGCGGACCTCGTCCGCCTCCTCGCCGAGCGCGGCCAGGCGCAGGAGGCGATCGCGGTTGCCCGGCGCACGGCGGCGCAGAAGCCGACGGCGCCGAACCTCGCCGTGCTCGCGCAGACGCTGCTGCGGGCGGGTGCACGGGACGAGGCGGTCGCGTGGGCGAGGGAGGCGTTGCGGCGCGGATCCACGGGGACCGTGATGGTGACGCGCGGCGCCGGGAACGTGCTCGCCATGGCGGGGTACTTCGACGAGGCCGAGGCGGCGTACCGCGCGCTGGCGGAGCGCGGCGAGGACGAGGACGAGCGGGGGTTCGGCCTCGCACGGCTTGCGGAGCTGCTCGCGTACCGCGGCCGCGTCGCCGAGGCGCGGCATGCGTGCGAGCAGCTCGGGCCGCGCTGCGCCTTTGCGGCGCCGTCGCTCGACTGGGCGCGCCTCGTCAGCGTGGGACGCGACCGCCGCGCAGCGCCGGAGGCGGTGGAGGTGCTCTCGCGGGAGCGGGGCGTCGCACACCTCGCGCCTGCGCTCGCCTTCTTCGGCGCGCTCGATCGGGCTGCCGTCGCCGCGCGTGACCTCCCTGCAGACGCGCCGGCGCACGCGTACCATCGCGGTCTCACGCTGGCGGCCGCCTCGCGCTGGAGCGAGGCGATCCCGGCGCTGAGGACGTTCGCGGCGGTGCCGCACATCGGTCGCGCCGATTTCGCCGTCGAGTCCGCGTACATCCTCGGGGAGGTGCTGCTCGCGGCCGGCCGCGCCGAGGAAGCTGTCGAGGCGCTTCGGCCGGTGGACCAGCTCGACTTCTTCAACGCGTCCGCGCTCGACCTCGCGGCGAACGGGCCGCGCGCGCTCATCGTGCGCGCACGCGCGCTCGAGCACCTCGGGCTTCATACCGAGGCGCGTCGCGACCTCGAGACGGTCCTCGCACGATGGGCCCCCGCGGATCGGGGGCTACCGCTGGTGGACGAGGCGCGCACCATCCAGGCGCGCCTCGCCCGTTGACCTCGCGACGCCGCTCTATTCGACCAGACCCTCTGCGCGCGCTCTCTCGCGCAGGCGGGTCGTGAGCCGCTCGTACCGCTTCAGCGGGCGCCCCGCCGGGCGCCCCGCCCGAGAGTAACCGCTCCGCGGGCGCCCCGCCCGAGAGTAACCGCTCCGCGAAGTCTGACGGGGCGACTGTG
>DATIDF010000380.1:0-15384 GCA_035456445.1 Anaeromyxobacter sp.
GCCACCGCAACGCGGCGGTGCCGCCCGAGGTCGACGCGCTCGTCCTGCGCGCGCTCGCGAAGCGGCCGGAGGATCGGCACCCGTCGATGGCGGCGTTTGCGGCGGAGATCGGACGGCTGCGCGGCGCGCTCGCGACCGCGAGCGGCATCCGGCACGCGATCGCCACCGCACGGTTCGATGGTCCCGAGCCCGAGCCGATCCACGCGCTCGGCCGGCCGGGCCGGGGCGGGAGCCGGTCGTGCGCCGAGACCGTCGCGCTCACCGGATCGGCCGTGTGGTCGAAGACGCCGCTGCGCGTCCGTCCCGTGACGCTCGCCGCGGTCGTGGCGGTCGCGGCGCTCTGCCTCGCGGGGATAGGGGGATGGTGGGTGAGGGGGGAGAGGGCCGGATCTCTGGAGGCCGTGCATCCCGAGCGTAGCGCCGCCGAAGGCGGCGCGAAGTCGAGGGAGCCAGCGGCGGAGCGAAGTCGAGAGGGAGCCGGATCTCTGGAGGCCGTTCATCCCGAGCGTAGCGAAGCCGCGGCAGCGGCGGAGCGAAGTCGAGGGACGACCTCCATCGTCGCGGCGCGAGCCGTGCCCCGCTTCGACGCTCCAGACCCGGTCCCCGCTGCCTCGCCCGAGGAGATCGTCCAGAGCGCGCCCGCGACGTCTCAGCTCCGCGCGAAGCCGCGCGCGCTTCCCGCCCCAGGCGACGTGAAGGACCCCTACGCCGCGGACGGCAAGGACCTGAAGCCGGACCCGTTCCAATGATCCGCCGCCTCCTCCCGCTCGCGCTGCTCCTGGCGACCCTCCTGCCGCCGCCGTCCGCGCGCGCGGACGACGTCGCCGAGGCGAAGGCGTGCTTTCGCAAGGGCGCCGAGCTGTACCGGGCGAAGCAGTACCGCGAGGCGATCGCGGAGTTCGAGGCGGCGTATCGCCTGAAGCCCGCCGGCGCGATCCACTACAACGTCGCGCAGTGCCGCGAGCGGCTCGGCGAGTGGCCGGCGGCGATCCGCAGCTACCACGATTATCTGCGCGAGACGCCCGAGGCGAACGATCGCGCCGTCGTGCGCGCCGCGGTGAAGAAGCTCGAAGAGCGGCTCGCCGCGACGGGAGCGCAGCCGCTCCTCGTCTACTCGGACCCGCCCGGTGCCGAGGTGCGCATCGACGGCCGGGTGCGCGGCACGGCACCGTTCCATCTCGTCCTTCCGCCCGGGAGCTACGATCTCGAGCTCGCGCTCGCCGGGCACGAGCGGGTCGCGCAGGAGATCGCGATGGCCGCGAGCGCGGCGCATGTCGTGGACGTGCAGCTCCGCCCCTCCCAGCCGGCGGGTTCGACCGCGACCGCGACCGCCGCGAAGCCCGATCTTTCGCTCGGCGCGCCCGCGCGTGGCGTACGAGACGCCAAGTCCACGGTGCCCGCCTCGCCCCGAGCCCCGAAGGAGAAGCGGCGGCTCTTCACCTGGATCGCCGCGGGCACCGCCGTCGCCGCGGCAGCCGCGGGCGGCTACTTCGGCTGGTCTGCGCGGCAGGCGGAGTCCGAGCTCCACGACCAGAGCCGGGAGGCCAATGGAACCATCACGAGCGGTCACGCCTCCGACGCGACCTCGCAGGCGCGCAAGGCGAACGTGATGTACGTCGTCGCGGGCAGCGCCGCAGCTGCGGGCGCCACGCTGTTCTTCGTGGAGAAGAAGTTCTGATGCGCCGCCTCCTGCCGGTCCTCCTCGCCGCGCTCGTCGCCTGCCAGGTCGACGTCGAGGGCGCGCCCTGCCGCCCCGGCCACGCGGAGGACTGCCCTTCCGGCCAGGGCTGCGGGCTCGACAAGAAGTGCAGCCTCCTGTGCGGCGAGCAGAGCGGCGCGCTGGGCTGCAAGTGCCCGCCGAACGACGGGCCCGAGTTCGCGGCCGATCCGGCGGGGAGCAGGATAGAGGATGCGCCGTATCCGACAGGCGTCATGTCGCCCGTCGCGTGTCGGTTCGGAAGGCTAGGCGATGCGCTCGACGCGGCGGCTGCTTACGCGACCTCGCACGCTGACACCGGCGCGGTCACCCGCGCGTACGGAGATGCGCCGGTGTTCGGAGTCGCAGAGACAGGGGAGGCATTCCCGCTTCACGTCGCTGCGGGCGTGACCCTCATCGGGACAGAAAGTACGAACGCCCTCACAACTGTTCGCGCCGACTCCTCGCCGCTCGCTGCAGTGATCGACCTTCAGGGGGTGATCGAGCGCGTCGCCTTGGAGGGCGCAGCCGCGGAAGGCGTTGGCGTTGCGGCGTCGTGTGGGGCGACCGGAACGCCGTCGCTACGACATGTCGCCGTGGATGGGGCAGGGCTCCTCGCAACCGGCGTCGCGGTGTCCGGCGCCTGTGGCGCGGACCTCGACGACGTCGAGGTGCGGCAGACAGTTCGTGCGGCATTGTTGGTAGACGCTGCGGAGCGGGCCACCGTCAACGTCGTTGGCGGAGGATTTCGCGAGAGCGGAATCGGCGTTGAGGTACGCGGTGGCACCTTACATCTCGAAGGGCCCCCCGGGGTCGTGCCGACGTTCCTTTCAGGATTCACCAACGGCGTAACACTCGAGGTCGTCGGGAACGCAAACCACGGTATCGCACTCGTTGGTGGCGCCACCCCGATCACGCTCGGCGTCTCGCGCGTGCGAATCAGCGGCAACGCAGGAACGGGAATCCGGATCGACGACCTTCCAACCGGGTCGTCCGTCGCCGTCGTGGACAGCGAGATCAGCGGAAACACTTCGCTCTCGGATGGATCGCTTTATGCGTCTGGCCGGAGAGCGGGCGGACTCATTCTGAATCAGTCGGTTCCTCCACCTTTCGTGTTCAAGGGAAACGTCGTCGCGTGCAACGATGGCGACCAACTGGGCTTCTACGCCAGCAGCGTTGAGCCGATGAAGATCGGGCCCGATGCGTGCGGCCCCGAGAGCAATTTCGTGCGGACGAAAACCGGAGCGACAGCCGTGTTCGTCTCGCCGTACATATCCGTCGATGCCCGCAACAACTTCTGGGCACCGGATCCTCCGACATACGTAGGGACCGGCTTCGTTTACCGGGACGCTTGCCCGATCGAGCCGCCGCCGCCCGTGTGCCCCTGAGAGCGCTCGCGGCGACTCTTCCGACAGCAACAATCGCGACCCTCGGCGCGCCTCCTCGCACGTGGAGAAGGCGCGCCGCGCGCGAGCGCTCAACCTCCGGTCACGCCACGCGCCGGCGCGGCCGCGTCGCGAAGCCAGCGATGAGCAGCAGCACGACGGCGCCGATGAGGCTGCCGATGAAGCCGCTCGGCTGGAAGCCGGTGGCGTTGCCACCCGTGAGCGCCGACGCGACGAGGCCGCCGATGAGCGAGCCGGCGATGCCGAGCAGCGTCGTCATCACGAGCCCCATCCCCTGCTTCCCGGGGACGACCGCGCGTGCGAGCAGGCCGATGATGAAGCCGAAGACGATCCAGGCCAGAATTCCCATGTTCTTCCTCCCGCAGGGAAGGTAGGTCCGGGTCTTCCGCCGGGGCTCGCCTGTGCGTCCGCACGGCGTCGGCGCGGGGGACCCCTTCCTTGACTCGCCTGCCCCCCGCCGGTAGCGTCGGTCGCGCTTAACGAAAGGAGTTTCCCGTGCGGCTCCTCCCCGCCGTGCTGGCGCTCGCAGGGCTCTGCGCCTGCGGTCCGGTGCAATCCACCGCCTCGCTCATCGACGCCGACGTCGCCTTCGAGGCAGCCCGGGCAGCGGGCGCCGCGACGGCCGCGCCGTACGAGTTCACGGGCGCGGAGGCCTACCTGCACAAGGCGCGGGAGGCGGCAGGGCGTGCCCAGTACGAGGCGTCGGCGGAGTTCGCGGGGAGCGCGCGTGACCTCGCGAACGAGGCGCGCAAGAAGGCGGTCGCCACGTCGAACAAGTCGGAGACGTCGCTGTGAGCCGCAGGGTGATCGCGGTCCTCTGCGGAGCGCTCGCCTCCGGGTGCGCCGCGGGCGGAAAGCTCCGCGCCGACGCGGAGGTCGCCCGCGCCGACATCGCGAAGGCCCGCGCCTCGGGCGCGCAGCGGTGCGCGCCACGCGAGCTCGCGCTCGCCGAGGCGAACGTCGCGTTCGCCGACGAGGAGATGGGGTCTGGACACGGCGTCCGCGCGCGCGAGCACCTCGACGCGTCCGAGCTGAACGTGAAGCGCGCCCTCGACCTGTCGCGCGGCTGCGGGCCGACGCAGGTCACGATCGCGAAGGCGGAAGAGCGGCCGGCCGTTCGCATCGAGAAGACCGACGGTGACGGCGATGGCGTGCCGGACCTCGACGACCGCTGTCCGGCCCAGCCCGGCCCGAAGGAGTCGCAGGGCTGCCCGGCGGTCGCCAAGGACTCGGACTCCGACGCCCTGCCCGACGACATCGATCGCTGCCCGCTCGATCCGGAGGATCGCGACGGATTCCAGGACGAGGACGGCTGCCCCGACGCCGACAACGACGGCGACGGCGTCGTCGACAAGGCCGACCAGTGCCCGCTCGAGGCCGGTGCGATCGAGACGCGCGGCTGCCCGGTGCAGGACAGGGACGGCGACGGCGTCTCCGATCCGGCGGACTCCTGCCCCGACGTCGCTGGCCTGAAGGTGCTCGCGGGTTGCCCCGACTCCGACTCCGACGGCATCCCCGACGCCGAGGACAAGTGCCCGCAGCAGGCGGGGACGAAGGAGAACGGCGGCTGTCCCGACGCCGACACCGACGGTGACGCGCTGGCCGATCGGATCGACAAGTGCCCCACGCAGTTCGGCCCGCCGCCCGACGGCTGTCCGAAGAAGTACACGCTCGTCGCGGTGCGTCGCGAGCGGATCGACATCAAGCAGCAGGTGCACTTCGCGACCGCGAAGTTCCGCGTGCTGCCCGACTCGTTCCCGCTCCTGAACCAGGTCGTGCAGGTGCTCCGCGACTTCGAGAAGATGCGGATCTCGATCGAGGGACATACCGACGTCGTGGGGACCGAGGCGGCGAACATGACGCTCAGCCAGCGCCGCGCCGAGGCCGTGCTCGACTACCTCATCTCGAAGGGCATCTCGCCCGAGCGGCTCGAGGCGGTCGGTTATGGCCCGACGAAGCCCGTCGCCTCGAACAAGACGGCGAGCGGCCGCGCCCGGAACCGCCGGACCGAGTTCCGGATCGTCGCGCTGGAGTAGTCGCCTCGTTCGACCCGGCGCGTCCTCGCCAGCCCGCCGTGGCTGGCCGAGGTCGCGCGCCGCGTGAACGCGCCGGCAAGACCGCTCGTCGTGAGCGTAGCGGCCGAAGGCCGCGTAGTCGAAGGACGAAAGAGTGAACGCGCTGCGGCTTCGTGCGCCGCGATGCGACCGCGGACGAATCACCCCCAGCGAAGCCGCTTCGGCTCCCAGTGGCGCGTCTCGTGAGCGGTCACCCTGTCCCTCCGCGCGAACAGCTTCACGAGGATCACCCCGGTCACGAACCCGCCCACGTGCGCCCAGAACGCGACCCCGCCAGCGGAGTCCCTGGCCGCGTCCGCCAAGCCGCTCAGGAGCTGCAGCCCCATCCAGTAGACGAGCATCATCCAGGCGGGGAGCGCGATCGAGGTCAGGAGGAAGCCGATGGGGACGAGCAGGAACACCCGGACGCGCGGGTAGAGGACGAGGTAGGCGCCCATGACGCCGCTGATCGCCCCGGAGGCGCCGACCATCGGCACGCCCGACTGCGGGCTGGTGAGGACCTGCGCGAACGCGGCCGCGAGGCCGCACAGCACGTAGAACGCGGCGAAGCGTGGCCGGCTCATCGAGTCCTCGACGTTGTCCCCGAAGATCCACAGGAACCACATGTTGCCGAGCAGGTGCATCCAGGAGCCGTGCAGGAACATCGAGGTGAGGAGGTGGGAGACCTGGCGGCCCGGATCCGTGAGGCAGACCAGCCCCTCGCCGACCGGGAACCCCGTGCCCGGCGGGAGCCGGCCGGTGAGCTCGCCGGGGATGAGCCCGAGGTTGCAGACGGACTCCACGAGCGGCATCGGCGTGCCGGCGCCCTGGATGAGCACCCAGGCGGCGACGTTCGCCGCGATGAGGCCGAAGGTGACGTACGACCGCCGCTGGGTCTGGTTCTCGTCACGATACGGAAACATGGCGGTAGCCTAACGCAGGGAAGGCACGCTGGCCTGCGGACGCGGTGGGGCGTCGCCGCCCGCGGTCAGTCCTCGTCCTCGGGCAGCTCCGCGCCGGCCTTCATGAGCTCGCGCATGACGACGGTCGCGTACGAGCCCTTCGGCAGCTCGAACGTCGCGAGGTAGCCATCCTCGAGTGGAGCGAGCGCGACCTCGACGCGGAGCCGCGCAGCCCGGCGCGTCCCCTCCGCCTCGCCACCCCCGCGCGCGAAGTCCGAGAGCTCGATCCCTTCCGCCGCGAGGAGCCGCTCCTCGCGAAGAAGAGCCTCGCCCTCGGCGGCCCGTAGCTTGTGGCCGAACATCGGCCCCGCCGGCGAGATCTCGAAGCGCTCGACGCGCGGCCCGTCCACGGCGGGATCGGCGCAGTTGAAGAGGCCGCCGGTGTCGAGCTTCTTCAGGACGTCGCCCGCTATCGCGGTCGCGAAGATCCCGTCCGCCATCCGCTCCGCGAGCCAGCGGTTGAAGAGCAGCGCCTGGTAGGCGGAGATCGAGAGCCGGCGCAGGAACCGATCGCGCGCCGCGCGGCGCGCCTCGGGCGAGCCGTCGCCGAGCAGGATCGCGCGACCGACCGCGGCGTTCCGGCCCTCGGTCCCGAACCGCTGCGCGCCGAAGAAGTTCGGGAGGCCGCGACTCGCGAGCGCGGCCGCAGCGTCCCGCGCACGGCCGAGGTCCCCGCCGCGGACGGTGAGCTGGAACCGGTTCGCGCGGACGTGCCCCGCGCGCAGCTTGTTCGCGTGGCGGGACACCTCGAGGACGCGCAGCCCATCAGACTCGAGCGCGCGCGGGTCGGGATCGCGCGCCGCCGGGAACGAGAGCCACTGCGTCGTGACCGCGTCCGTGTCCTTGAGCCCCGCGTACCCCGCGTCCCGCTCGGGAACTCCGAGCGCGCGCGCGAGCGTCCGCAGCACGTCGCGCGTGGTGCGGCCGCGCTTCTCGATCCGGACGTAGAGGTGCGGGCCGGCGCCGGAGGGCAGGTACGCGGGCACCTCGTCCACGCGGAAGTCCTCGGGCGCGCGGCGGAGCGCGCCGCCAGAGCCGGGCAGCTCCGCGGTGACGAGCGGCGTGTCGGTCACGCGAGCTCCTCGAGCTGCCAGAGCTTGCGCTTCACGGTCTCGCCGAGCGCATCGTCGGTCGCGCGATCGATCCGCTCGCCCGCGAGGTACAGGTAGAAGAAGAGCAGCTCGCGCAGCGCGTGGAGGAGGAGCGTCGCGCGCTCGCCGCCCGGGGCGAGCCCGGCGACGATGCCGGGCGGGAGCGCGCCCACGTTGCCGAGCAGCGCGTCCTCTCCGAGCGCGCCATCCTGCGCCGGCGCGAGGCGCGCCCAGAGGGCGGCGAACGGGCCGGTTGCGTCGGCGAGGTAGCCGCGCACCGACTCGAGGAACGCCGGGCGCCCCTTGGGCGGCACCGCCGCCACGATGGCGCGGAGGAGGTCGTTCATGCCGACCGCGATCGCGTCGAGGCGCGCGGCTGGATCGACGCTCGCCGCCGGCTCGGCGACCGCCTCGACGTAGCCGGCCTCGGCGAGGTGGTAGAGGATCTTCGTCGCGTCGAACTCGCTCGCGTGCGCCGCGGTCGCGATCTCCCCGACCGAGCGCCGGCCGTCCACGAGCGCGAGGAGCGTCTGCTCGGGCGGCTTCAGCGTGATCGGGCGCCGCGGCTCGCGGCGGCGCAGGAACGCCTGCGGCCCCGGGATGCGCGCGCGAAAGAGGCTCATCTCGTCGATGCGCCGGATGCCGTCCATGAGGAGCGACTGCGTGTTGACGGACAGCGCCGTGCCCGGCCGGCCCGGGTCGTCCTCGTCGACGAGGAAGAACGTGCCGGACGGCGAGAGCAGGATCGCGTGGAAAACCTCGGTGACCTGCTCGTGGAAGCACTTCCACAGGTCGCTCGCCGACACGAAGCCGAGCTCGACGAGGGCCTTCCCGAGCGGACGCCCGCCGGCCGCGGCCTTCGCGATCTGCGCCTCGGTCGCGTAGCCCAGCCGCACCGCCACCTCGCCGATGCGCTCGCCCGGCGCGGTCGACTGCGCGCCACGCACCTCGCCGTCCTTGAACGCGACGGAGCGCTCGGCGCCGCCCGACGCGACGGTGAGGACGCCGGAGAGGTGCGACTGGTGGATGAACGCGACGAAGTCGCCGATGGGGAAGCCGGACAGGTCGCCGGCGAGGATGCAGCGCGGCTGCGCGGATGTGCCGCCCGCTGCAGGCGTGCGCCGGGCGACGAGCAGATCCGGCGCGGCGGGGAGGAGCAGGAAGCGGCCGGCGCGATCCGCCAGCGCGCGGCGCGTGTCGTCGGAGTGCGCGACGAGCCTGCCGTGCGCGTCGAGGTCGAAGACGAGGGGCATCCCGTGATCCGCTAGTCGCGCGTCCAGCCGTGGTGCTGCTGCCACTCTTCCTCGTCGCGGAGCGCCTGCTCGAGCGCCTCCTCGGATAGATCCGTGAGGAGCCGCCCGTTCATGAACACGGTGGGCGTGCCCTTGATCCCGGCGTTCCGCGCCTCCGCCTGGGAGACCTGGATCTTCCCCCGGTAGCGCCCCTCGGCGAGAGCGGCGCGGAGATCCTCCGCGTCGCCGCCGACCGCAGCGGCGTGCTCGGCGAGATCGTCCACCGCCAGCGCCGGCGCCGACTCGAACATCCGATCGTGCATCGGCCAGAAGAGTCCCTTCTCGCGCGCCCACTCCGCGGCCTGAGCCGCCTCGACGGCGTTCGGGTGGCTCTCGATCGGGAACGGCTTGAAGTAGAGCTTCACGCGCCCGGCGTGCTTCTCGACGAAGGCCTCGAGCTGCGGCCGGAACCCCTTGCAGTAGGGGCAGGTGAAGTCCGAGAACTCGACGAGCGCGATGGGGGCGCTCTCCTCGCCGAGCGGAGGGCCGAAGGCCTTGACGGCGAGGTCGGCCCTGCGATCGAACGCGGCGTAGTACGCGGTCACCTGCTTGAGGATGTCCGCCTTCGTCGCGCCGCCGCGCGCGAGCCGGACCGCCTGGCTCGCCATCCGGGGCGCATGGGAGCAGCCCTGGTGCTCGCGCAGGCAGGAGGAGATCGTGTGCGGGCACCCGCAGTAGCAGAACTCGTCGAGCGCGAACTCGGCGACGGCGCGCTGCTGCTCGGTCGAGAGCCCCTCGAGATCGACGCCCGGCAGCACCGCCTGCGGCTCGCTCGCGCTCACGGGCGGCGAGGCTGCGGCGCTCGCGGCGCCCGGCGGGGCGGTGCCGCTGGACGCGCGGCTTGCGCAGGCGACGAGCGCGGCGGCCGCGAGCGCGACGAGGAGGGTGACCGATGGAGCGCGCATCGAAGCTCCCGCGAGGGTGAGGAACCGCGATTCTAGTACCCTGCGGCGTTCGGCCCGGCAAGCGTGCGACCGCGCACGGCGAGACCGATGACTCGTCGTGAAGGAGGCCCTGCCGCCCCGCGGCCGCGGGACGCGCGGGGCGGCCGGACGCGAGGCACCGCTCGTCGGGCGCGGCGCTCGCCCGCCCGCGTGCACGAGGGCGGCGCCTTTGTGCGTGCGCCCCGTCCGTGCTCTCCTTAGAGAGGTGGGGCCTTGGAACACCTGCGTGCGCCCAGCGAGCGCGGAGCGATCCGCAAGGAGCCGGGCGGCAAGCTCGGGGTCGCCCTCGTGTACCCGAACGCCTACCGGCTCGGGATGGCGAACCTCGGCCTTCACGCGGTCTACCGCCTCCTGAACGACGACTCGCGCACCCTCTGCGAGCGGGCCTTCCTTCCGGACGAGCCGGGCGAGGAGGCGCGCACGGTCGAGTCCGGGCGGCCGCTCCGCGACTTCGACGTCGTCGCGTTCTCCCTTTCGTTCGAGGAGGACTACGGCCACGTCCTCGAGCTCCTCGACCGGGCGGGACTGCCGCTCCGCAGCGTGGAGCGGGGCGACGGCTTTCCGCTCGTGGTCGCGGGCGGCATCGCCGTTCAGATCAACCCCGAGCCGGTCGCACCGTTCTTCGACGCCTTCCTGGTCGGCGAGGGCGAGGAGCTCGTGCCGCCGTTCCTCGCGTTCGTCCGCGAGGCCATCGCGGCCGGCCTCCCGCGCCCGGAGCTGCTCCGACGCCTCGCGGCGCTCTGCGGGTCGTACGTCCCGGCGCTCTACGACGTCGCGTACTCGGACACGCGCGATCCGCGGGGCGCCTGGGTCACCCGGTTCGCGCCGCGCGATGGCGCGCCCGAGCGCGTCCTGCGCGCGTACGTCCCGGACCTGCGCGGCCGGCCGACCTCGCGCGTCGTCGACTCTCCCGACGCGCAGTTCGGTGACCTGTTCCTCACCGAGGTCGCGCGCGGCTGCCTCTGGGGCTGCCGTTTCTGCGCGGCGGGGTTCGTCCAGCGCCCGTACCGGGAGGTGGATCTCGAGACCTTGCGCGCCGAGGCGAGGAAGGGCGTCGAGCGCGGGCTCCGGCTCGGGCTCGTCGGCCCGGACACCTCCGACTACACCGGGCTCGACCCGCTCACCTGCTACATCGGCGAGCTGGGCGGGACGTTCAGCCCGTCGTCCCTGCGCGTGGACGCGATCACGCCCGAGCTGTCCGGCCGCATGGCCAAAGGCGGCGAGCGTTCGATCACGATCGCCCCGGAGGCGGGCACCGCGCGGATGCGGCAGGTCATCAACAAGGACTTCACCGACGACCAGATCGTGAAGGCCGCCGAGCACGCGCTCGCGCAGGGGATGCAACACGTGAAGATGTACTTCATGTGCGGCCTGCCGACCGAGACCGAGGACGACATCCTCGGGATGGCCCGTATCGCCGTGCGGATCCGCGAGGAGGTGATGCTCCCTCGGGCCCGCGAGCGCGGACGGATGGGGCGCATCTCGCTCTCCGTGAATCCGTTCGTGCCCAAGCCGTGGACGCCGTTCCAGTGGCTGCCCATGCACGAGCGCGGCTGCCTCGACGAGAAGCGGCGCCTCCTCGAGAAGACGCTCCGGCCGAAGGGGATCGACGTCGAGTTCTTCAGCCCGCGCGAGGCTTATCTCCAGACGCTGCTGTCGCGCGGCGACCGCCGCTGCGCGGACCTCCTCGAGCTCGCCCACCGCGAGACGGGCGGCGACCTGCGCAAGGCGCTGCGGCGCTGGCCGCACGATCCCGACTTCTTCGTGCTCCGGGAGGCGGACGTCGAGGAACGGTTGCCCTGGGACTTCATCGACCAGGGGCTCACGAAGAAGTACCTCGCCCGCGAGCTCCGCCGCGGCGTGGGCTCCAAGCTCACGCCCAAGTGCGCCGTCGAGACCTGCCGCGCCTGCGGGCTCGCCTGCGCGGACCACGCGGAGCTGCGGCCGGTCCTCGGCTGAGCGTGCCGGCCGGTCGCCGCGGCCACCTCGGCGCACACGGCGCCACGTCCACGCCTGCGCTCGCTCATCGTGAACCGGCCGGCAAGTCGCTTCCCTGCCTGCCCGTTTGCTACATTCCTGCCCGTCCGCGAGGTTCGCGGGCGGGAGGGGAACGATGCAGGAGCGAGACCGGGTGCGCGTGCGCGCCGCCGTGGCGGCGCTGGCGCTCGTCTGCGGCGCGCCCGCGGCCGCGCAGAGCGTCCCCGTCCAGCTCTACCCCCTCGACGGCTCGGGCGATGCGCGGGCGCTGGTCGAGTCCGCGTTCCTGCGCATCCCCGGTCGCGCCCGCGCGTTCAAGCCGGCCGTGCACCTCACGCTGGGCCGCACCTGCGGCGTCCGCCCGGTGGCCGAGTGCCTCCAGCGGCTCGCCGGCAACGGCGTCGTCGTGACGGGGAACGCCCGCGAGGCCGGGGGAGTGCTCGTCTTCGCCCTCCACGCCGTCGATGGGAACGGCAAGACGTTCGGCCCGGTCCGCGTCGGCGTGGACGCGTTCGTCTCGAACGCCGAGCCGGTCGCGAAGGCGCTCCTCGATCTCGAGGCCCTCGTCCTCGCCGGCGCGCCTGCCGTCAGCGCCGGCCCGGCCGGCGCGAGCGCGAGCGCGACGCCGACCTCCGGGGTGGTCCCCGCGCCGCTCGCGCTCAGGCCCGAATCCGGACCGCCCCCCGGCCTGTGGATGCGGCCCGGGGGCAAGGGGCTCATCGGCGCAGGCGCCGCGCTCCTCGCGGCGAGCGCCGTGACCGCCTACCTCGGCAAGCAGGAGGCGAACGCGCTCGACGAGAAGTACCGGAGCTCGAGCCTCGCCTGGTCCGACCGCGAGGGCTACCGGCGGGTGGATCGGCTCGGCTCGGCGACGAACGTGCTCCTCGTGGCGGGCGGCGCCACCGCGGTGGCGGGCGCGATGATGTGGGCCTTCGCGCCCGTGGTCTTCCCGGAACACGGCGGCGCGAGCGTCGGCGTGTCAGGCCGGTTCTAGGGAGCACACCATGGGCCGCCGCCTCCTCGTCCTCGTCTTCCTCGTCGTCGCCTCCTGTCAGCTCGAGCCGGGTGGTCGCTGCCTTCGCGACCCCGACTGCCTCGCCGGGCAGCACTGCTCGGGGGGCGTATGCGTCACCGACGACGACATGGGCGACGTGGGCGCGCTCTGCGAGGTCGAGCGCGACTGCGCGGCTTGGACGTCCTGCTCGCTCGGGCGCTGCGTCCTGGCGACCGGCGCGTGCATCGGCAACTCCGACTGCCCTTCCTGGAACAGCTGCACCGACCACGCGTGCGTGCCGCTCGAAGGGCGCTGCGGCAGCGAGAAGCACTGCGCGAGCTGGCAGGGGTGTCAGGCCGGGACGAATCGATGCGTGCCGGATCCCGGCCGCTGCAGCGTGGAGACCGACTGCAAGGTCTGGCAGGACTGCCAGGTCGAGACGAACACGTGCGTGCTCGCGGCGGGCATGTGCGGTACGGACGCGGACTGCGATGTCACCTGGCAGGTCTGCTCGGCGACGAGCGTCTGCGTCCCGCAGTCGAACCGCTGCAGCGCAAGCGCCGACTGCGACTACTGGGAGACATGCGACGTCCCGAGCAACACGTGCATCGTCGACGTCGCCTCCGGGTTCTGCGAGACGGACGCACAGTGCACCCCAGACGTGTGCGCCCTCGACACGCACACCTGTGTGCCCGCACCGCAGCTGCCGTAGGTCGCGCGCCGGACGCCGGTCCGCGTTACCCTCCCGCGCGTGACGCCGCTCGAAGCCATGCAGGAGGCGCTCGCGCTCGCCCGCGCCGCGGGTGAGCGCGGCGAGGTGCCGGTCGGAGCGGTGGCGGTGTTCGAGGGCCGGATCGTCGGCCGTGGCGCGAACGCGCGAGAGGCGGCGCACGATCCGACCGCCCACGCCGAGCTCCTCGCCATCCAGGACGCGGCCCGCACGCTCGGGCGCTGGCGGCTGACCGGGGTGACGGTCTACGTGACGCTCGAGCCCTGCACCATGTGCGCCGGCGCCATGGTCCTCGCCCGGATCGACCGGCTCGTCTACGCGGCGAGCGATCCGAAGGCGGGGGCGGTCGGGTCGCTCCTGGACCTTTCGGCCGATCCGCGCCTGAACCACCGCTTCCCGGTGGAGCGGGGGCTCATGGCCGAGGAGGCCGGCGAACTCCTGCGCGCCTTCTTCCGTGCCCGGCGCTCGAACGGAAACGGGCAAGCCACGTAGCTTGCCGCTTGGCACGCGGCCGGAGATCGGTTACATCCGCCGGCGGAGAGCTGGCCGAGCCTGGTCGAAGGCGCCTGACTCGAAATCAGGTGTACCGGCAACGGTACCGGGGGTTCGAATCCCTCGCTCTCCGCATCTTTTTTCTGCTGGCTGTGAGATACCGGTCGAGGCGTCCGGGAACGACAGAGGCCGGCAGGCGATTCAGGGCAAAGGGGGAACCGAGCACTCCCCCAGTAGATCCGGAGAGGTGACCGAGCGGCTGAAGGTGCACGACTGGAAATCGTGTGTACCGGGAACGGTACCGTGGGTTCAAATCCCACCCTCTCCGCCAGCGCTGCAGCTCCCTTCGCGTTAGAAGAAGGGGCCGCACCGGCGGCCAAGGCCGGCTGAGCCGGCCCAGAATCCTCGGGCGACGTGGGGGTTGCCGAACCCCGCCAGGCCCGGAAGGGAGCAACGGTAGGTGGTCCTCCGTGCGCCCGGGGATTGTGGGCCGGCTCGTTTGTTTCGTGGCGGAGTCGAATGAACTACCTCGTCCTCGCCCGTAAGTACCGCCCGCAGCAGTTCGGGGAGATGTCCGGCCAGCAGCACGTGGTCCGGACGCTCTCCAACGCGCTGAAGACGGGCCAGCTCGCCCACGCCTTTCTGTTCACGGGTCCCCGCGGCGTCGGCAAGACGACGACCGCGCGTCTGGTCGCGAAGGCGCTCAACTGTGAGAAGGGACCGACGGCCGAGCCGTGCGGCGCCTGCACGCCGTGCGTCGAGATCGCCGAGGGACGTGCGGTCGACGTGGTCGAGATCGACGCCGCCTCCAACAACGGCGTCGACAACGTCCGCGACATCGTCGAGGCGGTGAAGTACCGGCCCGCGCGCGACCGCTACAAGGTCTTCGTGGTGGACGAGGTCCACATGCTCTCCACGGGCGCGTTCAACGCGCTCCTGAAGACGCTCGAGGAGCCCCCCGAGCACGTGAAGTTCGTGCTCGCCACGACCGACGTCCACAAGGTCCCGGAGACGATCCTCTCGCGCTGCCAGCGGTTCGACTTCCGGCGGCTCACGCTCCAGCAGATCGCGGACCAGCTCGCGAAGGTCGCGGAGGCGGAGGGGATGCGGCTCGCGCCCGCCGCGCTCGCGCTCGTCGCGCGGCAGGCGGAGGGCGGGATGCGCGACGCGCTCTCGCTGCTCGATCAGGTCCGCGCCGCCGCCGGCGACGCTCCCGACGAGGCGGCCGTCGCCGAGGCGCTCGGCGCGGTGGACGCCGCCGCGATCTCGAGGATCTGCGCCGCGCTCGTCCACCGCGAGGGCGGGGCGCTCCTCGCCGAGCTCGAGGCGCTGCACGCCCGCGGGCTCGAGATGAAGCGGGTGGCCGAGGAGATCGTGCGCCACCTGCGGAACCTGGTGGTCGCGAAGCTCGTCCCGTCCGCGCCACTCGATCTGCCGGACGGCGAGATCGCCGAGGTCCGTTCCCAGGCCGCCGCCGCGGACGCGGCGCAGCTCACGCGGCTGTTCGATCTCGCGCAGCGATCCGTCGTCGACGTGAAGCTCGCCGAGCAGCCGCGCTACGCGCTCGAGGTGGCGCTGCTCGAGGGCGTGTTCCTCGCGCCGGGCGCGCAGGTCTCGGAGCTCGTCGCGCGGCTCGAGGCGCTCGCCCGCGGTGCGCCGCCCCCGCCGCGGTCGGCCCCGCCCTCCGCGGTCCCCGCCGCGGGTGGACAGACGGGCGCGGGTGGCGCCGCGGCGCGCACGGGCCTC
>DATIDF010000381.1:0-2799 GCA_035456445.1 Anaeromyxobacter sp.
GAGCCGGTCGAGCGCTCGGCTCCCACCCTGCTCACGCCGCACGCCGGCGAGCTCGCCCGCCTCCTCGGCACGGACTCCGCCTGGGTCGGCGCGCACCGGCTCGATGCGGCGCGTCGCGGCGCCGAGCGCTTCCAGGCGATCGTGCTCCTTAAGGGCGCGGATACGATCGTCGCCTCCCCCGAGAGCGGCGCGGTCGTCTGCGACCTGGGGCCGCCCGCGCTCGCGACCGCGGGCACGGGAGACGTGCTGACCGGGATCGTCGCCTCTTTCCTGTCGAAGGGGCTCGACGCCTCGCTCGCCGCGGCCGCCGCGGCTGTCGCGCACGCCCGTGCAGCAGAGCTCGCGGAACGCCGGGCGGGGCTCGTCGCGAGCGACCTGCTGGCCTCGCTTCCGGCCGCCCTCGACGGCTGACCTGTGCCCGGCCCGCGGGGCCTACGTCTCCGGGCGCTCCGCGGCGGGTATCGGCATCTCGGGGCGCTCGGCGGCGGGCATCGGCGTCTCGGGACGCTCCGCGGCGGGCAGCGGCATCTCGGACGCCGAGCGGCTGACCGAGGCCGCTTCACTTCGGAGTGTGTCGGAGAGATCCCCCGGCGTCGTCGGCCTCGAGGCGGCCGTCGCTGCCGAGAGGGTCTCGTCGTTCAACACCTCGAGGGTCTGCGAGACGAGCACCGAGAGCCGCGCGCGCGTCTTGCTCGTGAGTGCCTGGAGCTCTCGCAGCTCGCGTTGCGCCTTCGCCTTTTCTTTCTCGACGTCGCCGACGGTCTCGGCGGCGCGCTTCCGCGCGGCCCGCAGGGCGCGCTCGGCATCGCGTCGCGCGCTCTCCCTGACGAACTCCGCATACCCGGTCGCGAGCTGGAAGAGCTTGCTCGTCCGCTGTGCGTGCGCTTGGTAGCGCCCGAGCTCCGCCTCGAGCCGCTGGACCGTCGCAGCCCACCGCGCTCGTTCGTCCGCCAGCTCATCACGCTCGCGCATGACCTCGCTCACGTGGCGTAGCTGCTCCTCTCGTCCACGGAGCTGGGCCTCCCGCTCGCGCACCACGTCCGCCTGCTGGCGGAGCTGCTCGTCCCGCATGAGCAGGGCGCCCTGCAGTCGGTGAATCTCCTCCTGAAGCTCCGCCCGCCCCTGGTCGACGGTCTCGGGCTCGATTCCGGTTTCGGCTCCGGCTGCCGGTTCGGTCGCCATTCCTGGTTCTGCCTCCTCCCTGGGCGTCGATTCGGGCTGGGCAGGGGACACGACAGCTTCGCCGTGCGCCTCCTCCAGGCCCGGGTTCGAAACCCGGTCACGTCTTCTCCCGAACTGCATCTGACTCCCAGTCGCTCTCCGCTGTCAACACTAGAGCACCCACGGTCCTCTTACAACGGCACTTGAGCCGCGAGTCGAAGATCCGCTCGAGCTCTGCGGCGCGGCTGCCACCTCTCGCGGAGGTGCTGACCCGTCCACAAGCCCGCAACCGGGCCTCGGACGGCCTCGATACCACCATGCTAACATCGCCTTACGATGAAAGACAAAGCAAGCGAAACGCGACGTCCGGTCTCTTTTCGCCTGCAAATGGGGACAGCACAGCGGCTCGAGCGCCATGCGGAGGAACTTGGGCTCACCCAGACGGCGCTCGTCGAGCGCTACATCGAGGAAGGGCTCCGGATGGACGCCCATCCGCTCATTCGCTTCCGTGACGGCTTCGGCGGCAGGCGCCCGACGCTCCTCGGAACGCGGATCGACGTGTGGCAGGTGATCGAGACGCTTCGCGAGAACGACCGGGCGATCGACGACACCGCCGCCTACCTCGGGGTGCCCGCCGAGCACGTCCGTGCGTGCGTGCGCTACTACGCCGACTTCCAGGCTGAGATCGACGACTGGACCCAGCGCGCGCGCACCTTCGAGGAGCGGGAGGACGCGAACTGGCGGCGCCAGCAGGAGCTGCTCGCGTGAGGCTCCTGCTCGACGACATGTACTCGCCCGACGTGGCGGCGCGCCTGCGTGCTCGCGGTCACGACGCCATTGCGATTCGCGAGCGCCCGGAGCTCCTCGCGATGAGCGATCGGCAGCTCTTCGCGGCGATGGCCGCGGAGGGCCGGACGATCGTGACGAACAACGTCGTCGACTTCGTGCCCCTGTACCGGAGCGCCCTCGCCGAGGGCGACCTCCAGGCGGCCCTCTTCCTGACGAGCGACCGCACGATGCCGCGCAACAGGGCGGGGATCGGACGCTTCGTGAGCATGCTCGAGGAGCTCACCGCCGGCGAGCCTGTGGCCCCTCCGGAGCCTCCGGCGGACCTGCCGACCTCTCCTGAAGCTCCCCCCGAGGGCCGCTGACGGAGCGTCTCGGAGCCCTCGGCCGCGGCGGCGAGACCTGGTTGAAAGGGCCACTTGAAATGTCCGCCGGAGAAGCGTAGGGTCACCTGACTGGGGCCGGGGGAATCCCCGGCGGCTGCGTCCGAGGAGGGGAACTGATGAGGGGCTTCCGGCGAGTCTTCGGCAAGCGAGGACTCTTCACATTGCTCACGCTGTGCGTCGGCCTGTACGTCGTCTTCTCGGTGCTTCCGCGCCGGCGGAGACAGGCGGCGGAGGGGGCCGCGGCATGGTCCCCGACGCGACCGCAGCCGACTCCCGAGCCCGTGCCGCCCGCGGCAGAACCTCACTCCTCAGAGGATTCCCAGCCCTCGGAGGAGCTCGCCCCGGACGAGCTTGGGGCAGCGGAGCTCGCGGCGGCGGCCGTCCCAGTGGCCAGTCCCGAGCCTCCGCACTTCGTCGTGGTGACGTCGTCCGCCGCAGCCTCGGACGACGCCGACCTCGCCATGGA
>DATIDF010000382.1:0-7852 GCA_035456445.1 Anaeromyxobacter sp.
TCGCTGGCTCTGCCCCGGCGCCGCCCTCGCCGCGGCGCCGCTCGCGATCGCGGCGCTCCTCGCGCGCCGGCCGGTCGCCTACCTCGCGGCGCTCGTCGCGGCGCTCGCGCTCGTGCTCGTCGCGCTGGCGGCGCTCCGCGGCGCCCTCGCGCGGGCGTTCCCGGGCGATCGGGGCACGGCGGCGGGAGCGCTCGCATTGATCGCGCTCGTCGGCGACGCGCCCGCGGCGGTCCTCGTGGGCGCGATCTCGCACCGGACCTCGCTCTGGTGGGCGATGCTGGCGGTGCCCGCCGCTCTGCTCGTCGGCGGCGCGCTCCTCGCCCACGCTGCGCGGCGGGACGGGCCGTAGGCACCGAACGTCGGACCTCAAGGCAGCATGAGCTGCAGATCGCGCAGGCGCCCCTCCTCGAGCGCGCGGACCAGCTCGGCGTGCTCCCCGCGGCGCACCGCCCGGAGCAGTGCGTGCTTCCGCGCGTGGTACCGGCCGAACCCCCACGCGAGCGCGAGCCCCGCGACGCCGCCTCGGAAGACCGCGCCCTTGAGGAGCCCGAGCCTGACCGCGTGCGCCGGCGTCTGCAGCGCCGGCCACTTGGCGCGCCGGCCCTCCGCGTGCGCCTGGATCGCCCAGAGCAGGGCGTAGCGCTCCTCCTTGGCTCGGAACTCGGCGATCGAGGTCGCGAACCGGTGCTCCACGAGGGCGCCGGTCGGGAGCGCCTCGGCGCGCGGCAGCGCCTCGTGCACGAGCATGCGCGGCGTCCAGCTCGCGCGCTCGGGGCGCGCGATCCGGACGTGCGGGTCGGAGGCGAAGAGGAAGCGGCCGGAGGGGAGCTCCGCCCAGTCGCGCCGCACGATCGTGTAGTACGGCGCACCCGGCCGCGACCCTTTCCACGCGCGCAGCGTCGCCACCGCCTCGGGCTCGAGCCACTCGTCGGAGTCGAGGAAGAAGAGGTAGTCGCAGGCGGAGAGGGCGCGCGCGGCCACCGCCCGCGCCGCGCCGTAACCCTCCCACGGGTGCGAGATGCAGCGCGCGCCGCGCGCGCGGGCGAGCTCGGCCGAGCCGTCGCTCGCGCCCGAGTCGACCGCGACGACCTCGTCGCACACCGCGACGAGCCCGTCGAGGCAGCGTCCGAGCGTGGGCGCCGCGTTCCCGTGGATGACGAAGCCGCCGAGCCTCACAAGACGAGCGCCTCCTCGTAGACGCGGAAGAGGTCGTCCGCGATCGCGGCGTCGGAGAACCGGGCCGCGTGCGCGCGGCCGCGGGCGCTCATCTCGGCGCGCCGCGCGGGGTCGGCGAGGAGTGCGGACAGCACCGCGCCGAGCTCCTCCGGATCGCGCGGGTCGACGTAGGCGGACCCGGGCCCGCCCGCCTCTGCGAAGCAGCCGCCGCGCGTCGTGACGACGGGAGTGCCGGCGGCGAGCGCCTCGAGGATGGGGATCCCGAACCCCTCGAAGATGGACGGGTAGACGAACGCCGTCGCGAGCCGGTAGAGCGACGCGAGCTCCGGGACCGTGAGCCCGCGCAGAAAGCGCACCCGGTCCTCGAGCCCGTGCTCCTCGACGAACGCGGCGAGCTCGCGCGCGTACGGCGTCGGCCGGCCGACCGCGACGAGCGATACGCCCTCGAGCGGCGCGATCGCGCGGAGCGCGACGAGCAGGTTCTTCCGCCGCTCGAGCGTCCCCACCGACAGGAGGAACGTCGCAGGGAGGGCGAGGCGCGCCGCGAGCGCGGCGTCGGCCGCGGGATCCGCCGGCGCGTGGAACGCCGGGTGGCAGACCTGGTAGACGACGCGGATCCGCGCTCGCGGCACGCCGTAGAGCTCCACGAGGTCCTGCGCGGTCTGCTCGCTCACCGCGACGACGAGGCGCGCCCGCGCCGCGGCGCTCTTGAACTTGAGCCGGTAGATGCGCCGATCGATCGCGGGGTACAGCTCCGGGTGGCGCTCGAAGATGAGGTCGTGGATGGTCACCACCGGCGCGACGCTCGTCCGCTCGATGCCCGCCGGCAGCTCGTTCGAGAGCCCGTGGTAGAGCGCCACCTCGTCGCGCGCGAGGTCCCGCACGATCCCCGCCTGCCGCCAGAGCGCGGGCAGCGCCCGCCCGAGCACGCCGCGAGGGCCGACGGCGTGGAGCGTGGGGCCCGCGGCCGGCGCGAGCCGCCCGGGGCGCGGCGTGTACGCGAGGTATTCGTGCTCGGGGAAGCGCGCCTGGAGGATCCGCAGGACGTCGCGGCTGTAGTTGCCGAGCCCGGTCGCGTTGTGGAACGCGCGCTTCGCGTCGAACCCGAGCCGCATGGGACCGGAGAGCCTACACGCCGGGGTCCGGCCCGGCAACGCAGGGGCGAGGCCGCCGGTATGATGCGCGCGTCGATGCGCCCCGCCGCCGATCGGATCTTCTGCGCCTGCGCGCCCGGGCTCGAGCCCGTCCTCGCTGCCGAGCTCTCGGCGCTCGGGCTCGACGCGCGCGCCGTCCCCGGCGGCGCCGAGGCCTCGGGAGACGACGCGGCGGCGCTCGCGTGCCTCGCATCGCGCGCGGCCGACGCGGTGCTGCTCCGGCTGTGGGAGGGCGATCCGGCCGATCTCGCCGCGGCGAAGCGCGCCGCGGCGCGTCGCGCGGGCGGGGCCCCGCTCGTGGTCCGCAGCGGGCGCGGGCGCGCGACGATCTCGGTGGACGCCGCCGGCGCTCCGCTCTTCCGGCGCGGCTGGCGTGCCCGCGTCGGCGCCGCTCCGCTGCGGGAGACGCTCGCCGCCGGGATCCTGCTCGCGTGCGGCTGGAGGGGCGACCGCCCGTTCCTCGATCCGATGTGCGGCTCGGGGACGATCGCGATCGAGGCCGCGCTCGCCGCCGCCCGCCGCGCGCCCGGTCTCGGCCGCTCCTTCGCGTTCGAGGGCCTGCCCGGCCACGACGCCGCCCACACCGGACGGCTCCGCGCGCGCCTCGCGGCGCTCGCGCGGCCGGTCCCCGTGCCCATCCACGCCTCCGATCGAAACGCCGGCGCGCTCCGGCTCGCGCAGAAGAACGCCGCCGCCGCGGGCGTCGCGGACGCGATCCGCTTCGCGCGCGCGGACGCGGCGCGCGCCGAGCCGCCCGCCGGACCGGGGCTGTGCGCGGTGAACCCGCCCTACGGCGTGCGGCTCGACGAGGACGCCGCGGGGGCGTGGCGCGCGCTCGCGGCGCTCCTCCCCCGCCTCGCCGGCTGGGAGGTCGCGATCCTCGGCCCGGACCGCGGCTACGAGCGCCTGCTGCCGCTCGCGCCGGTCTCGGCGCTCCCGGTGCGCAACGGCGGGATCGCCTGCCGGCTGCTCCGCCTGTCCCCCTGAGCAACTCCGCGCCCCACGCGGGACGCGGTGTGCTCCAGCAGGGGCATCCAGACGAGGGTGCAGGCATCCGCAGCCCGAGGGACGCACATTGGTCCCCATGTGGCAGCAGGTCAGCGAGCGCTTCTCTCACCTGGCGCGCGTCGTTCGCCGCGCGCGCCGGCGCGCGCGCAGAGGACTCCTCCTGACGCCACGGGTGAGGCGCAGCGGCCCGCCGAAGATCGACGTGTCGCGCGTCGGGCACCGCTTCGGGAACCAGGTGGTCGCGCTGCGCGACGTGAACATCGAGGTGCACGCCGGCGAGTTCGTGTGCCTCGTCGGCCCGTCGGGCTGCGGGAAGACGACGCTCCTCTACGCGCTCGCGGGCCACATCGAGCCGAGCGGCGGGCACATCACCATCGACGGCCTGCGCGTGAAGGGGCCCGGGCCGGACCGGCTGCTCGTGTTCCAGGAGCCGGCGCTCTTTCCGTGGCTCACCGTGCGCCAGAACCTCGTGTTCGCGCTGCGCGCGCGGGGCCTCTCGCGCGCGGACGCCGACGCGCGCGCGAGGGAGTACGTGGCGCGCGTCCACCTCGACGGCTTCGAGGAGACGCTCCCGCACCAGCTCTCCGGCGGCATGCGCATGCGCGTCCAGCTCGCGCGGGCGCTCGCGGTCGACCCCGCCGTGCTGCTCATGGACGAGCCGTTCGCGGCACTCGACGCGCAGACGCGCAGCCACATGCACCTGCTCCTGCAGCAGGTCTGGATGCGAGACCGCAAGACGGTGGTGTTCGTCACGCACGACGTGCGCGAGGCGCTCGTGCTCGGCGACCGCGTCGTGGTGATGGCGGCGCGCCCCGGGCGCGTCCTGCAGGATCTCGACGTGCGTCTCCCGCGGCCGCGCGATCCGGACGACGAGGCCCTCGTGGGGATGTCGCGACGGATCCGCGACGAGCTGCGGCGGGCCGAGGCTGCGGGTGAGGACGCGGCGGAGGAACGGAATGCGCCTATCGCTGCTGAGGACGGGGCTGCTCCTGCTGATCCCGCTCGTCGCCTGGGAGCTCCTCTCTAGATTCGGGCCCTGGCCGCACTGGCTCTTCCCCGGCCCCAACGCGGTGGCAGGGAGCATCGCCCGCATGCTCGGCGACGGCCGGCTCGGCGCCGCCGCGGCGCGCTCGCTGGCCCGGCTCGCGCAGGGGTACACGCTGTCCGCCCTCGTCGGCGTGCCGCTCGGGGTGCTGCTCGCGCGCAGCGAGCTCGTCCGCGGCGCGCTCAGGCCGCTCGTGCTCGGGCTGCAGGCGCTCCCCTCGATCTGCTGGCTGCCGCTCGCCATCCTGTGGTTCGGGCTCTCCGAGACGGCCATCCTGTTCGTGGTCGTCATGGGCTCGGTGCTCGCCATCTCCATCGCGACCGAGGACGCGATCGCGGGCGTGGACCCGCTTCTCCTCCGCGCCGCGGGTACGCTCGGCGTGCGCGGCGCGCGCTTTCACCTCGGCGTGCTCCTGCCCGCGGCGCTCCCCGGGATCCTGACCGGCCTGAAGCTCGGCTGGAGCTTCGCCTGGCGCGCCCTCATGGCGGGAGAGCTCCTCTTCGTCGCGGGCGGCCTCGGGCAGCTCCTGCAGAACGGACGCGAGGTGCTCGACGCGGCGCAGGTCATGGGAGTCATGGTCGCGATCGTCGCGATCGGCGTGGTGGTCGATCGCGTGCTCTTCCGCGTCCTCGAGCTGCGGGTGCGCCGTCGCTGGGGGCTCCTCGAGGAGCCGGCATGAGACGTCCGGGAGGTCGCTCGATGCTCCGTCCACACGCCCTCGCGGTCGCCGTCGCGGTCGCGATCGCCTTCGCGCTCGGCTGCCAGCGCGGCGGGAGCCCCGACGCGCCGCTGCGGCTCGGGTATTTCCCGAACGTGACGCACGCGCAGGCCCTCGTCGGCGTCGACGACGGCACCTTCGCCCGCGCGCTCTCGGGCAGGCTCGAGACGCGCATGTTCAACGCCGGTCCGCCGGCGATGGAGGCGCTCCTCGGCGGCGATCTCGACGCGAGCTACGTCGGGCCCGGCCCCGCCGCGATCGCGTTCCTCCGGACGCAAGGGCAGGCCCTGCGCGTCGTCGCGGGCGCGGTCTCCGGCGGCGCGGCCCTCGTGGTGAAGGACGCGCGCGCGCCCGCGGACCTCGCCGGCAAGCGGGTGGCGTCCCCGCAGCTGGGCAACACCCAGGACGTCGCGCTGCGCATGTGGCTGCGCAAGGCCGGACTCCACGACGCTCGCGGGCAGGGTTCGGTGGAGGTGACGCCGATCGCGAATCCGGACATCCTCGCGCTGTTCGCGCGCGGCGATCTGGCCGGCGCGTGGGTGCCCGAGCCGTGGGCGGCGCGGCTCGTGGCGGAGGCGGGTGGGCGGATCCTCGTGGACGAGCGGACGCTCTGGGAGGAGGGGCGCTTCCCCACCACCGTGCTCGTCGTCTCCGCGCGCGCGCTCGAGCGCCGGCGCTCGGACGTGCTCGCGCTCGTGCGCGCGCACCTCGAGCTCACGCGCCGCTGGCAGCAGGATCCGGACGCCTTCGCGCGGCTCGTGAACGCCGCGTACGGGAAGCGCACCGGCAAGCCGCTGCCGGACGCCGTGCTGCGCGACGCGTTCTCGCGCATCGCGCCCGTCATCGACCCGCTCACCCGGCAGCTCGAGCACATGGCCCGCGACGCGCAGGCGCTCCGCTTCGCCCCGCAGGGCGACCTCTCGGGTATGGTGGACGCGACCATGCTCCAGGAGCTCGCGCAGCGATGAAGGGCCCGTACCGCGGGCGCGCCGGCGGCATCCCGTGCGTCGCGCTCGCCGCCCTCCTCGCGGCGGGCTGCGCCGGCCCTCTCGCCTCCGGGAGGACCCCCTCCGTCCCGCCCGCGACGTCGGAGAGGGAGCCAGACGCCCGCGGCGCCGAGCGCCGGCCGGACGCGAGGGGGTGGCACGCACCGGACTTCACCCCCGCCGTCCCTCCGCCGGCCGGGGAAACCGCAGAGCCGGCCGCCGATCCCGGCCACGAGGCGGTCCGCGCGCGCGTGATCGAGGCGGCGCGCGCGCTCCTCGGCACCCGGTTCCGCGGGGACTGCTCGGGATACGTGCTGCACGCGCTGCGGGCCGCCGGGGTCGGCGTGCAGCTCGGCCCGGGCGCCTCGCGCTCCGAGTCGCTCTACCGCGCGAGCCGGCCGGTCGAGACGCCGCACCCGGGCGCGCTCGCGTTCTTCCACGACAGCTACGATCGCGATCGCGACCGCAGACTCGACGATCGCTTCACGCACGTCGCGCTCGTCGAGCGCGTCGAGGGGACGACCGTGTTCCTCCTTCACCGTGCGCGCAAACGCGTCGAGCGCGCGCGGATGGACCTCGCGCGCCCCGAGGATCCCGGCGCGAACGACCGTCTCCGCGCCCGGCGCCGCGGGGATCCCCGCGGGACGCGCTACCTGACGGGCGAGCTCTTCGCCGCTTTCGGGGAGTTGCTGGACGGGGAGTTCACCAGAATGTTGCAGGCGAGCCGCGCCGCCGAGACGGGCGAGCGGCACCCTGCAGCGCGATGACCCAGGAACGCGACAGCGGACTCCCCACCGGCGGAACCTTCGAGCTCGACGCGGGCGGCGGTGCCTCGATCGCCATCGATCCGGCCACGGCCACCGTGGTCATCCGGACCGGGCGCCTGGCCCGCATCCTGTCCCTCGACGAGGCGATCCTGCTCTCGTTCCGCCGCTTCCACGGGCCGTGGCGGACCGTCGTCGCGCGGACGCTCACGAACATGGGAGACGCGAAGAGCTGGACGTTCGCGGGCGTCGCGCTCCTCGCGACCGGGACCCCGCACGGCAGGCACCTCGGCCTCCGTCTGGGCACGGCCACGCTGCTCGCGACGGCGCTGTCGCAGGCGCTGAAGCGGAGCCTCACGCGCGCCCGCCCTGACGTGTCGATCGCCGGGTTCGAGGCGCTCGCGGCGAACCCGGACCGCTTCTCGTTCCCGTCCGGCCACACCGCGGCGGCGTTCGGGGTCGCGGTCGCGTTCGCGGGCGAGCCGCTCGGCCTCGGACCGCTCGCGCTCCTCCTCGCCGTCGGGATCGCTCTCTCGCGCGTCTATCTCGGGGCGCACTACCCGTTCGACGTCGGGGCTGGCGCGCTCCTGGGCGTCGTGGCGGGCCTGGCCTCGCGCCTTCTCGTCTCCTGATCCGGCGGGCCGCCGCGCGCGGCGGCGCCGCGATGCGCATCGCTTCGGACGGGAGGAACACGGCATGCTGAAGCTCTCGTTCGCAGCGGCGCTCCTCGCGCCGGCGCTCGCGCTCGCCCAGGCGACGGGCGCCACCACGACCACGGGGCAACCGGGCGCCGCGGGATCGATGGGCACCACGGGCACCACCGGGACCGGGACCGGCGCCGGAACACAGGCAGCCACGGGCCAGGGTGGCACCGCCGCCGGCGCGCCGGGCATCACCGGAACGACGAGCGGCGCGCAGGCGTGCCCGCCCGGAATGGTGCCCGCCACGGGCGCCGGCCTGCCTTCGACGGCGACGAGCCCAGGCGGCGCCGCGACGGGGAG
>DATIDF010000383.1:0-2273 GCA_035456445.1 Anaeromyxobacter sp.
GTAGTCGAGGCACGCCGCTCGGGATCAGCCCCGCTCCTCCCGCGCCGCACCCGCGCGCGCCCGCCTGCGCGCTGCGACGCGCCGGGCCGGGCGCTTGCCGCCCGCCGCGAGCACGGCCTGCACCGCCTCGCGCGCGGACACGCGCCCGTTGCCGTACCGCGCGTCCCACCCGCCCGCGCCGGCGGGCGTCACGGTCGAGAGGACGATCCCGCGTAGCTCCTCGATCGAGAGCGAACGCCCCGCGGCGCGCGCCTCCGCGAGCACGAGCGCGGCGAGGCCCGTCACCGCGGGGGACGCCATGCTCGTCCCGGACATGGCGATCGCCCCATCGGTCGACCTCGCCGACGCGGCGACGACCTGGTGCCCCGGCGCGCTCACCTCGGGCTTCTGCCGCCCGTCGCGCGTCGGACCGGCGCTCGAGAAGAACGAGATCGGCACCGCTGCCCGGTGCGCATCATACGAGCCGACCACGATCGAGTGGTGGCCGCACGAGATCGACCCGAGCGTGTGGGAGTTGTCGAGCGGCCGGGCCGCGAACGAGGACGGGCCCGCGTCGTCCCGCTCGATCCAGGCGTGGAACCGCCCGTCCTTCACGTCCGCTCCGTGGAGCCGCAGCGTCCAGGGCCCCGCCGGTGCGCCGACGTCCAGGAACACGTTCACGGCGTTGTCGCCGTTGTTCGGGTCCTTCGCCCGATGTGCGGCGAACAGCACGGTGCGGCCCTTCGACCTCGCGGTGGCGCTCTCCCCGAGCGCGATCCTCCCGGCGGACTCGCCGTCCGGGCCGATGAGCTCCACGTCGAAGCGGTCGTCACCCGCGTACCAGAGCTCGACCTCGTTCGACGTCTCGTCTCCGCGGCTGATCTCCCACGAGACGTCCGCCGTCTGGCCGGCGCGGACGACGCCGGACGCGTGGATGCCGTCCGCGTAGGCGTTCGACGCGGCGATGACGACGGCGCGGTCGGTGCGCGCCGCCACGAGCGCGTCGATGGCCTGCTCGACGAGCGTGCTCCCGTCGTGCGGCCCGCCGTTCGTGCCGAGGCTGATGTTCACCGCGCACGGCCGGTCGCCGGCGCGATCGAAGATGAACTTGAGCGCCTCGACGAGGTGGACGGAGTCCCCGAACGTGCGGCCGACGACGTCGGGGCCGTCCCACGGGATGTCCCCCGCGGAGAGCTCGACGAAGACGAGGTCCGCGTTCGGCGCGACGCCCGCCGTGCCGGTCCCGCGGCCGTTCCCCGCCGCGATGTCCGTGACGTGCGTGCCGTGGGAGCCCGGCTCGGGCTCGTACCGGAGCGCGGCGTACGGGTTCGCCGCGCGCAGCGCCTTGTCGATGTCGGCGCGCTCGTGGACGCGGCCATAGGCGACGGGGCTCTTCGCGCGCGACGTGCCGTCCTGATCCCAGAGCGCGAGGAGCCGCGTGCTGCCGTCGGCGTTCCGGAAGTTCCGGTGCACGAAGTCGCAGCCGAAGTCGATGACGCCGACGACGACGCCCTGGCCCTGCGCGCCCCGTGCGCCGGCTGGCAGGAGGGTCTTGCGCGCGCCGATGTTCCGCGTCGTCGCGTCGAGCGTGGGGCGAAGCAGCGTCGCCGCCTTGAGGCTCAGGATCGTGGGCTCCTGGCGCAGCGACTCGATGCGGTCGACGGGGACGCGGCCCGTGACGATGACGCCGCCGTCCCGCGCGGGCCCGATCTCGGTCCCGTCGCGTACGTCGGGCAGCGCCCGCCACGCGGCGGGGTCCGCGACGCGGGCGAGGACCGGGATCTCTCCACGGTCGGTGGACGCGGTCGCGCTGGGAATGAACCCCCGGCGCTTGCGCTCGATGAGGACCTGGAGCCGGGGATCGAGGGCGGGGAGGACGTCGCTCTTCTCGAGCTTCATGGCGGCCACGCTACCAAAGCGGGACGCGGCACGTGTCACGAATCGTTCAACATCACTCGGAGCGTTGGTGGGTCACGAACCCCCCAGGCGCGGTGAGCGCGAGTGGCCGCTGCCGGGCACGCTCAGCGCGAGCGGATCTGGGAAACCGCTCGCGGTGAGCCTGTCGAACCGCGAGCGAGCCGGGTCGACGCACGCGGGCACGGCCATGAGCCATTTTCGGATTGCGGCGCAATGCCGCGGCCGAGCGGCGCGCCGGCACTCTGACAGGCCCCTGCGCTACCGCCGCCGCGACGCCGTGGTTAGCTCGTCCGAGGAGTCGTAACGACTCACTCCACGTCAAAGGCGCGCCCGGCGGCTCCGGACGGTGGTCAGGGGGATCTATGGTGCGCTCGCGC
>DATIDF010000384.1:0-2075 GCA_035456445.1 Anaeromyxobacter sp.
GACCACGGGCGCGCCGGGGAAGGCGTTGCGGGTGAACTTCGCCGCGAAGGAGGGCGTCGGCCGGTCGAGCGCGACGAGCGTGAGCTTCATCCGGCCGGGCTTCGGCACCTCGACGGGGACGAACTCGAAGCTCGTCGTGCCGATGCGGAAGCCCTCGGGGAGCGCCGACTGCGCCTCGAGCCAGGCGCGGTGCTCGGCGCGGCTCGCGAAGGTGAGCGAGGTGGACGGCATGCTTGCCTTTTCGCCGTTCCGCCGCGCGCCGTCAACGTGCCCGGGCGCCCGGCCGGACCGCCGCCCCGCACGCGCGTTGCGCGCATGCCGGGAGGCGCGTAGGCCCCCGCCATGTCCCGCCCCGCCGCCGTGGTCTTCGACGTCATCGAGACGCTCTTCCCGCTCGATCCGCTCCGCCCGCGCCTCGCCGCGCTCGGGCTCGCGCCCATCGATCTCGACACGTGGTTCACGCGCATCCTGCGCGACGCGTTCGCGCTCGACGCGAGCGGCACGTTCCGTCCGTTCCGGGAGATCGCGGGCGGCGCGCTCGAGGTGCTCCTCGCTCAGCGAAGCCGTCCCATCGACCGCACCGCGATCGAGACGGTCCTCGATGGCTTCAAGATGCTGGACCCGGCGCCCGACGTCGCGCCCGCGTTCCGCCGGCTCACCGACGCCGGCGTCCCCATCGCGACGCTCTCGAACGGCGGCGTCGAGGCGACGCGCGCGCTGCTGGATCGCGCCGGGCTCCTCCCGCAGGTGGCGCGCGTGATGGGCGTCGACGAGATCCGCCGCTACAAGCCGGGCCGCGAGATCTACCTGCACGCCGCGCGGACGCTCGGCCACGCACCGGAGCGGCTCGCGCTCGTGGCGGTGCACGCGTGGGACGTCGAGGGCGCGCGCCGCGCGGGGCTCGCCGGCGGCTGGTGCGCGCGGCTCGAGCGCCGCTTCCACCCCGCGATGGAGCCGCCGGAAGTGCAGGGCGACGATCTGGTCGCGGTCGTGGAGGGGCTGCTCGCGCGCTAACCCGCGTGCTTTTCCCGCAGGGAGGTATGGCGTCGAAGGTCACGGTAGACGATCTCCTGGGACGGATCGTCCACGACCGGGTGCTCGAGGGTGCGACGGATGGTGAGCGCGTAGGGTGCGGCGGTGCGCGTGGTGAGCTCGGGCATGCGGCCCTCCTGAGATGGGCCCGGGCTGGTGGCACGGAGCCGCGGGCGGAGTCTTTGCGCGGCACGGCGAAGTCGCCATGACCGATCCGGGGCGGCTATGATGCCGGCCGTGTCCACGGTGAACCCGCTCGCGCGGGAGATCTCTGCGAAGATCGTCTATTACGGCCCCGGCCTGTCCGGGAAGACGACGAGCCTCCAGCAGATCCACGCGAGCCTGCGGCCCGAGACGCGCGGCCAGCTCGTGTCGCTGTCGACCGAGGGCGACCGCACCCTCTTCTTCGACTTCCTGCCGGTCGAGATCGCACACGTCCGCGGCCTCACGCTGCGGCTCCAGCTCTACACGGTGCCGGGCCAGGTCTTCTACGACGCGACCCGCAAGCTCGTGCTGAACGGCGCCGACGGCGTCGTGTTCGTCGCGGACTCGCAAGAGGCCGCACGCGACACGAACGCCGAATCGATCTCGAACCTCGAGACGAACCTCGCCGAGCTCGGCATCTCGCTCGCCGAGTTCCCTCACGTGTTCCAGTACAACAAGCGAGATCTGCCCGGCGCGCTGCCCGTCTCGGAGCTGCGCGCGGCCCTGAACCGCCACGGCGTACCGGAGATCGAGACGGTGGCGAGCCGCGGCGCCGGCCTCTTCGTGGCGCTGAGGGAGATCACGCGACTCGTGGTGCAGGACCTGCGCGCGCGCCAGCCCGCGCGCCGCGCGGCGCCGCGGCCGCTGGAGCTCTCCGGCGGTGGCTCCGAGCTCGCCTCCCAGCTCTCCGCGGCAGCAGAGGCGGCCGCGCCCGACGAGCCCACCGCGCCCGTGCCGCTGTCGTTCGCCGGCCTGTTCCCGGGCGACGGCGCCGCGGTCGCCGCGGCGGAGCACGCGGTACGCCAGCGGGCGTTCGGCGAGGCGGCGCGGATCGCCGC
>DATIDF010000385.1:0-5658 GCA_035456445.1 Anaeromyxobacter sp.
CCGGGTTCTCCTATCTCGTGAACGGCTCGATGGTCGGCCCCGGCGTCCCCGGGATGTCCCTCGGCGACTCCGGCTGGGTGAGCGGAACCGCGACCACCAGCGGTGGGCGACCGGCCCTGAGCTACCCGGCGACGCTGACCAACATCCCCCAGGATTGGTGCTTCGAGATCGACCCGAACGTCTACTTCTGGCGCGTCCGGGCGAGGGACCAGCAAGGCCGGGTGTCCGAATGGTCGGTGACCGGGACGTTCAGCGTCGTCGCAGACGATCCCTGGTGCTGAGCGGGATGAGGCTTCGGGGCCCGGCTTCGAGGCCTCGGATGTGGTTCCGAGCCCGAGGTCCGAGGTCCGAGGCCCCGCCACCTGATCGCGGATCGCCGCGGGCCTTCAGTTCTCGATCTGACGAGGGAGCTGACCGACGACGCTGGCCGCCTCTTGCCGGAGCGCCGAGACGAGCTCCGCCTCCATCGGCGCCTCGCCCTTCACTCGAGACGGCACCCGGCTCGCGACCGCTTCGAGGGAGCTCAGGGAATCGGCGATGAAGCGCGCCACCTCGACGTCGAGCTGGCCGAACTCGCCATCGATGTAGCGCTGCCCGTAGATCTCCCGCCGGGCATTGTCCACGATCGAGACGAGGACGCGCCGTCGCCCCACGTACTGGCGAACCGCCGAGATGCGCAGGACGCCGCGCGCGCCGGCGTTCGTCTTCACCTCGAAATCCGCGACGCGCACCAGCGCGGGCTCGCTTCGCTTCCACAGCTCCTTCTCCTCGAGGAGGAAGCGAAGCGGAGCGTAACCCGGGTCTCGGGCCCGAACGTCCGCGAGCACGCCTTCGAGCTGCGGGCCATCGCGATCGCCGAGGAGAAATCTCACGTGCGCCTCGCCGAAGCGGCGACCGGTCTCCAGGTGCCGCGACCACCGCTCCGTCTGCGCGCGCGGGTTCGCTTCGGCCGCGGCGGGAGCGAGGTAGGGCTGCACGCTCTCCCGGGCGGCGGAGAGGGCCGCCACGTTCTTCCCCACGAGGTCGCCCACGCCCTGCGACTCGGGCGCCGAGAACTCCAGCACGACGTTGTCGTCCGTGTTGAGCGCGCCGCCCATCCCGAACGCTCGCGCGCCGCTCGTGCCCATGAGGTAGAACGACAGCAGGTCCTCGGCCGTCCCCATCTGCACGAGCGCGAGGCCGTCACGGATCGCCGGGACCTCCATCCTGCGCGCGAGGGCCGCCTCGTCGATCACGATGGGATCGTTCGAGCCCACCAGGACCGCGTCGTAGTAGGTGAGCCAGACGAGCGTGTGCGCGAAGCTCTCGGAGAAGGTCCGCAGGACGGTCCTCACGTCCTGCACCGTGAGCTCGTAGAGCGGGAGCCACTGAGAGGCGATCCCGCCCGGAGCCAGCCGTGAACCGACGCTGCGGAAGTACTCGGCCGTGTACAGGTAGCCCGCCCCGCCCGACCACGGGTGGATCGGGTCGGCGGTGATCACGTCGAACTGCTCCTGCGTGGTCGCCAGGTAGTTACGGCCGTCGTTGAAGACGATCTCGAGCTTCGGGTCGTCGAGGACGTGATCGTTCCAATCGGAGAAGGTGCGAGCCACGCCGAGGACGCCCTCCTCGATCTCCGCGAGGACGAGCCGTTCGACCTCGGGATGGACCGAGGTGGCTCCGAGGGTCATCGCGGTTCCGGTCCCGAGGACGAACACCCGGCGCGGGCTGGGGTGCAGCAGCATCGGGATGTGCCCGAGCGCCCGCTGGAGCTGCACGTCCACCAGGGACGTCGACGCTTCCGGGCGGCCGTTGACGATGAACGCCTGGTCGCCGCCCACACCGCGCGTGACGCTCACGGTCTCGTTGACGCCCTCGCGATAGTAGACGACCTCGACATCGGCGAGCTTCCGGCGGGCGACCTCCGGCGAGTCGGCGGTCCTGCCGCTGTTGACGTACGTGGCGAAGTACTTCTGATCCCAGGCCCGTCCCCAGGCCGGGAACGCCGCGCGCGCCACGAGGAGGACGCCCGCGGCGACCGCGGTGAAGGCCACTGCCCTGCGGGAGGCGAGGCTCGCGGCGACGGCGATCCCCATCGCCACGTTCACGACCACGAGCATCTGGAGCGAGCGCTCGATCCCGAACGCGTAGATGAGGAAGAAGCCGCTGACGACGGAGCCGAGGATCGCGCCGATGGTGTTGACGGTCAGCAGCTTCCCCACGGCCGCGCCGACCGTCGTGCGCCTCGCCGTCCAGACGGCGCCCGCGACGGGGAACGCGAGGCCCATGAGGAACGCCGGCACGAACATGAACACGACGCCCGCTGCGAACGAGGAGACGACCCGGGCGGTGAACTCCGTCGCGTCCGCGGGGACCAGCACCCCCCGGAGCTGCACCGAGATCCTGGGCATCTCCTGCATGAGCAGCGTCACCGCCAGCGCGCTCACCCCGATCAGCACCTGCGTGACCCCGAACGCGCGGACCGCGGAGCGCCCGCCACGCACCCAGCGGCGCAGGAGCGAGAAGGCGTGGCTGCCGGCGCCGATGCCGCCGAGGAACGCGACGAGCATCACCGTGAAGCTGTACACGGAGGTCCCGACGACGAGCGTGAGCATCCGCGTCCAGAGCACCTCGTACCCCAGCGCGCAGAACCCGGAGACGCCGATGCCGAGCAGCGTCATTCGCACCGGGAAGTCACCGACCTCGCCGCTGCCACCCTTCGAAGCCGCGGGCTCCGTGACCACCGCTGGTTCGAGGGCGTGGGCCCGCCTCTGGAGGAGAACGGCTGCGACGCCCACCGCCGTGCTGACGGCCACCGCGACGAGGAGCGTCGCCGTGACGCCGAGCGCGCGGATCAGGACGAACCCGGCCGCGAGCGTGCCGACGACCGCCCCGACCGTGTTGAACGCGTAGAGAAAGGAGATCTGCTGCGCGACGATGTCCGCCCGCCTGGAGACGAAGCGCGTGAGGACCGGGAGCGTCCCGCCCATCAGCGTCGTCGGGACGATCATCGCCACCACCGCGAACGTGGTGCGCACGACCGTGAGGTAGGCGCCGTTCCCTTCCCCGAGGCGAGCGATCGGCGGATACAGCCAGGGGTAGATCCTCATCAGCCCGAGGAACGCCACCGCGGAGACCCCGATGCCGAGCTCCAGCATGCCGTAGAGGCGGAGCGGATGCGCGCTGCGGTCGGCGAGCTTGCCGAAGATGGCGCTCCCGAGCGCCTGGCCGCCCATGTAGACGGCGAGAACCGTCGTCACCGCGAGGTGCGAAGCTCCGAACACGAGCCCGAGGGAGCGGGCCCAGGTCACCTCGTAGACGAGCCCTGCTGCGCCCGAGAAGAAGAAGAGCAGGAAGATCACCGCGCGCAGCACCAAGGCACCTCTACCAGTCGAAGGAACGCAAACGCCGAGGCCGTGCGGCTGCTTCGACGCATGGGGACCCGGATGGTATCTCATGCACCCGAGCGCGGCACACGACCGAGCGTACGGTCACGGCGTGGACCTGCGCGGCCGCGGACCGAGCCTGCGGCGTTTCGGCCACCCAGGGTGCGGAAAGGTGCGCCTACCGCTGCTTCCAGAGGCCTCGCGTGTCGAACCGCGCGCCGGGCGCCCGCGTGTCGAGGACCACGACCGGGCCCTCCGCGGTCGCCTCCAGTCCCCCCACCGCGCGGGCGTGCGCCCGGAGCTGCTGCTCGCCCTCGCGAAGCGCGACCACGTGCGTGAACCGTCCGTCCGGCTCGAGCGTGACCCGCTCGCCGGCGATCACCAGGAGTGCGCCGGGCGCGGTGGCGCCCTGGACCACGAGACGCCCGTGGTTCGTCTTCCACACGCGAGGCCACTTCACGTGCAGCGCCATCGACCCAGGGATCGCGCTCGGCAGGGAAGGCGCCTGTTTCTGCCGCGCGACGGCCTGCTCACCCGCTGAGAGCTCGACGGTTCCGACCGGATTCCGGAGCTCGGCCCGGCCTTCGCGAACCCCGGCCGAGAGAGCCTCGCCGTCGCAGGCGACGGAGAGCGCGCCGCCCTCGCTGCGGGCCGACGTGCCCGGTACACCGGCGATCTCGAGCGCGCCGCCCGCGACGCGCGCGGAGACGAGCCCGCTCGCGAGCCGCACCCGCGCCAACGCCGGCGCCGCCGCCTCGACCTCGAGCCTCCCCGCCTCCTCCAGGGCGAGAGAGTACGGCCCCCCCGCGATCTCGACGCGCGCGTCCGCCGCGGTGACGACCGCGTCCGCCTCGAGGAGGACGTCGCCCTTCCGCGCTGGCGCCGCGAGGCCGTCGCGCACGAGCGTGACGTCGCCCACGACCTCCGCGAACGCGAGCGAGAGCGGCGCGGCCCGCCGCGCGGTCGAAGCGGGCGCGGTCGCCGGAGGCGCGTCCACGAGCGTGACGACCGGGGCGCGCTCTCCGGGTGGCGGCCCGAGGATGAGCGCGTAGGCGACGCCGGTCGCGGCGAGGATGCACGCGACGAGCGCCCAGAAGACCAGCCGTTCGCGCGCGCCGGTCATACCCATCTACGCCGCCACCGCCGCCGACGGGGCGGGAAGCCGGACGGTGAACGTGCTCCCCGCGCCGAGCTCCGTCTCCACGTCGATCCGGCCGCCGTGCTCGGCGACGATGCGGTACGAGGTGGAGAGCCCGAGGCCGACGTTGCTCCACTGATCCTTGGTCGTGAAGAATGGCTCGAAGATCCGCGGCAGGTTCTCCGCCGGGATCCCCTTCCCCGCGTCGCGCACGACGATCTCGACGTCGCCCCGATCGCACCGCGTCGAGATCCGGACGCCGGCGCCGGGCCGGCCGAGGCAGGCCGTCCCCGCGTTCGAGAGGAGGTTCAGGATCACCTGCGCGAGGTGGCCCTGGTCTCCGCGCACGCGCGGCGAGGGCTCGGCGAGCGAGACGTCGAGCGGGATCCCCGCGGCGCGGAGGTGTCCCTCCACGAGCGCGAGCGACTCCGTCACGACCCGGTTCGCGTCCAGCTCGCGGAAGTCGGGCTCCGCACGCTGCTGGCTGAAGCGGAGGAGCTTCTGGGTGATGTCGCGGCAGCGCCGCGCGAGCGCCTCGATCTTCTCGACCGACTCGCGCTCCGGATGGCCGCGCGGCATCGCCTCGAGCAGGAGCTGGGCGTTCCCGAGGATCCCGGTGAGGGGGTTGTTGATCTCGTGCGCGACGCCCGCGCCGAGCTGCCCGATGCCGGCGAGCTTCTGCGCCTCGAGCAGCTGCGCCTGGGTCTCGCGCAGCTCGCGCGTGCGCGCGTCGACCTCACGCTGCAGGTCCTCGTTCCAGCGCTCGAGCTTCCCGCGCGCGGCGGCGAGCTCGTCCGCCATCGCGTTGAACGTGCGGGAGACCTCGGCGATCTCGTCGTGCCCCTCGGCGGGCAGGCGCGACCCGGCGTCGCCCGCGCCGAGCGCCCGCGCGGCGGCGTCGAACCGCGCGAGCCCCGCGGACGTGCGCCGCGCGACGACGAAGGAGAGCGCGAGGACCCCGAGGACGACGAGCGCGCACGCGGTGAGCGCGGCGTGCCGCAGGCCGATCACCGAGGCGTAGGCCAGCTCGGCCGGGACCGCGACGAGCACGCTCCACCGGACCGGATCGCCGAGCGGCGTCCAGGCGGCGAGGACGCTCCGTCCCTGCAGCGAGCCGGCGCGGCCGCCGTCGATGAGCCCCTCGAGCTCGGCTTG
>DATIDF010000386.1:0-6327 GCA_035456445.1 Anaeromyxobacter sp.
GTACTCGAGCACGCGCGATCGCGCCCAGTACATGTCCGTCCCGTCCTCGAAGATGACGTAGACGTAGCTGAACCCGAAGTCGGAGAAGCCGCGGATCGCCTTCACCTTCGGCGCGCCGAGGAGCGCCGTGGTGATGGGGTACGTGACCTGGTCCTCGATGATGTCCGGGCTCCGGTCCCAGCGCGAGTAGACGATCACCTGGGTGTCGGAGAGGTCGGGGATCGCGTCGAGTGGGATGTTCCGCATCGCCCAGACCGAGCCCATGAGCGTGACGATCGTGGCGGCGATGACGAGGTACTTGTTCTCCGCAGAGAAGCGGATGATTGCCTTGATCATGGGGGGCTACCGTCCGAGACCTGCGTTCGGGTTCGTGGCGGGCGCGGCGGGCTGCTCGGTGCCCGCAGGTCGCTGGCTCTCGGTCCCGCCGTGGCCTGCGTGCCCGGCGCTCGCGGGCGCGGCGTCGGTCGAAGAGAGCGCTGCGAGCGACGCGCGCAGGCGCGACTCGGAGTCGATGAGGAAGTTGGCGCGGGTCACGACGCCGTCACCCGGCTCGATCCCGGAGACCACCTCGACGAAGCTCGCGTCGCCCTCGCCGAGCTGCACCTCGCGCGGCAGGAACTTCCCATCCCCGCGCGCAAGGAACACCACGCTCTTCGTCCCGGAGTGGATGATCGCGTCCGTGGGGATCCGGACCCCCTCCCGGCTCCGTCCCTGGAACACGACCTCGCCGAACATCTCGGGCTTGAGCTGCCCCGTCGGGTTCGCGACCTCCACCCGGACCTTCGCGGTGCGGGTCTTGGGGTCGAGGAGCGGGTCGATGAATGCCACCCGTCCGTCGAAGGCGCGGTTCGGGAAGGCTTTCAGCGTGAGCTTCGCCGACATGCCGACCTTCACGTGACGCAGATCGGACTCGTACGCGTCGGCGAGCACCCATACGCGCGAGAGGTCCACGATCTCGAACGGCATGTCGCCTGCGTTCACCCGCATCCCCGGGACGACATCCTTCTTCGTGAGGACGCCCGTCGCGGGCGTGTAGAACGTGATGGTCCGCGACGTCTCCCCGGTGCGCTCGATCCGGGCGATCTCCGAGCGCGGCACGTCCCACAGCTCGAGCTTGCGGCGAGCTGCGGCGACGAGCGCGTCGCCATCCGCGCTCATCCCGCCCGCCTGGCCGAGCGACTTCCGGGTCCTGAGCGCGAGGACGTACTCCTCCTGCGCGGCGAGGAGCTCGGGGCTGTAGATCGAGAAGAGCGGCTCTCCCTTCTTCACGAGCCGGCCGATGAAGTCGCCGTGGACGTGCTCCATGAACCCGGAGAACTTCACGTTCACGTGATGCACGCGGGTCTCGTCGATCGCGACTCGCCCGCTCGTCCGCCACGACCCGCCGATGGGGCCGCGCTCCGCGTGCGCGACCTTGAGGCCGATGAGCTGCTGGCGCCCGGCGTCGATCGTGACCTCGGAGAGACCTTCGGGCGCGGGCGCTCCCGGGTTACCACCCGCGCTCCCGCCGGACCCCTCCACCTTCACGAGCTTCATCCCGCAGATCGGGCAGTCGCCCGGATGGTCCTGGACGATGCTCGGGTGCATCGGGCACTGCCATTGCTCCCGCTGCTCGGTCGCGGAGGCGTTCTTCCCCTGCGCGCCGGCGGCGCTCGCGTAAGCCACCTTCACGAGCTTCATCCCGCAGATCGGGCAGTCGCCTGGGTGGTCCTGGACGATGCTCGGGTGCATCGGGCACTGCCACTGCTCCTTCGCCTCCGCGGTCGCGCCGCCGTGGGCGTGATCGGCCCCGCCCCGGTTCGCCAGCAGGAAGCCGCCACCGCCGGCGAGCACGGCGGTCGCGACGATCGCGATCACGAGCGCGGCTGCGCCGAACCTGCGGTGGGAGGGGGAGCTCGCGCTGTCGTTCTCGGTGTTCATCCGTTTTCTCCGTGTGTCACATTCCAGAAGTCATCGATCCCGAGGCCGAGGCCGCCGCCGCGGCCGGCGCCCCGGGCGCCGCGCTCGCCACCCCGCCGCCGGAGGCGCCCGCCCCGGGTATCCCGCCCTTGGCCATCGCTCCGCCCGCGCCCGGGACACCGATCGGATCGAGGCTCACCTCCGCGGCGCCGATGGCGATCCGCTGCACGTCGGCGACGGCCGCGAGGAATCCCTCCTCGTCCCCGATGTACCCGGCGTTCGCCTCGAGCACCGACGCAAAGGTGACCTTCCCGACGCGGTACTGCGCGAGCGTGCTCTCGGCGGTCGCGCGGGACTGCACGAGCAGCCCCTCCCGAAAGAGCCGCGCGGTCTCGACGACCGCCTCGTACGCGGAGCGGCGCTCGGCGACGCGGAGCCTCAGGATCTGCTCTATCGCCTCGGCACTGCCTGCGCTGGCGTCGGCCCGCGCCCGGCTCTCGGCGACGGCACGGTTCTGCTTGCGGTACGACCACACCGGGAGGCCGACCGAAACCCCCGCCAGCCACATCGGCTCGAGCTGGCCGCGCGGCATGATGCCGGCGGTGACGCTGAAGTCGGGGAACCGCTCACGCTTGGCGAGGTCGACGGACTTGTCTGCCCGCGCCGCCCCGAGCCGCGCCTGCGCGAGCTCCGGGCTACGCGCGAGCGCGTCCGCGAGCGCCGCGTCGGGGGCGGGGAGCTCGGGGATCGAGAGCTCGCGCACGCTCGTCGCGGTGGGGATCGGCTCGTCGACGGGATGGCCGCGGAGACGGTTGAGCGTCTGGACGGCCGTCCTCTCCTGGGACTCGAGCCCCCAGCGCCGTTGCCGGAGGCGGTTCTGCTCGAGCTGCGCGCGGAGGATGTCGGACTGGGCTCCGTCCCCCGACTCGTAGCGCGACCGTGCGAAGCCCGCGGACGTGCTCCAGATCTGCTCGAGGCGCTTGAGCAGCTCGAGCCGATCTCGGGCGAGCAGGAGGTCGACGTACGCGCGCCGGACGTCCGCCTCGGTCCTCAGGCGCGCGCGAGAGAGCGCCGCCCCGGCCTCGTCGGCGCCGAGGCGCGCCACGTCGGTGCGCAGCCCTCGCTTCCCGGGCCAGGGCAGCCCCTGGCTCAACATCACCTGGTAGAAGCTCGTCTCCATCTTCCCGATCATGATCTCCTTGAAGCCATCGTTCTGGATTCCGAGGGTGAGGACGGGGTCGGGGAGCGCCCCGGCCTGCGGAATCCGTTCGCGCTCCGCCCGCAGCGCGCTGTCGGCCTGGCGCAGCTCGGGCCGGGCGGCGACGCTCTCCTCGATGAGCTGGGAGAGGACCGGATCGGTCGGAAGCACGGGGAGCGCTGCGGTGGTCTGCGCGGTCGCCCGCGCCTGCGGCGCAAGGAGGAGCAGGGCAGCGAGCGCTCCCAGCGGCAAACGGAGACCACCGGTCGAAGGTCGATGGTATTGGCACATGGTCAACGCCCCCCTAAGCACCGCGCATGCCACGCTGGAGGGGGCGCGAGGACCCCCAGAAACTGGTGCTGGACAGTGGATCGAGACGCCGGAGCGCGGATTCGCTGCCAGCTCTGGAAGGCACACCGTAACCCGGCGGATCACGCCCGCGCGGCGCGAGTTCTCCGGCGAGTAGCGCTTTCGCACACGCACCCGGCCTCCGCCGGTCCCGCTGGATCTCGGTCGCCTCGCACGAGATGGTGTGACGGCGGGGGTCACGCGACCCCCGAAGCTCGCCGAAAATGAGCCGAAATCCACGCTTCCGGGGGCTGGCCCGTGCGTTGCTAAACCGTCCGGGAGATGCGGACTTCCTTCGGCACCGCGAAGCGGCTCTTCATCGCGTTCACTCTGCTCGTCTCGACGTTCGCGTTCGCGTCCTACCTCACGCTTGCCCACGTCCGGCAGATCCACGACGGCCTGCTGGAGATGAAGGACCACGAGGAAGGCGTGCGCGTCGCGCTCGAGCTCTCGAGCGCCGTGCGCGACCAGTACGCGCATCAGGCCCACACGATCATCCTGGGCGACGAGAGCCACCTGCCGCTCTACACCGACGCAGAGGACCACGTCACCGCGCTCACCGCTCTCGTCCGGAAGCACGCGAGGCGCGCCGACGAGCAGGCGTGGGTCGCAGACATCGAGCGCGCGACCGCCGACCTCGATCGCATCTTCCGGGACCGGATCGTCCCGGCCGTCCTCCGCCGGGACGTGGCGGACGTGCAGGCCGAGCACGGGCGCGCGCAGCTCGTCGTCACCCTGATCCAGGATCGGGCCGACCGGCTCGTCGATCGCTTCGAGGCGTCCATCGGCGACTTCCAGCGCGACGTCGCCGCGCTCCAGACGTCCGCCTATCGCTGGACGGTCTTCTTCGTCCTGTTCGCCCCGCTGCTCGCCGTCGTGGTCGGCGCCTACGTGCTCCGCTCCGTGGCGCGTCCCGTCGCCCGGCTCCAGGCGAGCGCCGCCCGCCTCGCGCGCGGCGACCTCGATACGCGCTTCGACATGGACGCGCCGGACGAGTTCGGCGCGCTCGCGCGCCAGTTCAACGCGATGACGGTCGCCTTGAAGGACCATCAGGAGAAGCTCGTGCAGAGCGAGAAGCTCGCGGGCATCGGCCGCCTCGCCGCAGGGGTCGCCCACGAGATCAACAACCCGCTCGCGGTGATCCTGGGGTACGCGCGGCTGCTCCGGAGAAGGTCCGACGGCGCCGTCGCGGAGGACCTGCAGGTGATCGAGGACGAGACGCTCCGCGCCAAGCTCATCGTCGACGGGCTGCTCGACCTGTCGCGGCCGCTGAGCGTCGAGCCAGAGCCGGTCGATCTCCGGGCGCTGTGCGAGGAGGCGATCACCCGGCTCCGCGAGACTCGGCTGATCGAGAACCTCGACGTGGCGGTCACCGGCGAGGGGCAGGTTGAGGGCCACCCGCAGAAGCTCCGGCAGGTGGTGCTGAACCTCGTGAAGAACGCGGCGGAGGCGGCCGGGATCGCGGGGCGCATCGAGGTGCGCGTGGACTCCGCGCCCGGCAGCGCGCGCGTGACGGTCCGCGACACGGGCCCGGGGCTCTCGCCCGACGCGCGCACGAAGCTCTTCGAGCCGTTCTTCACGACGAAGGACACTGGGACCGGGCTCGGCCTCGCAGTGTCGCAGGGGATCGTCCACGCTCACGGAGGCGAGATCGACGCCGAATCGCTGCCGGGGGGAGGCGCCCAGTTCACGGTCACGCTTCCGGCGGTCCCGCCGGGGAGGGTCTAGATGGAGCGCGCACGCGTCCTCGTGGTCGACGACAAGGAGAACATCCTCAAGCTCTTTGCTCGAATCCTCGGCGACGCCTACGAGGTGACGTCAGCGGCGGACGGGGGACGCGCGATCTCGCTCATCGGCGGCCAGGAGTTCGACGTCATCGTCACCGACCTCCGCATGCCGGGCGCCGACGGTTTCGAGGTCCTCCGCGCCGCGAAGGCGAGGTCCCCGGAGACCGAGGTCGTCATGATGACCGCGTACGCCACCGTGCAGGACGCGGTCACGGCCATGAAGGAGGGGGCGTACGACTACCTCCAGAAGCCGTTCGATCCGGACGACGCGACGCTCGTCATCGCTCGCGCGCTCGAGCGCAAGCGGCTCCGCGCGCAGGCCGATTCGCTCCGCCGCGAGCTCGAGGGCGTGTACTCGTTCCACAACCTCGTCGGGAAGAGCGCCCCGATGAAGGACGTGTACCAGCTCCTCGAGCAGGCCTCGAAGCTCGAGATCACGGTCCTCCTGAACGGCGAGACCGGGACGGGCAAGGAGCTGGCGGCGCGCGCGATCCACTACCACAGCACGCGCAAGGAGCGTCGCTTCGTGCCGGTGAACTGCGGTGCGCTCCCCTCGGAGCTCGTGGAGAGCGAGCTGTTCGGCCACGCGAAGGGAGCGTTCACGGGGGCGGTCGGGGCCAAGCCGGGGCTCTTCGAGGAGGCGGAGGGAGGGACGATCTTCCTCGACGAGATCGGCGAGCTGCCGCTGCCGGTCCAGGTGAAGCTCAACCGCGTGCTCCAGGAGCGGGAGATCCGCCGGGTCGGCGACAACCGGCCGACCCAGGTCGACGTGCGCGTGATCGCGGCGACCCACCGCGATCTCAAGGCCGAGGTCGCGGCGGGACGCTTCCGCGAGGACCTTTTCTATCGCGTGAACGTGTTCCCCGTCGTCCTCCCGGCGCTGCGGGATCGTCGCGAGGACATCCCGCTCCTCGCCACGCACGTCCTCGAGAAGCACGCAGGCGCGCTCCGGAAAGATCTATCGGGGATCGATGCCGACGCCCTGCGGGCGCTCACCGGGTACCCGTGGCCCGGGAACGTGCGGGAGCTGGAGAACGCGATCGAGCGCGCCGTCGCGGTCGCGAAGGGGCCGAAGATCGAGCTGCGCGATCTCCC
>DATIDF010000387.1:0-17201 GCA_035456445.1 Anaeromyxobacter sp.
CGACACCAACAACTATTACCCGCAACGGGACGGTCACATTCCTGAGCTCGACGACGAGTCGACAACGACGTCCGAGCTTCTGCAAGCGCACCTGCCGACGTCGAAGGTCGTCAAGGCGTTCAACCATATCTACGCCGCGCAACTCACTACCGACGGGCAGCCGGCGGGTTCGAAGAACCGCCGCGCGCTCGTCATCGCGGGCGACGACCCCGGGGCCAAGGCCACGGTGAGCCACCTCATCGATCAGTTCGGCTACGACACGGTCGACGCCGGCCCGCTCAGGGAGGGGTGGCGGATCCAGCGCGACACGCCTGGCTACGGCCCGCGCCGCACGGCCGAGGAGCTGCGGCGGGATCTCGCCGCCGCGAAGCGCTACGCCGAGATGTGAGGGCGCGGCCTCCGCTCTCGACCCTCGCACAGGTACGATGCGCGCCTCTCAGGAGAGCTTTGTCAGCTCTCCGACCACCGAGCCCTCGCCTCGCCCCTGGCGCGCGGTGGCGACGGCCATATGTCACTCACGGTGACTTGATTCGGCGGACCTTTCCCGGCGTGAGCCGCCCGGGTCTGCCTCCACCCGCATGAGCCACGTGCGCGGCACCGTCACCGGCGGTCGACGTGGACGCGCGAACGGTGTGGAATCCCCGGCTCGTCGCCGCTCGGCTTCCGGCCCGCGTTCGGGCGGGCTCCGCCCCAGCCGAACCGTGGAGCGCAGGTCCCTGGAGCGCAGCAGGAACCGTACGCCACTCGAGTCCCGCCACAAGGACGCGCGCTCGACCGCGAACGCCGCCCACCCTCCGTAGGTCGCCCGACGGACCCGAGCGGCTCGGCGACCGTCGCTACGATCGTCGCGCCGTGATCCAACGTCGCTCCAACGCCTGCTCGTCCATGAGCCGAGTCGCGCGGCGTGGGCATTCGGCAGGGCCAGGTGAGATAGCCAGCCGCTGCGGCCACCGCGATCGCTGACGCCACGGCGAGCCCTCGCGGTCTCCGCGCGCCTGGCGAGGCGTCCACGGTCGTCCGCGAAAGAGCGCCGCCGCCGCGGACGCGAGCGCCAACGTCCGCTCAATCAAGTTGCTAAACGTGAATATGACATCCGACGGATAGGAGCAGCGCCCAGGCCGTGACGCCACCTCATCTCACCCCGGCCTCCGACCTCGGCCTCAGCATCCGCCGAAATCATCAGTCGCCGGCCAGCCCGCCCCCCGCCCGCTCACTGTCCGCCCTCCAGCGCGCCCGGCGCCCACCCCACAGGCCGCTTTCGATTCCAGAATCACGCTTTCCCGGCCTCTCCGCCCTCGACACGTCGCGTTGGAGTGTGGTCCATTGACGCACGCACCACGCCTCATCGCGCTGGACCGAGCCGAGCCTCGTCGAGACAGACCGATCTCGCATCCGCGCCTGCTCACGCAGGTCCGGGCGGCCAGCAGCGAACGACATCCACATCCCGACGTCCGCGGCCCCGAAGCCGCGCGGCGTCCAACGTTCGCTTCGAGGAAAGCCGCACATGCCCGTCCCGTTCAAGAGAGTCATGGCCGCGAACCGCGGCGAGATCGCCATCCGCATCTTCCGCGCCTGCACCGAGCTCGGGATCCAGACCATCGCGATCTACTCGGAAGAGGACCGGCTCTCGCTCCACCGCTACAAGGCGGACGAGGCGTACCTCGTCGGCAAGGGCAAGAAGCCCATCGACGCGTACCTCGGCATCGAGGAGATCGTCGCGCTCGCGAAGCGGCTCGAGGTGGACGCGATTCACCCCGGCTACGGCTTCCTCTCCGAGAACCCCGAGTTCGCGGAGGCGTGCGAGCGCGCCGGCATCGTCTTCGTCGGGCCGACGCCGGAGATGCAGCGCCGCCTCGGCGACAAGGTAGCCGGGCGCAAGGCCGCGCAGGCCGCGGGCGTACCGGTCGTGCCCGGCACGCCGGAGCCGATCGCCCATGACGAGGAGGCGCTCGTCTTCGCGCGCGAGCACGGCTACCCGATCATCATCAAGGCGAGCGCTGGCGGCGGCGGGCGGGGCATGCGCGTCGCGCGCAACCAGCGCGAGCTGGTCGAGGGGCTCGTCTCGGCGCGGAGCGAGGCGGGCGCGGCGTTCGGGAACCCCGCCGTGTTCCTCGAGCGCTACATCGAGCGCCCGAAGCACATCGAGGTGCAGATCCTCGGCGACCACCACGGGAACCTCATCCACCTGTTCGAGCGCGACTGCTCGATCCAGCGCCGGCACCAGAAGGTCGTCGAGTTCGCGCCGTCGCTCGCGCTGAGCGAGGCGCAGCGCGCCGCCATCTGCGAGGACGCGCTCAAGATCGCGCGCAGCGTCGCGTACCGGAACGCCGGCACCGTCGAGTTCCTCGTGGATCGCGAGGGGCGCCACTACTTCATCGAGGTGAACCCGCGCATCCAGGTGGAGCACACGGTCACCGAGAGCATCACCGGCCGGAACCTCGTGCAGGCGCAGCTCCTCGTCGCGCAGGGGAAGCGGCTCTCGGATCCCGAGATCGGCATCGCGCGGCAGGAGGACGTGCAGCGGCGCGGATTCGCGATCCAGTGCCGCATCACCACCGAGGATCCGCAGAACGGCTTCGCGCCGGACTACGGGGTGCTGAAGGCGTACCGCTCGCCGGGCGGCTTCGGCGTGCGGCTCGACGCGGGCAGCGCCTTCACGCGCGCGGTGATCACGCCGCACTACGACTCGCTGCTCGTGAAGATCACCACCTGGGGCCTCACGCTCGGCGCGGCGGCGCGCGTCATGGACCGCTCGCTCCAGGAGTTCCGCGTACGCGGGGTGAAGACGAACATCTCCTTCCTCGAGAACGTCGCGCGCCACCCGGTGTTCCTCGCCGGCGGCTGCGATACGTCCTTCATCGAGACGCACCCGGAGCTCCTGCAGGTCCCGGTGAAGAAGGACCGCGGCACGAAGCTCCTGCGGTACCTGGCCGAGGTCGTCGTGAACGGCTCGCCGGGCGTCGCGAACCCGCTCCGCTCCGCCGAGCTGCGCGAGCCGCGCCTGCCGAAGGTGGACGTCACGCGCGCGCCTCCGAAGGGCACGCGCGACCTCCTCCTCGAGGGCGGGCCCGAGGGGCTCGCCCGCTGGGCGCTCGCCGAGAAGCGGCTCCTCTTCACCGACACGACCATGCGCGACGCCCACCAGTCGCTCCTCGCGACCCGCGTCCGCACCGACGACCTCGTCCGCATCGCCCCCGCCACCGCCCGCCTCGCCGCGGGGCTCTTCTCGCTCGAGCTGTGGGGCGGCGCGACGTTCGACGTGTCGATGCGGTTCCTCAAGGAGGACCCCTGGGAGCGGCTCCACAAGCTGCGCGCCGCGATCCCGAACATCCTGTTCCAGATGCTGCTCCGCGGCTCGAACGCGGTCGGCTACACGAACTACCCGGACAACGTGGTCGAGCGCTTCGTCGAGGAGGCCTCGAAGAGCGGCGTGGACGTGTTCCGCGTCTTCGACTCGCTCAACTGGACGAAGGGGATGACCGTCGCGTGCGAGGCGGTCCGCAGGCAGAAGAACGCCGTGCTCGAGGCGGCGCTCTGCTACACCGGCGACATCACCGACCCCCGCCGGGACAAGTACCCGCTCGACTACTACGTGAAGCTCGCGCAGGAGCTCGAGCGGATGGGCGCGCACTTCCTCGCCGTGAAGGACATGGCGGGGCTCCTGAAGCCGTTCGCGGCGGCGAAGCTCGTCAAGGCGCTCAAGGAGGCGGTGGGCATCCCCGTCCACCTGCACACGCACGACACCTCCGGAGTCGCGGCCGCGACGCTGCTCGAGGCGGCGCGCGCCGGGGTGGACGTGGTGGACGCGGCGCTCGCGCCGCTCTCCGGCCTCACCGCCCAGCCGAACCTGAACTCGCTCGCCGCGGTGCTGCGCGGCGCGGAGCGTGACGCGGCGCTCGACGAGGACGGGCTGCAGGAGCTCGCCGCGTACTGGGAGACGGTGCGCGAGTGGTACGCGCCGTTCGAGTCCGGCCTCAGGAGCGGGACGGCCGAGGTGTACCGCCACGAAATCCCGGGCGGCCAGTACTCCAACTTCAAGCCGCAGGTGGCCGGGCTCGGCCTCCTCGACCGGTGGGAGGAGTGCAAGGAGATGTACCGGAAGGTGAACCTGCTCTTCGGGGACATCATCAAGGTGACGCCGTCCTCGAAGGTCGTGGGCGACATGGCGATGTTCCTCGTCAAGAACGGCCTCGAGCCCGACGACCTCTTCACCGAGAAGGGCAAGGAGCTCGCGTTCCCGGAGTCGGTCATCGGGCTCGCGAAGGGCATGCTGGGCCAGCCTTACGGCGGGTTCCCGGAGGAGCTCCGCCGGGTGATCCTCAAGGGGCAGGAGCCCATCACGCGCCGCCCGGGCGAGCTGCTCGAGCCGGCCGATCTCGAGCGAGAGCGGTCGCGTGCCGCGGAGCGCGCCGGCGTGCCGGTGGACGACAAGGCGCTCGTGTCGTGGCTCCTCTACCCGAACGTCTGGCCGGACCTCGTCCGTCATCGCGAGGAGTTCTCGGACACGTCGGTCGTTCCGACGCCGGTCTTCCTGTACGGGCTCGAGCCCGGGCAGGAGACGTCGATCGAGATCGAGCCCGGCAAGACGCTCATCGTGCGGCTCGTGACGATCGGCAAGCTCGAGAAGGACGGCACGCGCGAGCTCATGTTCGAGCTGAACGGCGAGGCCCGCACCATCACCGTCCGCGATCAGGCCGCTTCGCAGGGGGTGCAGGTGCGCCCGAAGGCCGAGCGAGGCAACGCGGCGCACGTGGGCGCGCCGATGCCGGGCAAGGTCGTGAAGGTGAACGTGAAGGCCGGCGAGCAGGTGAAGGCGGGCGCGGTGCTGCTCGTCACCGAGGCGATGAAGATGGAGACCAACGTGAAGGCGAAGGCGGACTGCACCATCGCCGAGGTGCGGTTCAAGGAGGGCGACAAGGTCGAGAAGGACGACCTGATCGTCGTGCTCGGCTGATGAGCGCCTCGCCCTTCGACGGCGCGATCGCGGGCCGCTACGACCGCGACTCGAGCGTGCAGCGCACCGCCGCGGACGCGCTCCTCGCGCGCCTCGCGATCGACCCCGGCGAGGACGTGCTCGACGTGGGCTGCGGCACGGGGCACCTGGTGCGGCGGCTCTGCGCGACCTCGCGCGGCCGCGTCGAGGGCGTGGACCCGTCGGCCGCGATGGTCGCGGAGGCCCGCCGGCTCGCCCCCGCCGCGCGCTTCGGGGTCGCGCACGCGGAGGCGCTCGCGTTCGACGCCGAGTTCGACGTCGTCGTGTGCAACTCGGCCTTGCAGTGGTTCCGGGATCCGGCGCTCGGCGTCGCCCGGATGCGCGCCGCGCTGCGCCCGGGCGGGCGGCTCGGCCTGCAGGCGCCGGCGCGGAGCGACTACGTGCCCAGCTTCGTCGCGGCCATGGAGGAGGTCGCGACGCATCCGGACACCGCCTCGACGTTCGCGCGCTTCACGAGCCCGTGGTTCTTCCTCGAGACCGCCGAGGCCTACGCGGCGCTCCTCGGGCGGGCCGGGCTCGTGGTGCGCTCGGCGGAGATCGTCCCGATGAGGAGCCGCGTGACGCCCGCGGAGGCGATGGCGATCTTCGAGTCCGCCGCCGTGGCGGCGTACCTCGGGCCCGCTTGCTACGACGTGCCGCTCGATGAGGGGTACGCCCGGCGCGTGCGGGAGATCGTGCGCGGCGCGTTCGAGCGTCAGGCCGGCGCGGACGGCGGGCTCGAGCTCGTCATCCACCGCCTGTTCGCGATCGCCGACCGATGACGCCCGTGCGGTAGCCCTGCGCGGCGGCGCGCATGCCCGAAAGGCTCGCGCTCCGAAACGTTGACGGATCGTCGAGATGGGCGCACTCGTCGAGGCATGCCCCTCGGGTGGAGCCCGTCGCTCGCCATCGGCGTCGAGGAGATCGACGCCCAGCACGAGGAGCTGTTCCGGCGCGCCGAGCGGCTCGTCCGCGCGCTGCGTACCGGCGATCGAGCGGGCGTCGACGCGCTGTTCACGTACCTCGCGGGCTACGCCGAGAAGCACTTCCTCGTGGAGGAGCGGCTCATGGAGGCCGCCGGCTATCCCGGCCTCGACGCCCACCGCTCCGCGCACGCCCGCTTCCGGGCCGATCTCGACGCGCACCTCCGCGCGTACGCGGCGGACGGGGGGAACGCCGGAGCGGGCCTCGCGCTCCACAACTGGCTCTCCGACTGGCTGCGCGAGCACCTGGCCGGGCTCGATCAGGAGCTCGGACGGTACCTGTCTCGCCGCTGACGCGCCCCACCCCGCGCGCGACCCACGCGAGCGCTGCGCCGCTCGGCGCAGCCCCTGCAAGCATCCGGTGCTCCCCTTATCTCTCTCGCGGGAGCGGTAAGGATCGAGGCGAGCACGATGGGGTCTCCCGAGAGCTGCGTCGCGCCACCGCCGGCCGTGCGGCCGGACGGCGGCGCGGTCGTGAACGACTTCTCCATCCAGGTCGCGACCGCGAACGGGTCGGGCTCGCAGAGCTCGAACACGGTGCTCCTGCGCGCGATCTTCCAGATGGGCGTGCCGGTCTCCGGGAAGAACCTGTTCCCGTCGAACATCGCCGGGCTGCCGACCTGGTACACGATCCGCGTCTCGCGCGACGGCTGGATCGCGCGGAAGGAGGAGATCGACCTCCTCGTCGCGATGAACCCGGAGACCGCGCGGGACGACGTGCTCGGGCTGTGCGCCGGCGCAGTGGTGGTGTACGACGCGCCCCTCGCGCTCCACGAGCTGCGCGAGGACCTCGTCTTCTACCCCGTCTCGTTCGATGCGCTCGTGGAGCCGCTCACGAAGGAGCCGAAGCTCCGCAGGCTCCTGCGCAACATGGCGTACGTCGGCGTCCTCGCCCGGCTGCTCTCCCTCGACATGGCCGAGATCGAGCACGCCATCGAGAAGCAGTTCCCGGGCAAGCCGAAGGCGCGCGACCTGAACTTCGCCGCGGCGCGCGCGGGGTTCGACCACGCGGCGACGATCGGGAAGCGCGACCCGCTGGTGGTCCGGCGGATGGACGCGACCGCGGGCAAGGTCCTCGTCGACGGCAACGCCGCGGCGGCGATGGGCGCGCTCTTCGCCGGCGTCACGGTCGTGAGCTGGTACCCCATCACGCCGTCCTCCTCGCTCGTCGAGACGCTCATCGGCTACCTGCGCAAGTACCGGATCGGCCTCGACGGCAAGGCGACGTTCGCCGTCGTCCAGGCCGAGGACGAGCTCGCCGCGGTGGGGATGACGATCGGCGCGGGCTGGGCCGGCGCGCGGGCGATGACCGCGACCGCCGGACCGGGCGTCTCGCTCATGAGCGAGTTCGCCGGGCTCGCCTACTACGCCGAGATCCCGGCGGTGATCTTCGACGTGCAGCGGGTCGGGCCCTCCACCGGGCTCCCCACCCGCACCGCCCAGGGCGACGTCCTCTCGACCGCGTTCCTCTCCCACGGCGACACGCGCCATGTCCTCCTGCTCCCGGGCTCCGTCGAGGAGTGCTTCACCCTGGCGGTGGACGCGTTCGACCTCGCCGAGCGGCTGCAGACGCCCGTGTTCGTCCTCACCGATCTCGATCTCGGCATGAACGTCTGGATGTCAGACCCGTTCCCGTACCCGGCGCGTCCGCTCGATCGCGGCAAGGTGCTCTCGAAGGAGGACCTAGACCGGCTCGGCGGGTTCGCTCGCTACGCCGACGTGGACGGCGATGGGATCGGCTGGCGGACGCTCCCGGGAACGCCCCACCCGAAGGCGGCGTACTTCACCCGCGGCACGGGTCACGACGACGGCGCGGCCTACAGCGAGGACCCGCGCACGTTCGAGCGGAACCTCGCCCGCCTCGAGCGGAAGCTCGACGGCGCGCGCGATCTCCTGCCGGCGCCGGTGGCGGAGGGGCGGGGCGACGCGCGCGTCGGCGTGCTCTGCTACGGCTCGTCGGACCCGGCCGTCCGCGAGGCGCGCGCGGTGCTGGAGCGCGAGGCCGGGCTGGAGACGGACGCGCTGCGCGTGCGTGCCTACCCGTTCTCGCGCGAGGTGCAGGCGTTCGTGGCCGCGCACGAGCGCGTCTACGTGGTCGAGCAGAACCGCGACGGGCAGCTCGCGGCGCTGCTGAAGCTCGATCTGCCGCCGGCGCTCGCGCCGCGGGTCCGCCCGATCGCCCGCATCGACGGGCTGCCGCTCACCGCGCGCGCCGTGTCCCGCGCCATCCGCGCCGAGGAGGCGCGCTGACATGCCCACCCCCGCGACCCCCGCCGCCCCGCGCACGAACCGGCTCGGCCTCACCGTCGTCGAGTACCGGGGCGGCAAGACCACGCTCTGCGCCGGCTGCGGTCACAACGCGATCTCGGAGCGGATCCTCGAGGCCATGTTCGACATGGGCGTCTCGCCCGAGCGCGTCGCGAAGCTCTCCGGCATCGGCTGCTCGTCGAAGAGCCCGGCCTACTTCATGAACCGCTCGCACGCGTTCAACGCCCTGCACGGGCGCATGCCGTCGGTCGCGACCGGCGCGGCGCTCGCGAACCGCGAGCTCCTCGCCCTCGGCGTCTCCGGGGACGGGGACACCGCCTCGATTGGCATCGGCCAGTTCGTCCACCTCATGCGCCGGAACCTGCCCATCCTGTACATCGTCGAGAACAACGGAGTGTACGGGCTCACGAAGGGGCAGTTCTCGGCGACCGCGGATCTCGGCGCGAAGCTCAAGACCGGCGTCCAGAACGAGCTGCCCGCCATCGACCTCTGCACCCTCGCGATCCAGCTCGGCGCGACGTTCGTCGGGCGCTCGTTCTCCGGCGACAAGCGCCAGCTCTCCGCGATGCTGAAGGCCGCGCTCGCGCACCGCGGGACGGCGATGCTGGACGTCGTCTCGCCCTGCGTCACGTTCAACGACCACGAGGGCTCGACGAAGTCCTACGCATACATGAAGGAGCACGACGTCCCCCTGCACGAGCTCCACTTCGTACCGGCTTTCGAGGACATCGCGGTCGAGTACGATCCCGGCACGACGCTCGAGGTGACGATGCACGATGGCTCGCACCTCCGGCTCCGGAAGCTCGAGGAGGGCTACGATCCCCGCGATCGCGCGCGGGCGACGATGCGGCTCATGGAGGCGCAGGCGGGTGGCGACGTGCTCACCGGCGTGCTCTTCGTGGACGCGCGCGCGCCGAGCTTCGTCGATCTCCTGAACCTCGTGGACGCGCCGCTCGCGACCCTGCCCGAGGATCGCGTGCGGCCGCCGCGGGAGGTGCTGGACGCGCTCATGGACGGCCTCCGCTGAGGGGTCCGGCGCTCTCACCCGCCCGCGAGGAGCCGCGGCCACCAGCGGAACGTGCACGCGTCCGCGCCGGACTGCTGCACCACCGTGCCGTCCCAGCCCTGGTCGAGCACGCCGGTCGTGCACGCCGCGCCGGGTTCACGGAGCGTCACTCGGCCACAGAGCCGGCCCGACGGCGCCACGAGATCGATCCGCTGCGCGCACTCGGGAGAGTCGTGGCCGGCGGGCTCGAGCGCAGCGTATCCGGCGTTGCCACGCGTGAAGCGGTAGCTCCAGCCGGCGCGCTCGGCGAGCCACGCCGGCAGCGGCTCCGAGCGCGACGCGAGCGGCGCGTACCGGCGGCGCCACGTCCCGTCGGATCGGAGGGCGAGCGACCCGTCGAGGAGCGGCGCGAGCTCCACGTCGTGGCGGAGCCCCTCGCCTACGACGGCCGCGGAGGCTTCCGGGTCGGCGGCGTCGGCGTGCCGGGCGCCCGAGGGCTCGAGCCAGCGCGCGCGGAGGAACGCAGAGTCCTGGAACAGGACGAGCGCAGCGCCCGTCGTGGAGACGCCGGCCGCCATGAAGTAGGGTTCCGCCGCGTCGGGATCGGAGGACACCGGGACCGCCTCGGGCCAGCGCGGCGCGCCGCTGGCGTCGAACCGGAACGCATCGAGCGCGTTCCAGTGGTTGCCCGCCACCGTCACGGATCGGAACAGCACCACGCTGCCGCCCGAGGGATCCTGCGCCAGCTGCCAGCGGAAGCCGGTGTGCAGCGCCGGATCCGGGGAGATGGCGGAGGCCCGCCGCACCCGGCCGTCCGGCGCGATGGAGATGTGATCGACGAGGGCGCCGTCGCTCGCGAGCCCCTGCCAGCCGTCCGGCGCGGAGACGAGCGCCTGAGCGGCGAAGGTCCCCTGCGGCCGGCCGTCGCTGGAGGTCGCGTGCCAGGTCACGGAGCCCGCCGCGTCGCGCACGCCGAGCGCGACGGCGCCGGTTCCGTCCGCCGTCCCGCCGAGACAGGTGCCGCCCGCGGGTGCTGTCAGCCGCACGGTGATCGGCTCCGGCGCAGAGGCAGGGACGAGCGCTGCGCACTCTGCTCCGTCGTCGAGGCGCTCGACCGTGAGCGACACGACGCCCGGCTGCGGGGACGCCGCTGGCTCCTCTGAAACGGGCGCTCCGAGGGTCGTCGCCACAGCGGAGCCCGAAGCGGGCCCTCCACCGCATGCCAGAAGGACGGAAAGGCAGAGGAACGCCAGGAAGGAGGCACGGAGCGCGGGGACCTGGTCGCTGGAGCGCATGGCGGGGACAGTGTCGGCACTCCGATCGGGTCGCGCCTGCCTGCTTCCCTGATTTTCTTGTTCCCCGTCCCTCGGCTTCAGCGCCCACCGCCACGCGCAGAAGAGATGAAGATGCAGGCGGGTGTCGCGGCGCCACGCTCGGGACGAGCGGCCTCGAGGTCCTGGCGTCGCCGCCGCAGGGTCTCGGCGCCGCTGGCGTCCTCCGGTGCGCCGGGTTAGGAGCCGGGCATGCCCAGGGCGATTCGATTCCACCAGACCGGCGGGCCGGACGTCCTCCGGTTCGAGGACGTCCAGGTCGGCGCCCCCGGCGCCGGCGAGGCGCGCATCCGGCACACCGCGATCGGCGTGAACTTCGTGGACGTCTACCACCGCTCGGGCCTCTACCCGATGCCCCTGCCGTCCGGCTTGGGCGTCGAGGGCGCCGGCGTCGTGGAGGAGGTCGGCGCGGGCGTGAGCCACGTCCGGGCCGGGGACCGGGTCGCGTACACCGGACCGGTGGGATCGTACTCCGAGGTGCGGCTCGTCCCGGCCGACCGGCTCGTCGCGTTGCCAGACGGCATCGACGACCGCACCGCGGCCGCGTCGATGACGAAGGGGCTCACGGTCCAGGCGCTGGTGCGTCGTACGCACGCGGTGCGCGCCGGCGAGACGGTGCTCTGGCACGCCGCCGCGGGCGGGGTAGGGCTGATCGCGACGCAGTGGCTGAAGGCCCTCGGCGCGACCGTGATCGGCACGGTCGGCTCCGAGGAGAAAGCGGTGATCGCGCGCGCGCACGGCTGCGATCACGTGATCGTCTACACGCGCGAGGACTTCCCGAAGCGCGTCCGGGAGCTCACGGGCGGCGCGGGCGTCCCGGTGGTCTACGATTCCGTCGGGAAGGCGACGTTCGACGGATCGCTCGACTGCCTCGCGCCGCTCGGGCTCATGGTGAGCTTCGGGAACGCCTCCGGCGCGGTCCCGCCGTTCGACATCGGCCTGCTCGCGAAGAAGGGCTCGCTGTTCCTCACGCGCCCGACGGTGTTCACGTACATCGCGCGGCGCGAGGACCTGGAGCGCGGCGCCGCCGAGCTGTTCGAGGTCGTGCGGAGCGGCAAGGTGAAGGTGGAGATCGGCCGGACCTCGCCGCTCGCCCAGGCCGCAGAGGCGCACCGCGCGCTCGAGGCGCGCGAGACCACCGGTTCGGTGGTGCTGCTGCCCGGGTGACACGAAGCGTCTGGCGGGCGCCCGCTCCCTCGCACTAGGATGCTCGCCCTCTGCGCGCGCCATCCCGGCGCGGGGAGGGTGACCTTGTACACTCCTTCGTACGTCAGCGGCCCGTCGTCGGTGCCGCTCCTCGGCGAGACGATCGGCGAGAACCTGCGCCGCACCGTCGAGCGATTCCCCGACCGCGAGGCGCTCGTGTCGGTGCAACAGGGCTACCGCGCGACGTACCGCGAGCTCTGGGAGCAGAGCTCCGAGATCGCGCGGGCGCTGCTCGTCCGCGGTGTCCAGAAGGGCGACCGGCTCGGGGTCTGGTCGCCGAACCGGTTCGAGTGGGTCGTGCTCCAGTACGCGTGCGCGCGGATGGGCGCGATCCTCGTGAACGTGAACCCCGCCTACCGGGTCCACGAGCTCGAGTACGCGCTCCGGCACTCCGGCGTCTCGACGCTCGTGCTCGCCCGCGCGTTCCGCCAGGCGGACTACGTCGGGATGGTGCGCGAGGTGCGGCTCCGCTGCCCCGAGCTCCGCCAGACGATCGTCATCGACGACGAGTGGACGGATCTCCGGCACGAGGCGCTCCGCCTGTCGGAGGACGAGCTCTCACGGCTCGAGCGCGAGCTGCAGTTCGACGAGGCGATCAACCTGCAGTACACGAGCGGCACCACCGGCTTTCCCAAGGGCGCGACGCTCTCGCACCACAACATCCTGAACAACGGGTACTTCGTCGGGGAGTACCTCCGCTACACCGAGGAGGACCGGGTCTGCATCCCGGTGCCGTTCTACCACTGCTTCGGCATGGTGATGGGCAACCTCGCCTGCACCTCGCACGGCGCGACGATGGTCATCCCGGCGGAGAGCTTCGACGCGCACGCGGTGATGCGGACCGTGGCGGAGGAGCACTGCACCTCGCTCTACGGCGTGCCGACGATGTTCATCGCCGAGCTCGAGCACCCGGAGTTCGCCTCGTTCGACTTCTCGTCCCTGCGCACCGGAATCATGGCCGGCTCGCCCTGCCCGATCGAGGTGATGAAGCGGGTTCAGAAGGACATGCACATGCCGGAGGTCACGATCTGCTACGGCATGACCGAGACCTCGCCGGTGTCCACGCAGTCGCGCGTGGACGATCCGCTCGACAAGCGCGTCGCGACCGTCGGCCAGATCCACCCGCACGTCGAGATCAAGATCGTGGATCCGACCACGGGGCGCGTCGTTCCGCGCGGCACGCCGGGCGAGCTGTGCACGCGCGGCTACTCGGTGATGCTCGGCTACTGGAACGACCCGCAGGCGACGCGCGGCGCGATCGACGCCGGGCGCTGGATGCACACCGGCGACCTCGCCACGCTCGACGCCGAGGGCTACGTGAAGATCGTCGGCCGCATCAAGGACATGGTCCTGCGCGGCGGCGAGAACGTGTTCCCGCGCGAGGTCGAGGAGTTCCTCTACACCATCCCTGGCGTCGCCGACGTGCAGGTGATCGGCGTGCCGGACGCGAAGTACGGCGAGGAGCTCATGGCGTGGGTGAAGCTCCGCGCCGGCGCGACGCTCACCGGCGAGGACCTCCGCCGGCTCTGCCGCGGTCAGATCGCGACCTACAAGATCCCGCGCTACTACAAGTTCGTCGACGAGTTCCCCATGACGGTGACCGGGAAGGTCCAGAAGTTCCGGATGCGCGAGGTCGCCATCAAGGAGCTGGGGCTCGAGAAGGCGGCGAGCATCCAGACTGCTTAGCTGCGTCCCTCGACTTCGGCCCGCTGCGCGGGCCTACGCTCGGGATGAACGGCCGCTCGTCGTTCGCCGCCACGATCCGCGCCCTCGCCTGCACGACGTCTCTCCGTGCGCCTTCACGCACCGTCAGTTAGGCGCGCGTCGACCGGGAACGCCAGGTTCCCAGGACGTCTGGGCAGTGCGCACCTTCTCGCTTGCGGGCGTCTTGCCCGCCATAGGGGAGGGGGAGCAACGAATGAGGAAGTTGGCGATCGTAGGCGCTCTCGCCGCGCTCGCCTGGGCGCAGGGCGTCCGGGCGGAAGACACCGAGAAGGCGAAGGCGGAAGCGCAGGAGAAGGTGCAGAAGGCCGAGGCGAAGGCGGCCGAGGAGACGCACGAGGCGCAGGCCGACGCTCAGAAGAAGACCGCCGAGGCACAGAAGGAGATGCGCGAGGAGAAGGCGGAGGCGTCCGAGAAGGTCCAGGACGCGCGGGAGGACGAGGCGCGCCACGCGCCTGGCACCGCGACGGGCGCCACGGCCACCGGCGCGACGGCGAGCCGCGGCGAGAAGAAACACCCGATGTTCGAGGGGAAGGACAACTTCGAGGTGAAGGGCAGGATCGAGTCCGTCTCGGCGAGCGCCATCACCGTGCGTCGCGAGGAGCTTCCCTCCGCGAAGCTGCGCGTCGATCGCAACACCAAGATCGAGCTCGACGGGCAGCACGTCTCCGCGTCGCAGCTGAAGCAGGGCCAGGAGGTGAAGGCGTCCTTCAACCTCCAGGACGACAAGCCGATGGCCGTGGAGATCAAGGCAGAGAAGCTGAACAAGTAGCGCGCCTCGCGCATGGAGGCACGAAGGGTTCCCCGGGGCGATCCGGGGAGCCCTTCTCCTGTCTGCGAACGCTTGGGCGCGGGAGGGCACCGCGACCGTGTAGCGGGCATCTCGCGCGCCATCTCTCAACGGCTGACGGCGATGCGCTCCGCCCCCTGCCGTATCGCCATGCGGTGCGCCCGGCACGTGGGGTAGCTTGGCTGCGACCATGTCTGCCGCCCTGGTCCTCCTCGCGTCATCAGCGCTGTGGGTCGCGTCGTCCGACCTCGCCGCTGGCTCGGACCGCTCGATCCCCGCCCCGACCCCGACCCCGAACTCGACCTCGACTCCGACTCCGACTCCGACCTCGACGGAGCCCCAGCCCCAGTCTCCCGTCCCCCAGGCACCCGTCCCCGAGGTTCCCGTCGGAACCGAGGCCCCCGCCCCCAGGTTTCATCGCCAGCGCGAGCCTCCGCCCCCGCCGCCGCCGCGGCTCGAGGCTGGGCAGCGGGCCGCCGAGGAATCCGCCCACCAGGCGGGGCACGTGGCCGCCGCGGAGGCGAGGCACCGCGGCAGGCGCTGGTTCGCGCTGCCGGTCCTGTTCTGGCTCCCCGAGACCCATCTCGGCTTCGGCGCCACCGGCGGTCTCCACGTCGACCTCGACGGCGCCCCGCGCCCGAGCAGCTTCTTCGCCGCCGCGGTCTACACGCTCGAGCGACAGGGGTCGGTCGACGTGGCCGGGGACGTCTACCTCCGAGGCGGCGCGCTCGTGTCCGGGCGCGTACGCGTCGTGCACTTCCCGGACGTCTTCTACGGGATCGGCCCGCACACCTCGGCCGCGCAGCTCGAGAAGTTCACCCGCCAAGGGGCCGAGGCGGTGGTGACGGCGGAGCTCCCGGTCGTCTCGCGCCTCCGCGCCGGGCCGCGCCTGGACCTCCGCGTCGAGGAGATCCGCGATCGGCAGCCAGGCGGCGCCCTCGCCGCGGGCACCATCACCGGCTGGAACGGCTACTCGGCGGTGGCGCTCGGCGGGAGCGTGAGCTGGGACTCGCGCGACAGCGCCTTCTGGCCGTCGACCGGCAAGCTGGCCCAGGTTTGGTACGTCTACGCGCCGGAGTGGATCGGCCGGAGCCACGGCTTCGGCCGCGGCGTCCTCGAGGTGCGCCAGTTCCTGCCGCTCGGCCGGGGGCGCGTGCTCGGGCTGGACGGCTTCGTCGAGGGCGCCCACGGCGATCCACCCTTCACGCTCCTGCCGAACATCGGGAGCAACCACTTCCTCCGCGGCATCCGCGAGGGCCGCTTCCGCGACCGGCTCGACTGGGCGGCGCAGGCGGAGCTGCGGGTGCCAGTGCACGGGCGGCTCAGCGCCACCACGTTCGCGGCGGCGGGCGCGGTGGCGGCGGGGCTCCGGGACCTCTCGTTCGCGACGGCGCAGGTCGCCGGCGGCGCCGGCCTCCGCTTCCGGCTCACGGACGAGGGCGCCAACGTCCGCCTCGACGTGGCGGCGAGCCGGATGGGCGTCGAGGTGTACGTGCTGGTGCTGGAGGCGTTCTAGGGGACGTTCGAATCCGGGCGCGCGCGAGCTGACCCAGGGTGATCCGACGTCGACGCCCGCCCTGCGTCACCCCGCCATCCGCGTCGCGAGCCTCCCGACCAGCCGCACCGCCGCGTCGATCCGGTCGGTCCACGGCGCGCCACAGGAGAGGCGGACGCAGCTCCGGTGCCCCTGCGTCGGCGAGAAGAGCGGCCCGGGCGCGATGCTCACGCCCGCGTCGAGCGCGCGCGCGTGCAGCTCCAGCGCGTCGACGCGCGACGGCATCTCCACCCACAGGAAGCACCCGCCCGACGGGTGCGAGACCCGCGTGCCGGCGGGGAAGGACTCGGCGATCGCCGCAGCCGTCCGCGCCGTGGTGCGGGCCACGTGATCCCGCAGGGTCCGGAGGTGACGGTCGTAGCCGCCCGTGGCGAGGAACCGGGCGATGGCGCGCTGCGGGAGCGTGGCGGTCGCCACGTTGAGCGCGTACTTGAGGAGCTCGAGCCGAGCCCGCCACCGGCCCGGCGCGGCGTAGCCGACCCGGTAGCCGGCGGCGAGCGTCTTCGAGAACGAGCCGCACAGCATCACGCTGCCGTCGGTGTCGAACGCCTTCGCCGCGCGGGGGCGCGTGTTGCCGAACGCGAGCTCGCCGTAGACGTCGTCCTCGATGAGCGGGATCCCGCGCGAGGAGACGATCTTGACGAGGCGCTCCTTGGCGGGGTCCGGCATGCAGCTGCCCAGCGGGTTCGAGAAGTTCGGTACCGCCAGCACGGCCTTCGCGCGGTGACGGTCCACGCGCCGCTCCAGCTCGTCGAGGTCCATCCCGGTCTCGGGCTGGCACGGCACCTCGATCACCTTCAGGCCGAGCGCCTCCAGGGTCTGGAGGGTGCCGTAGTACGCGGGCGACTCCACGGCGATCGCCTCGCCGGGCCGGGCCACCGCGAGGACGCACAGGTGGATCGCCTCGGTGGCGCCGCTCGTGATCACGAGGTCGTCCTCCGAGAGCGTGCAGCCCCAGGTGAGCGCGCGCCGCGCGATGGCGCGGCGAAGCTCGAGCAGGCCCGGCGGCATCTCGTAGCTGACGCCTCCCTCCGCCGGACGGCGCGCCACCGCGGCCGTGGCGCGGGCGAGGGCACGCGTGGGCATCAGGGCCGGGTCCGGGAGCGCCTGGCCGAGGTGCACGAGCGTCGGGTCGCGGGCCGCGTGATAGACCCGCGCCACCAGCTCCGCGACCTCCACGCGCGAGGCGGCGGCGCTGGCCGGGGGCGCGGCCGGACGCGGCGTCGGCGCGCGCGCGCGGTGGCGCACGTAGTGGCCGGAGCGCGGCCGTGCCTCGATGAGGCCCAGGGTCTCGAGCTGGGCGATGGCCTGCAGGATGGTGGAGACCGACGCCCGCTCCGACGCCGCGAGCCGCCTCACGGACGGGAA
>DATIDF010000388.1:0-13655 GCA_035456445.1 Anaeromyxobacter sp.
AGCGCGGGCAGCCGCCGCAGGTGCCCGAGCCGCCTCCCGCGCCCGAGCTTTCCGTGCCGGACGAGGGCTCCTTCGCGGACATGCTCGCGACCTCCGGAAGCGCGGCGGCTCGCCGGCGCTTCCAGGTCGGCGAGAAGGTCGCCGGCAAGATCATCCAGCTTGGCCACGACGTGGCGTTCCTGGAGCTCGGCTCGGGCGTCGCCGAGGCGATGATCGAGGTCGCCGAGCTGAAGGACGCGGACGGGAACGTCACCGCGCGCGAGGGCGACATCCTCGACGCGGTCGTGATCCATGCGGACGATCGCGGCGTCCTCGTGTCGAAGGGCCACGCTCGCACGACGCGGGATCACGCGCGCGAGGCCGTCATCGAGGCGGCGCAGAACGGGCTCCCGGTCGAGGGGCTCGTCAAGGCCGCGAACAAGGGCGGCCTCGAGGTGGAGGTCCACGGCGTCCGCGCCTTCTGCCCGATGTCGCAGATCGACGTGCGGTTCGTGGGCGATCCGGCCACGTTCGTGGGCCAGAAGCTCCTCTTCAAGGTGCAGCGCGCCGACGCGCGCGACTGCGTCCTTTCCCGCCGCGCGCTCCTCGAGGAGGAGCGCGCCGCGAAGGCACGCGCGACGCGCGAGCGGCTCGCGCCCGGCGCGATCTTCGAGGGCGTCGTGACGAGCGTGCAGGACTACGGCGCGTTCGTGGACATCGGCGGCGTCGAGGGGCTCGTCCACGTCTCCGAGCTGTCCTGGGATCGCGTGTCGAAGCCGCAGGACCTGCTCGCGGCCGGCGACGCCGTGCAGGTCCAGGTGCTCCGCATCGACGAGGACCCGAAGAAGGGCGAGCGGATCGGCCTGTCGGTGAAGGCGCTCGCCCCGAGGCCGGAGCCGGTCGCGGCGCCGGCGGGCGAGAAGCCTGCCCGCCCCGCCCCGCCGGCGCCCCCGAAGGCGGGCGACGTCGTCGACGTCACCGTGGACAAGATCGAGAGCTTCGGCGTGTTCGTCCGCTTCGCCGGCGGCCGCGGCCTCGTCCCCGCGAGCGAGACGGGGACGCCGCGCGGCGCCGACCTCCGCAAGGCGTTCAAGGTCGGCGACGGCTTCCGCGCGCTCGTGCTCGCGATCGACGAGCAGAACCGCATCCGGCTCTCGAAGACCGGCGCCGAGGATGCAGCGGAGCGCGCCGAGGCGGCGGAGTATCAGAAGTCGGTGCCCCGCCCGTCGGGCAAGGGCTTCGGCACGCTCGGCGATCTGCTCCGGCAGAAGCTCGAGAAGAAGTAGGGCGCGCTCCTCGCCCTTCGACAGGCTCAGGCGAGCGGCTCGCGACTGCACCCGCTCGTGGTGAGCCCGTCGAACCACGAGCGGAATCGGTCGGGGTCGAGGTCGGGGTCGTCCCTCGACTTCGCTCCGCGGCTGACGCCGCGCCGCTACGCTCGGGATGAACGGCCTCGGTCGATCTGGGTCGCTGCCCCCCCGCTCAGCTCCCTGGCGCGAGCCCTTCCCCTGGCGCCGTCTCGAACGCGTGCGGCGGATCGCCGCTCGCCTCGGCCTGGGCGCGGAGGTCGCCCTCTCCTCCCTCGCTGCTCTGCGCTCGCGCGCCGCCGCCCTCCTCGATGGCGACGCCCCACGGCCCGAGCCCGCCCGCCGGCTCGGGCCCGAGGTTCGCCCTCACCACGAGCCCTGGGCGGACGAGCGTGAACACCGTGCCCTCGCGCTCGACGCGCGGCCACGCCCGCGCGATCGCGGCGTGGTGCGCCTTCCGCAGCGCGAGCACGCGCCGGTAGTGCTCTCGTAGCGCGCCGTGCCGCCCGTCGCGGCGGTGCGTGAGCTTCGAGGCGAGGAACGTCTGCTCGTCCTGTGGGTCCGGCACGTCCTCTTCGCCGCCGGCGATGAACTCGTTCTTGCGACCCTCGGACACGGCCTTCGCGAGCGCCGGGTCCGTGTGGCTCGTGAAGTACAGGAACGGACGGTCCTCGCCGTACTCCTCGCCCATGAAGAGGAGCGGGATGCCCGCGCCGAGGACGACGAGCGTCGAGAGGGGCCGGAGCGCGTCGAAGGGCACGAGCGCCGACAGCCGCTCGCCGCGCGGGCGGTTGCCGACCTGATCGTGGTTCTGCACGCAGGTGACGAACCGAGCGGGTGCGAGGCCACGAACGTCGGTGCCGTGCGGCCGCTTCCGGAACGTGGACCGCTCGCCCTGATAGACGAAGCCCTCTGCGAGCGCGCGCGCCACGTCCTGCGGGCGGCCGAAGTCGGCGAGGAAGGCCTTCCGTTCGCCGGTGAGCAGCACGTGCAGCGCGTGGTGGAGGTCGTCTGCCCAGACCGCGGACGCACCCCAGCCGCGGGGATGGGGATCGAGCACCTTGCGGTCGTTCTCGTCGTTCTCCGCGATGACGTGGACCGCGCGCCCGGCGGCGCGGCCCGCGTCGCGGGCTGCCGCGCCCAGCTCCGCGACGAGGTGGACGGGCGAGTCGTCCAGGATCGCGTGCGTCGCGTCGAGGCGCAGCGCGTCCACGTGGAAGTCCCGGATCCACTGCACCGCTGCGCCGATCATGAACGCTCTCACCTCTCCGGCCGCGGCGCCGTCGTAGTCGAGCCCGTCGCCCCAGAGCGTGCGATGACGATTCGTGAAGTACGGCCCGAGCTCCGCGAGGTAGTTCCCCTCCGGCCCGAGGTGGTTGTAGACGACGTCGAGGCACACCGCGAGACCGAGCGAGTGCGCGCGGTCCACGAAGCGCTGCAGCGCGGCGGGGCCGCCGTACGCCTCGTGCACCGCGTACGGCGCCACTCCATCGTAGCCCCAGTTCCGCGCGCCCGGGAACGGCTGGACGGGCATGAGCTCGACGCAGGTGACGCCGAGGTCCACGAGATCGGGCAGCCGCGCCGCCGCCGCGTCGAGCGTTCCCTCGTCCGTGAACGTCCCGACGTGGAGCTCGTAGAAGGCGAGCGCGTCCTGCGGGATGCCCTTCCACGCGCCGTCCTGCCACGCGTGCCGCCCCGCATCGAACACCTGCGACCATCCGTGAACGCCGTCGGGTTGCCTGCGCGACGCAGGATCGGGCCGGACGCGGCCATCCTCGAGGACGAGCGCGTACCGGGCGCCGTCGCCCGCGCCCGCGACCTCCGCGGCGAACCAGCCGTCCGCGAGCGGTCGCAGCGGGTGCTCCCGGCCGTCGATCCGTACCGCGATGCTCCTCATCTTCGGAGCCCAGACCTCGAAACGAACGCGGCCGTCCGTCGAGATCGTCGGCCCGTGCGTGTGGCGCGTCATGTCCGCAAGCTACGGGGCACGCGCGCGCCGGGGAACCCCGGGGAAACGGCCCATCCGACCGCGCCGCGCGGGGTTTACCGGGCGGGCATTCCGGCCGAGATTAAGCTCCCCGAAATCAAGAACTCGGGGGTCGACGTGACGTCGTGCGTGCGCTAGCTTGGCCCGCCCCCGGTCAGGATGCACCTCGGCGAGACCTAACGCGCTTTCCGCTCAAACCCAAAAAAGGAATCCACGGGATGGCTACCTCCTCCGATCGCCCCACGACGAACACTCATCTCCTCGGCTGGGTCGACGAGATGGCGAAGCTCTGCAAGCCCGATCGCGTGTACTGGTGCGACGGCTCCGAGGCCGAGAAGAAGCGGCTGACGGAGGAAGCGGTCGCCGCGAAGGTCCTCGTCCCGCTCGATCAGAAGAGGTGGCCGGGCTGCTACTACCATCACTCGAACCCGAACGACGTCGCACGCGTCGAGCACCTCACGTTCATCTGCACGCCGACGCGAGAGGAGGCCGGGCCGACCAACAACTGGATGGCGCCGAAGGAGGCGTACCACAAGCTCGGCGCGCTCTTCGAGGGCGCGATGAAGGGCCGCACGATGTACGTCGTACCGTACATCATGGGCCCGGCCAGCTCGCCGTTCTCCAAGGTCGGCTTCGAGCTCACCGACTCCGTGTACGTCGCGCTGAACATGGAGATCATGACGCGCATGGGGAAGGTCGCGCTCGATCGGCTCGGCCAGTCGAACGAGTTCAACCGCGGCCTGCACTCCGTCCGCGACTGCGATCCCGACAAGCGCTTCATCTGCCACTTTCCCCAGGACAACACGATCTGGTCGATCGGCTCCGGCTACGGCGGCAACGCGCTGCTAGGCAAGAAGTGCCTCGCGCTCCGCATCGCGAGCTACCTCGCGAAGAACGAGGGCTGGCTCGCCGAGCACATGCTCATCCTCGAGGCGGAGAGCCCGCAGGGCGAGAAGCAGTACGTCGCCGCCGCGTTCCCGTCGGCCTGCGGGAAGACGAACTTCGCGATGATGATCCCGCCCGCCGCGTACAAGGGCTGGAAGATCCGCACCGTCGGTGACGACATCGCGTGGATGCGGGTCGGCGAGGACGGCCGGCTGTGGGCGGTGAACCCCGAGAACGGCTACTTCGGCGTCGCGCCCGGTACGAACCGCAAGACGAACCCGAACGCGATGGACTCGGTCCGCAAGGACACGCTGTTCACGAACGTCGCCCGCACGGCGGACGGCGACGTCTGGTGGGAGGGCTGGGACACCGAGGCCCCCGCCGAGCTCATCGACTGGAAGGGCCAGCCCTGGAAGAAGGGCTCGACGGAGAAGGCGGCGCACCCGAACAGCCGCTTCACCGCGCCCGCGAGGAACAACCCAGCGCTCTCGCCGTCCGTCGATGACCCGAAGGGCGTGCCCATCTCGGCGCTGATCTTCGGAGGCCGTCGCTCCACGACGGTGCCCCTCGTCCTCGAGGCCTTCAACTGGACGCACGGCGTCTACCTCGGCGCGACGATGGGCTCGGAGACCACCGCTGCCGCCACGGGGGCGGTCGGTATCGTCCGCCGCGATCCGATGGCGATGCTGCCGTTCTGCGGCTACGACGCCGGCTCATACTTCCAGCACTGGCTCGACATGCAGTCGCGCATTCCGCACCCGCCCAAGGTCTACATGGTGAACTGGTTCCGGAAGGGCGCCGACGGGAAGTTCCTCTGGCCGGGCTACGGCGACAACATGCGCGTGCTGAAGTGGATGCTCGATCGCGCCGCCGGCCGCGTGGGCGCGCAGGAGACGCTGCTCGGCTACACGCCGAAGCAGGGCGACCTCGACCTCTCCGGCATCGACGCGAAGCCCGACGCAGTCGCCGCCGCTACCCGGATCGACCTCGGCGAGTGGGAAAAGGAGCTCGAGTCGCAGGAGGAGTGGTTCGACAAGCTCGGCAAGACGCTGCCCCGGCCCATCGCGCTCCAGCGCGAGATGCTGCTCGAGCGCGTCCGCGACGCGCGGAAGGTCAAGTAGCGCCCGAACGGGCGCGCAGGCTCGCGGGCCCGGCTGCTCTGCGGTCGGGCCCGCGGTCGTTTCCGGCGCTAGGACTCCGCGGGATGTGCACGCTCGCCGTCGCCTTCCAGACGGACCGGCGCTGGCCGGTGATCGTCGCTGCCAACCGTGACGAGCGGCTCGGCCGGCCGTCGGAGAGCTGGGCGCTCCGCGATCTCCCCGGCGGCGGGCGCCAGGCGGCGCCGCGCGACGCCCTGGGCGGCGGCACCTGGATCGGCCTCTCGAGTCGCGGCGTGCTGGCGGCGCTCACCAACTACCACGCGCCTGCGAGCTGGTACCCCGATCTCACCCGGCGCTCGCGCGGCGAGATCGTGCCGCTCGCGCTCGCGGCCGGCTCCGCGGCAGACGCGCGCGACGCCGTCGCCGCGCTCGATGCCCGCGCCTGGAACCCGTTCCACCTGGTCGTGGCGGACGGACGCTCCGCGTTCCTCTGGTGGTACGACGGCGAGGGTGCAGGGGTGCAGCCGCTCGCCCCCGGGCTGCACGTCGTGACGGAGAACGCCTGGGACGGGAGCTGCCCGCGCGCAGCGCTCGTGCGCGCGCGCTGGCCGCTCGAGCCGGGCATCGATCGGCTTCGCGACGTCCTCACCGTGCACGCTCCCGCCGGCGACGGCGCCCGGCTCGCGACCTGCATCCACATGGATCCAGCCTACGGCACCCGCTCCTCCACCGTGCTGCGGCTCACCGGGGACCTCGCGACGTCCGAGCTCTGGGTCGCCGACGCCCGCCCCTGCCTGGGCCCGCTCGAGGATCGCTCGGCGCTCGCGGTCGCGCTCGCGAGGACCGCTTGACGCGCCCCGCCCCGCGCGACATGTAGAGCGCCGCATGGGCCTCCTCGATCGCCTCTCATTCAAGAAGCAGGACGTCGAACCGCCCGAGGCGATCGACGTCGCCGACGATGGCGTCCGCATCCTCTGGCCGGGCGGGCCGGAGGTGACGATCCCCAACGCGCTCCTCCGCGACTTCTGCCCCTGCGCGGGCTGCGTCGAGGAAGGCACCGGCAAGAAGATCCTCGATCCCGCCACGATCCCTTCGGACATCCGCCCGCTCGCGCTCGAGGCGATCGGTAACTACGCGCTCCGGATCCGCTGGTCGGACGGGCACGACACGGGGATCTACTCGTGGGAGACGCTCCGGCGTGCCTCGGGGCTGAAGGACTGACGGCGCCACGCGGTTGAATCGAGGCGCGAGCCCGGTGTGTCGGGCTCGGGCGCGGGCTCAGGCCAGCCGAGCTGCGCCGTGGACCGTTGGATCAAACGTAGGCGCGCGGGGGCGCCTCGACGGGTGCGTAGCGGTTCACCTCGGGCGCATGCCCCTCGCGCTCGTGCCCGAACCGGACCGCGCGCGGGTCGCCGGTCCCTCCCCGCAGCGCGTGCACCAGCAGGCGGACGGTGTTCGTGTCGGCGTGGCCCACGGTCGCCTCGGCGACGAGCACGTCGGCGGCGCCGCGCGCGCTGTACGCGGCCGATCGGAACGCGCGCGGCTGTGTGAGCGCAGCGAAGGCGCTCGCGACGGACAGGACCTCGATCGACCGGGACGGCGCCGCGCCGAGCGCGGGGTACCCCTGCCCGCAGCGCCAGTGATGGCTGCGCGCCGCCGCGACGGCAGGGTGCGCGCCGAGCACGCGGGCGAGGTGGTACGCGCCGGTGAGCGGGTGCGCTGCGATACGGAGGGCGTCCTCCCGCGGCAGCCGCACGCTCGGCTCCCGGAGCCGCGGCGGAAGGTGCAGCATTCCGAGGTCATGGAGGAGGGCCGCAGCGGCAAGGTCAGGGACGCCGCGCGCCGTACCCACCACCGAGAGGAGGATGCGGACGGCGATCGCCGCCGTCGCGAAGGCGTGCGCGTGCAGGGCGGACGCATCGCGGCGCGCGCCGACGAGCTCCTCCACGAGCACGTCCGGGAGCTGCGCGCTCCCGATCGCGCGAACGACCGCCTCGCGCGTCGCGTCGCCCTGGAACAGGTGCCGGTACTCGGACGCGTCGAGCGGCGCGATGACGTCGCGAGCGAGCGCGGTCTCCGCGAGCCGGCGTCGTGGCAGCGCCGTCGCGCGCTGCGCGGCCTCCGCGATCGCCTCGGGGGAGATGACGGTCCCGCGCCGCGCGACGAGGGCGCCGCGGCAGTCCACGAGGTCGTGCTCGAGCGTGAGGCGATCGAACATGTCGCCCGATCGAAGCTAGCAGAGCAGGTCGCCCCAGGGGAGCGCCGACCCAACGAGAGCGGGCGCGGGACCCGGTGGAGGGAGCAATTGCCGGGTCCGATCCACCGTCCGGGGGGGGGGACGGCGCCGCGCCGGCGTCAGCGCCGGCGCCGCGAGAGCGCGCGGTCCATCTCGCGCTTCGTCTCACGCTCCGCGATCGCGTGGCGCCGATCCTCGTGCGCGCGGCCCTTGGCGAGCCCGAGCTCCACCTTCGCCCAGCCCTCCTTGAAGTAGAGCCGGAGCGGAACGAGCGTGTAGCCGCGCTGCTCGACCTTGCCGCGCACGCGGTCGAGCTCGGCGCGCTTCATGAGGAGCTTCCGATCGCGCAGCGGCTCGTGCCCGAAGTGCGCCGCCTGCTTGTACTCGCCGATCCGGCAGTTCACGAGGAAGAGCTCGTCGCCCCTCGGCAGCGCGTACGCGTCGGACAGGTTCACGTTCCCCTCCCGCAGCGACTTGACCTCGCTGCCGGTGAGGACGAGCCCCGCCTCCCAAGAGTCCTCGATCGCGAATTCGAACCGCGCGCGCCGGTTCGTGGCGATGGCCTTCTCGCCCTGCGCGCCCCGCGCGCCCCCCGCGGCCTTCGCGGCGCTCATGGCAGCCTGACGTTGTCGATGAGGCGCGTCGCGCCGACGTGGGCAGCGACGAGCATCACGCTGCCCGCGTCCGCCCGCGCGACCGGCGCGAGCGTGTCGGGGTGGACGATCTCGACGTAGTCGACGCGGACGCCCGCCTCCGTGAGCCTCTCGCGTGCGCGTGCCCGGACCGCGGCGGCGTCCCGCTCGCCGCGCCCGGCCGCCTCGGCCGCCTCGCGGAGCGCGCGAGAGAGCGCGAGCGCGCGCGTTCGGTCGGCGGGGGAGAGATAGCTGTTGCGCGAGGACCGGGCGAGGCCGTCCGGCTCGCGCACGATCGGCATCCCGACGATCTCGACGCCCATGGCGAGGTCGCGCGTCATCGCGCGGATCACCGCGAGCTGCTGGAAGTCCTTCTCCCCGAAGAGCGCCACGTGCGGGCGGGTCAGGTTGAACAGCTTCGCGACGACCGTCGCGACGCCACGGAAGTGCCCCGGGCGCGAAGCGCCGCAGAGCCCCTCGGACGCGCGTTCGACCGTCACCCACGTCTGGTGGTCGGGCGGGAACATCGCCCTCGGGTCGGAGGGCGCGAGCACCCAGTCGATCCCCGCCGCCGCGCACTTCGCGAGATCTCCCTCGAGGTCGCGCGGGTAGCGGGAGAGGTCCTCGTTCGGCCCGAACTGCGTGGGGTTCACGAAGATCGTGGCGAGCGCGAGCCCGCCCCGGCCGCCCGCGTCGGCGCGGGCGCGGGCCTCGCGCAAGAGCGAGACGTGGCCGTCGTGGAGGAACCCCATCGTGGTCACGAGGGTGATGCGGGCGCCGCGGTCGCGCGCCGCGAAGCAGCGCGCCTGCCAGGCGGCGGGATCGGTGATGAGCTCGGGGGCGTTCATCTCGGAGATGTGGGACGAGGGTGGACGGCGCGCCGGGCGGCGCCGGCGACGCTAGACGGGGGCGCCCATGACGCCGCCGGAGGGCTCGGAGTCGTCCTCGTCCGGGCCGGCGGCGGCCGGCACGAGCCGCACGGTCGAGGAGTGGAAGCTGTGCGCGTCGTCCGGGAAGGCGCGTCGCTTCACCTCGCCGACGTACGCGCCCACCGCGGCCGTGATGGCCTGCCCGATCTCCCCGAAGCGCTTCACGAACTTGGGCGTGAACGCCTCGTCCATGCCGAGGAGGTCGTTCAAGACGAGCACCTGCCCATCGCAGTGCAGGCCGGCGCCGATCCCGATCGTGGGGATGCGGAGCTGGCTCGAGATGATCCGCGCGAGCTCGGCGGGGATGCACTCGAGCGTGATCGCGTAGCAGCCGGCGAGCTCGAGCGCGCGCGCATCGCGCAGGAGCTGCTGCGCCTTGTCGGAGTCCTTGCCCTGCACGACGTAGCCGCCCATGCGGTGGACGGACTGCGGGGTGAGCCCGATGTGGCCCATCACCGGCACGCCGGCCCGGACGATCCGGCGGATCACCTCGACGAACTCGGCGCCACCCTCGAGCTTCACCGACTCCACCCCACCCTCGGCCACCAGGCGCATGGCGGCCTTCACTGCCTCGTCCGCGCTCGCCTGATAGCTGCCGAAGCTCATGTCGCCGACGAGGTGAGCGCGGCCGGACGAGCGGGCGAGCCCGCGGCGGACGGCGGCCGAGTGGTAGATCATGTGCTCGAGCGTGACCGGCAGCGTCGAGTCGTGGCCCTGCACCACCATCCCGAGCGAGTCGCCGACGAGCACCATGTCGACGCCCGCGGCGTCGGCGAGGCGGGCGGCGGTCGCATCGTATGCGGTTACGACGGCGATCTTCTCGCCGGCGTCCTTCATCCGGCGAAGCTCGTGGATCGTGACGCGCCGGCGCGGCGCGGTCTGGCTGGACATGGCTCGCTTCCTCCGGTGTAGGCCCCGTTCGCAGGGTCCTGCCCATTCGCGAGATACGGTGAACCTTAGTACGTCCGCGTGCCCATGGGCACGTAATGCTGGGTGCCCTTGCGGTGCCGACGGATCACCGCGAGGAGCGCCTCGAGATCCTGCGCGTTCTGCTCCAGATCAATGTCGCTCGTGTTCACCACGAGGAGCGGCGTCTCCTCGTAATGGAAGAAGAAGTCCCCGTACGCTTTGGCGAGGCTCTCGAGGTAGCCGGCGTCCACGGACCGCTCGAAGTCGCGGCCGCGCCGGCGCACCCTCGAGACGAGCACGTCGGTCCGCGCCTGCAGGTAGATGACGAGGTCCGGCTTGACGATGCGGGGCCCCAGGAGCTCGTAAACCCGCTCGTAGAGCGCGAGCTCGTCCGGCGACAGCGTGAGGGCGGCGAAGATGCGGTCCTTCGCGAACAGGTAGTCCGCCACCGTCGACTGGGTGAACAGATCCTGCTGAAAGAGCGCCTGCTGCTGCTGGAACCGGGAGAGCAGGAAGAAGAGCTGGGCCTGGAACGCGTGCTTGCGGCGGTCGCCGTAGAAGCTCGCGAGGAAGGGGTTCTCCTCCGCGTTCTCGAGGACGAGGCGCGCGCCGAGCTGGTCCGCGAGCACCTGCGCGAGCGTCGTCTTTCCGACGCCGATCGGCCCCTCGACCGAGATGTACCTGGGTCGTTCCATGTCGGACGTTCGGAAGCGTGGCAGCTTGCCACGCGCGGGGCGGGGGTCGCAAGGCGGCGTGGCGCCTCGTCGAACGTCAGCGCTCCGGCCTCCCGGTGCGACAAATAGATCGTGGATCCCGTGATCCTCGGATCAGGGTCCGCATTGACAGCAGATGTGACGTCACGTATCGTCACGGTGATTTCAGCAATTGGCGGATGGGGAGACGGAGGCAGCACGAGATGGCCAGCCGAGTCGGGACGCGAGAGCGCGCCGTGAACGAGACGGCGGAGGACCGGATCGATCCGGCCTTTCACCGGGCCATCCTCAAGATCGCCCTCGAGCTGAAGAAGCCGAACGCGCCGAGCTACGACGAGATCGTGTCGAGCACGATCCGTTCGATGCGGCTCGATCCGGTCGCGTTCCAGCGCTATCTCGGCGAGAACGGCGCCCGCGGGATGAGCCTGCTCCTCGCGACCGCGCGCACGACCTTCGGCTCGTAGCGGCCGACAAGGGTTTCACGGGCGCCCGCCCGACAGACGGTGGAGGGCGGGCGGAGATAGCGGACGGGCGCCCGTGAATGTTCCTCGGCGAACGATACCGGGCCTGCGACGGGGGTGCTCGCTCCTCGCGGCTGCGGCGTACGGAGGCAGTACGCCTCGCCACTCGTCGCTGCGCTTCCCCGTCTCGGCTCCGGTCTCGTTCGCCTCGCGAACCGTTCTTCCTCAGCACGGCGAGCTTCTTCCCGGGATCCGGCATGCGCTCCGTTCAGCTCTCTCGCGACGGAGGCGCTGCCGTTAGTGCCCGGTGCCCAGCGCGCGGTCGAGCGCGGCCCACTCTTCCACGGTGAGCGTCTCTCCGCGGCGGGAGGGGTCGATGCGCGCCTTCTCGAGCGCGCGCCCCAGCGCCTCGTCCGGCACAACGCGGCCCGCGCGCAGCGCGTTCCCGAGCTTCTTGCGACGCTGGGCGAAGCCGGCCTTCACGAGGCGCCGGAAACGCGACGCGTCGGCGACGGCGAGCGCCTCGCCGGGCGGGCGGAAGATCGCGCACAGCACGGCGCTATCGACGTTGGGGGGCGGCACGAAGGCCCCGGGCGGGACGATGCGCTCGACGGAGACGTCGGCCTCGCGCTGCAGGAACACCGACGCGACCCCCCAGTCCCGGCTCCCAGGGGGCGCCGCGAGCCGCTCGGCGACCTCGCGCTGGAGGAGGAACACCGCGCGCGAGACGTGCTCGAGCTGATCGAGGAGCGAGAAGAGGATCGGGCTCGTGAGGTGGTACGGAAGGTTGCCGACGACGGCGAGGCGGGGGGAACGGGTCGGGGTCGTCCCTCGACTTCGCTCCGCCGCTGACGCGGCTTCGCTACGCTCGGGGTGACCGGCCTCATGGGGTCCGGTCGAGGTCGGGGCCCCTCGACTTCGCTCCGCCGCTGACGCGGCTTCGCTACGCTCGGGGTGACGGGCCTCATGAGGTCCGGTCGAGGTCGGGGTCGGCTCGAACATCCGGGCGACCTCCCCGTAGTCGACCCGCGCCGCGTCCGCCTCGAGGAGCCGCAGCCGATCACCGAGCTCGCCGCGGAGGACGCGCGCCATGTCGCGGTCGCGCTCGACGGCGATCACGTCGGCGCCGCGCGCCAGCAGCCGCGCGGTGAGGTGACCCAGGCCGGCGCCGAGCTCGACGACCCGATCCCCCGCGCGTGGCGCGGCGAGTCGCGCGATGTCGTCCAGGATCGTCTCGTCGCCGAGGAAGTTCTGGCCCCAGCTCTTCTTCGCGCGGAGGCCGTACTTGTCGAGGAGCGCGCGCGGGCTCGGGTAGCGAGCCGCCGCCGGCTTCGGGGAGGTCGTCACAGGCGCCACGAGGGCTCCGCGTTCAGGTCCGCGCCCGCGCGCTCGCCGCGGAGGAACGCGTGCGTGCCGGCGACGGCGATCATCGCCGCGTTGTCGGTGCAGAGCTTCGGGGCCGGCAGGAACACCTCCATCCCTTCGTACTCGCGGGCCTTCTCCGCCACCGCGGCGCGGAGCCGGCTGTTCGCGGCGACGCCACCCGAGAGGACGACGCGGTCGAACTGGAACCGGCGCGCAGCGCGGAACGCCTTCTCGACGAGGGCGCGGACGATCGCCTCCTGGTAGCTCGCGCACAGATCGGCGAGCCCCTTCCCCTCGGGGATCCCGTGCTTCTTCACGTGGTGGAGCAGCGCGGTCTTGAGACCGGAAAAGCTGAAGTCGAGATCCGCTCCCTTCACGATCGCCTTGGGAAAGCGGATCGCGCGAGCGTCGCCCTCCTTCGCGAGCCGGTCTATCGCGACGCCGCCGGGGTACGGCAGCCCGAGCAGCTTCGCGCCCTTGTCGAATGCCTCGCCCGCGGCGTCGTCGCGTGTGTGGCCGAGGAGCCGGTATTCGCCGAAGCCTTCCGCTGCGTAGAGCGAGGTGTGGCCGCCCGACACCACGAGCCCCAGGAACGGGAACGCGGGCGCGGTCTCGGACAGGAACGCAGCGACGAGGTGGCCCTCGAGGTGGTTCACGCGCACGAGCGGCTTCCGCCACGCGAGGGCGAGCGCCTTCGCCGCCTGGACTCCCACGAGGAGCGCGCCGACGAGGCCAGGGCCACTCGTGACGGCGATGGCGTCGATACCGTCGGGCCCTACCCCGGCGCGGGAGAGCGCCTCGTCCACGACCGGCATCACCTGGACGACGTGGTTCCGGCTCGCGAGCTCCGGGACGACCCCGCCCCACCTGCGGTGGATCTCGATCTGCGTAGCGACGACGTCGGCCATCGCGCGCCGCCCGTCCTCGACGATCGCGGCCGCGGTCTCGTCGCACGAGGTTTCGATCGCCAGAACTCTCAAGCCTCGCCTTTCATGCGGCGGGGAACCTAACCCGGACGCGTGGGAAGGGCGAGCGGGGTCGAAGCGGACGGGAGCGCAGGTCGCTCGGACAGCGCTACTTCAGCTGCTTCGCGAGGATCTCGCGGACCGCTCGCGCCTGCTCGCCGTTCGGCTCGAGCTGCAGGAAGCGCTG
>DATIDF010000389.1:0-2863 GCA_035456445.1 Anaeromyxobacter sp.
CATCCGGACCTGCCCTTCAGCTCGGCTGCACGTACTCCACGCGGACTCCCCGCAGCTCCGTGAAGTCTCGGTCCGCAGCCACGATGACCGCGGCGCCCGCCCGAACGGCGCACCCGGCGACGGCTGCATCGGCGTTGTGCAGCTTGAACCCCCGCCGCGCCATGTCGCGCGCCAGCCGCGCTCCGTCCTCCGCAGCGCTGGAGTCGAGCTCGAGGATCTCCACCGCCGAGAACACGCTCGCGTAAAACCGGGACCACTCGGGCGCCATCCTGGGAACCGCGCGAAGCTCGAGGATCGTCATCGCGCAGATCGCCAGGTCCTCCGGGTGGCGGAGCAGCTCGTCCAGGCGCCGTCTCGCGGGCTCGCGTCCGCGCTGAGCGTCCACGAACAGCGACGTGTCGATCACCGTCATCCGGTCAGTCCTCGCGCCGGCGGCGCGCGATCTCCTCCGCGGCCTCCGGGTCCGCGGGAAGGCCCCGAAGCATCTGCCGCAGCTCCGACGCTCGCTCCTCCCGCTCCACTGCGGAGAGGGCGAGCATCTTGAGGAAGGTCCCGGTCGATCGCTTCCGGCCGAGCCGCTTTTCGGCGAGGCGATCGATCTTCGCGCGGGTCGCCTTGTCGAGCCGGATGGTGAGATCGCCGGATTTCTTCGCCATGCGTTGCAGTGTACCCACGCAGGACGTACGGCTCAAAGCCAGCCCGCGCAGCTCCACGAACCGCCGCGTCAGGGCGGCTGGTGGTCATGGGAACGGAGGCGCGGGCTTCGCGGCCGTTCCCAGCTCCCACCTCAGCCCATCCGGCGCGCAGCCGGTGACGCGGATGTACCCACGGTGTATGCCGCGGAGGTGGTGAGGCTTGCACGTGGAGGTGAAGTTCGCCTCGTCGTCCGGACCGCCGCGCGACCGGAACCAGACGTGGTGCTCGTCGTCCGCCGCCCGGCTGCAGCCCGGCACCTGGCAGAGACCGCCGTCCCGCGCCATGGCCCGCTTCTGCGGCGTGCTCCGCTCCGCGAGCGCGTCCTTCCAGGTCTCGATGAAGTGCTCGGCCATCCGCTCGAGGCACTCGCCCGGCGACAGCCAGAGGTCCGAGGCCGCCCGCGCCGCCCGCATCACCACCGAGAGCAGCGCCCCCACCCGACGGGGCACCCGCAGATCGAGCTCCGCCCGCGCGCACATCTGCGCTTCACGCTCCGTCTCGGCCTCGCGCCGCAGCGCGATGCAGGTCGTCCCCTCCGCGCGGCGGATCCACTCCTCGACCGAGGTGTCGTCCGCGTGCTCGGCGATGACCCGCGCCTTCTCGTAAGAGACGCGCCCCTCGCGCATGGCCTGCCGGAGCGCCGGCAGCGCGTAGAGCCTGCGCTCGAGCGCGGCCCGCTGCTCGACCGTGCGGGTCGCCATCCCGAGCCGCTCCGCGCAGTAGTGCGAGAACGACTCGAACTGCATGTCCCGCCAGAGCCCGAGCAGCCTCACCAGCATCGCCAGGTGCCCGACGAGCTCGTCCCAGCCGGCGCGCATCGAGGTGAGGCGGCGCAGCTCCTCGTCCACGCGCCACGGATCCGTCGCGCCGCCCTCGAGCTCCGCGCTCACCTCCGCCTCGACCGGATTCACCTCCGCGAGGTACGTCCAGGGCGCGAACTCCGCCTCGAGCGCGGCGCGCGTCGCCTCGACGAGGTCGCTCACCGGGGCGCGCAGCGAGAAGTCGGGGCCGTCGTCGGGCACGGCCGCCGCATGCTCGCCGAGGAACTCCTCGCAGATCGCCTCGAGCCGCTGCCACTTCGGCGCCGTCGCGCCGAGGATCTTCCCCGCGAGCGCCATCGCCTCGTCGAGCTTCGCCCGCCCCTCGGGCGTGAGCTGCATCGCGACGCGCTCCCACTCCTCGTCCTCGTCCACATCCGTGCCGCGCGCCTCCCGGACCGCCGCCGCGAGCGCTCGCACCGTCTCGACCCTCGCCCGCGCCACCCAGCGCTCCTCGTCCTCGCCACGGGCGACCGGCACGATCGTCTCGGCCTTGCGCGCGCTCACCTCGCCGCGCCGCACCGCCTCCCAGAGGAGTGGCCGCTCCCGCAGCGCCCGCGAGAGGCGGGCCAGCTTCTGCGCCGTCCCCGCGGCGATGCCGAGCCGCTCGCGCGCGTAGTCGCCGATGCCCGAGAAGCCGAGCCGGAGCGAGTTGTCGCCCTCGGCGAGCGCCGAGAGCCCCCGGCCGATGGCGATCTCGAGCGCGCCGTGGCCACGCGCCACGCTGGTGAGGAGCCGGTCGACCAGAAACGCCGCCTCGTCGCGCAGGACGCTCTTCCGCTCGTGCGGCGGCGGCGGCTCGAGCACCCAGGCCTCCGCCGCGAGCGCCGCGAGCGTCGCCGAGGTGCCTCGGGAGGAGCCGATGCCCATGCGTCCGTCCACGGACGATGACATACCGTCTACCTCTGACACTGAACGGACGTATACCAGGGACCGCGAGTGATCCCATCACGGTGCAGCCGGCCTCCGTCCCGGCGCGCGGCGCGCACCCGCAGGACCGCTATTGCTTCGTGCCCTCGGCGGAGGGAGCGGCGCCGTCCTCTCGACCCTTCTCCGACGTCGCGAGAACGCCGCCCGCGTCTCGCGAGGGCCGCCCCAGCGGCAGCCCCACCTGCACGCTCAGCCTGAAGTTCGGCTCGTTCCGGAAGAAGTCCCGGTTCCACCGGTAGGAGGCACCCGCCTCCCAAGACACGTCCACCGGCCCCGCGAAGAAGACCTGGCGCACCGCCGCGGTGAGCTCGGTGTCGTGCGAGATGTCGAGCTGCTGCGGATCGATCGTGGTCCAGTAGACCGCCTCGTTCCGGCGCACGCGCTCGACGTAGCCGCCGATCCGGCCCTTCCGATCGAAC
>DATIDF010000390.1:0-9739 GCA_035456445.1 Anaeromyxobacter sp.
ATGCTGAACGCCGTCACCGCTTGCGGAGCGCCTGCAGTACCACCAGGAGGCCGATCCCGACGACGACCTGCATGCCGAGCACGATGCGGTTCACGTCGATCGCCGGCCGCCAGCGTATTCTGCCGCCCTTCAGCACGTAGACGCCTGCGGGGCTGGCGATCATCCCGAAGCCGCTCCCCTCGCCCGAGCCCTGCCCGGACGGACCCGCCCCGCCGCCTCCGCCCGCGCCGCCGCCGACGCGCGCGGCCGGGATGACGGTCATGTCTCCGTGCTGGATGGGATCTCCGAACACGCGCTTCACGGAGATCGCGTCCCGCGCCTGAGCGATCATCGACTGGACGTCCATCGTGAGCCTCCCCGGGACCGACTCGGGCCCCTCCGCTTCCTTGGGACGGCGGCCGCGCCCGCGCCGCGCCCTTCGCGGCCCGCCCGCGCGGAGGAGCGCGAACGGGCCAGGGTCCGGGCCCCGGACGCATACCTCGACGGTCGTGACCCGGGCGTGTCCCGCGGCGCTCCGGCGGCAGCACAGCGAACCCACCGCCCTCGCGTCCGCGTGGGCGCTTCCGCGAAGACTTTGCGACATGCCTCACGCCCGCGGCGAAGTTACATGGGCACGCGGAGAATGCCGGGAGGGGAGGCGGGTGAATACGGAACGGCCAAGGCTCTGGATCGTGCGCCACGGCGAAACGGAGTGGAGCCTGGCGGGGCGGCACACCGGGCGCACGGATCTGCCGCTCACGCCGGAGGGCGAGCGGCAGGCGTCCGCGCTCGGGCCGCTCCTCGCCCGGCGCAGGTTCGCCCTGGTGCTGATGAGCCCGCTGCGGCGCGCGCGAGACACCTGCCGGCTCGCGGGGTTCGGCGACGTGGCGCAGGCGGAGCCCGATCTGGCGGAGTGGGACTACGGCCGGTACGAGGGGAAGACCTCGCGCGAGATCGAGGAGTCCGACCCCGGCTGGACGATCTGGACCGGCGTCGTGCCCGGCGGCGAGACCGCCGAGGAGGTCGCGGCCCGCGCGGATCGCGTCATCACCAGGGCCACCTCGGCCGCGGGCGACGTGCTCCTGTTCGGGCACGGCCACCTCCTCCGCGTGCTCGCCGCGCGCTGGCTCGGACTCTCTCCGTCCGAAGGCCGGTTGCTGGGGCTCGATCCTGCGACCGTCGGGATCCTCGGACACGAGCGAGCGGCGCGCGTCGTCAGGATGTGGAACGCGCCGGCGCCACCCCGCTGACCGCTCGGCGAGCTCGACGGTCCCGGCGTAGAAGCATCGACCACGCGTCATTTTCCGGCGCGGCTTCCCCTCGGCGCACGCAGGGGCGTACAACTGCGCATGGCCCAGCCCGTGGAGAAGAGGAAGCAGTCGCTGTACTTCCCCGAGGAGATGCTCCGGGAGATCCAGGAAGAGGCGACGCGCCAGGACCGCTCGCTCTCCTGGATCATGCAGCAGGCCTGGAGGTCCGCTCGCCCGCAGATCGCGAAGATGCCGGGCATGGAGGATCTCGGTCCGCCCGCGAGCGCGTAGCGCCCCACCTGTCCGACAGCGCCGTGGGCGATAGCCGTGCGCGTGACCCGTCGCGCGGGTATGGACGGGTGCACCCGACGCCGCAGCTCACGCGTCTCCTCCGCCTTCACGGATTTCCGCAACACGCGCGACGAGCGTGGGCGCTTTCGCGCCCGGCCTGGACCCGTCTGCGCCGAAAGGACGAGTCGAATGGCAAACCGATTCACTGGAACGAACCGCTTCAACGTGAAGCTTCCGGCGAGCGAGTACGCGAACGGCAAGGAGACTGCGGCGCTGCACGTGAAGGAGCTCGCCGAGAAGGACTACGAGGCCGAGGTGGCCGGAGCGGCGCTGCCGGTCGTGCTCGACTTCTATGGCACCGAATCCAAGGCTTGCGAGACGCTCGCGCCCAGGTTCGCGGCGGTTGCGGAGAAGTTCGCCGGCAAGGTCCACTTCCTGAAGGTCCAGCGGCTCGCGAACGCTCAGCTCGCCGCGACCCTCGGCGTCACTGCCAGCCCAACGCTCGTCTTCCTCGAGGGCGGGAAGGAGAAGGGGGAGCGTCTGACCGGCGAGGACATCAAGCGAACCGAGCTGAAGGCGCGCGTGGACGCGATGCTGGGCGTCGCGGTGGTCGAGCAGGCGAAGGTCGACCAGGCGAAGTGACGCGAGACGGACGCGACGCGGCGGCTGCGGCCGATTAAGAGGAAAGGACCGACAGCGGCGGCCGCGCGGGTACGTTCCTCGGGCGCTCCGACGATGCTCGGCAGGGCTCACCCGCACGAGGAGCGCGTCATGAACGATACGTTTCGCGAGTTCAAGGGACGCATCCGCAAGCTCGATGGGGTCCTCCTCGATCGCGGCCTCGTGAACCTCGAGTTCGCCCAGGCCGTGAGCCGCGTCCATCGCGTCGTACGGCGTGGCGATCGCTCCCGCGAGCCCACCGCCGAGCTTCGCGGCCTCCTCGAGCATGCGGAGAGCCTCGCGCGCTCGTTCACGTGAGCCGCCTGAGCCGCCTCCACGTGAGCCGCCTCGGCGGGATCAGCTGACCCCGAGCCATCGCGATGGCCCGTAAGGCGGACCGGACGATCAGCGCGCTCAACGCCGTCGTCGGTGACTACCTCCGGCGGCGCGAGAATGGGCCGTCCCGCTGCTTCCCGGCGTCGCCCACTACGCGGTGGTCGGTACGCTGACCGCGAGTGAGCGGCACCCCGTCACCCTGCTGCTGGAGGTCACTCCAGCAGACGGTCATCGCGCGAACGTACGGGACGATCCGGCTCGTGAACCGCGTGGTCGGCCGCATCCGATCGCGATCGACGCCGCCGGGATCGGTCCGGGGAAGACCTCGGCTCCTCCTGGCGATCGCTCGTCGCGACGGTGATGCGCGCCCGGCGGGCTTCTTCGCTTCGATCCGGTTACAATGGCCTCGATGAATCCGCCGCGCGCCAGCTTCCCCGTCCGTTCGCATATCGTGGGCATCGAGCAGATCGAGAAGAATCGCTACGTCGTCACGGTCGACGGCCGGCGGTTCGCGAGCTTCTGCTCCGAGAGCCGGGCGCGGGCCGCGGGCCGGCTCGAGGCGCGCAGGCTCGACTTCGCCGCGCTCGAGGAGCCCGGGTCGCGCCGGTAGCTGCGAGCGCGAAGCCTGCGAGACACGCAAGAAGCACGGCGCTTCGTCCGTTCTCGGAAGTTCGGGGTTCGGTGTGGGGAGAGGTCGGCACGGGTGGGTGTCGACGCGCACGACGCGCTGCGCTATGGTCGCGACGCAGTGCGCCATGCTCGCGCAGTACGACCAATCCCCGACCTCTGACGCAGTGGAGCCGACCATGACGGAAGCGATGAGCGATCAGCCCAAGAAGCAGGCCATCCCCGAGATCGTGCGGACCCGGATCACGCACCTGCAGGAGCGGCTCGGGGAGCTCGAGACGGAGGCGCGGGGCCGCGTCGCCCGTGCGCTCGCGAGCGGCAACGCGAATCTCCGCGAGCTGGACAGGGCGCTCGAGCGCGTGTCGCCGGACGACTGGACGGTGCCCGGCGTGCGCCGGCAGCTCGACACGCTCCGCGCGCGCGCGGAGAGCTTCCGCGCGAGCGCGCTGAAGCGGGTTGGGAAGCTGCCGGGCACCGCGGTCTCGGCGCTCGCGAGCGGGGCGCGCGCCCCGATCCAGAGCCTGACGAGCGGCCTCGACGAGATCGCGAAGAGGATCGAGGGTCGACCGGACGGCGTGAACGGCGAGAAGGCCAAGACGGGGGACGCAACGTAGCCCGCCGCCTCGCGCGCAACGAGAACAAGGGCCCGGATCCGGGCCCTTCGAGTTTCTTCAGGTCGCTCAGCCGGGTCGGGATGCGGCGGGTCTCCCGAGCGGCGGCGCGATCCCGCCCGCGTCCGGCGGCGGCAACCCGCCTGCACCGGCGATGAAGCGCCACTGCTCCGCGGTGTCGGTGATGAGCCGCGCGCCCCGCTTGAACGTGAGATAGGACCACGCCCACTGGAGGATCACCGCCACCCGGTTGCGGAAGCCGATGAGGAAGAAGATGTGGACGAACAGCCAGGTGAGCCAGGCGACGAGCCCCGAGAACCGCAACCCACGGACGTCGGCGACCGCCGCGGCGCGGCCGATGGTCGCGAGCTCACCCTTGTCCACGTAGTGGAACGGAAGCGCCGGCTCGCCCGCGAGCGCGCGCCGGATGTTGCGCGCCGCGTGGCGGCCCTCCTGCAGCGCCGCGGGCGCGAGGCCCGGAACCGGGCGCCCGTTCTCGCGGACCACCGCCGCGAGGTCGCCCACGACGAACGCTTCGGGATGGCCGGGCACGGAGAGGTCGGCCTCGACGCGCACGCGCCCCGCCCTGTCGAGCGGCGCGCCCAGGGTCCGCGCGAGCGGGCTCGCCGCGACGCCGGCGCCCCAGAGCACCGTGCGCGACGCGATCCGCCCGCCGTCACCCAGGGTGACTCCATCCACGTCTATGGCGGTGACGGGCGACCCCGTCCACACCTCGACGCCGAGCCGCTCGAGCTGCCGCCGCGCCGCGCCGGACAGGGACTCCACGTACCCGGGAAGCACGCGTGGGGCGGCCTCGAGGAGGAACACCCGCGCGCTCTCGGGGTGGATGTGGCGGAAGTCGCGGGTGAGCGTGCTCCGCGCGATCTCGGAGATCGCGCCGGCGAGCTCGACGCCCGTGGGGCCGCCGCCGACCACCACGAACGTGAGGAGCGCCCGCTGCTGCTCCGGATCGCGCTCGCGCTCCGCCCGCTCGAACGCGGTCAGGAGCCGCCGCCTGATCTCGAGCGCATCCTCGATGCTCTTGAGGCCGGGGGCGAGCGGCGCCCACACGTCGTGCCCGAAGTACGAGTGCGTCGCGCCGGTCGCCAGGACGAGGAAGTCGAACGGCAAGGGATCGCCTGCCGCGAGCCGGACGGTCCGCGCCGGCAGGTCGATCGCCGCCACTTCGCCGAGGATCACCTCGGCGTTGCGCTGCCGCCGGAGGACGTTGCGGATGGGCGCGGCGATGTCGGCGGGGTTCAGGGCGGCGGTCGCGACCTGGTAGAGGAGCGGCTGGAACAGGTGGTGGTTGCGGCGATCCACCACCGTCACCGCGACCGGCGCCTTGCGGAGCGCCCGGGCGGCCGCGAGGCCGCCGAACCCTGCGCCGACGATGACCACCCGCCGCTGCTCTGCTTCGCTCGCCATGTCTCCCTCCTGGCGGAGTGCATAACGGGATGACGCGGGCCAGCGCACATTGCACGTCGGCTCAGCTTCGCGCGGCGGCGCGGCAAGCCTCCGGGCGCGCGACGGAAGGGATGGTTATGAAGCCGACGCAGCGATGGCTCTGCTCATCGTGCTACAGGTCTCCACCATGCGAGCGAACCGACCTGCCCTTGCAGAGGTGACGTCCCATCGAGGCTCCCATGCAAGGTGAGCTCTGCCGTATGTGCGGTGGGGACGGGCGCATCGGCAACGCCCTCGGCGGCAGCTCGGCGACCTGTCCCAGCTGCCACGGTTCTGGTCGACGAGCCGAGGCGTCGTCTGGATTCCACGACGTCACCAAGACGAAGCCGTCGCACTATCGCCCGACGGCCGCGGTGCCCACGGGGCCGAAGGGCCCGACGACATCGGAAGGTGTGCAGCTCGCCCTCGAGGTGAACGCCAGCACGGTCCTGGCAGAGGACGCGAAGAAGCGGCTGCTCGCGGAGATCACGAACCACGAGAGCACGCACGGACGGTGCACCCAGACCTTCATCAAGAAGGTTCGCAAGCAGACCCGCCCGCCGCCGCGATGAGTCGGGCACGGGGCGCGTGGAGCTTCACCCGAGCACGTCGTCCTCGCGCCGGCTAAGCCTCCAGCATGTACATCGCCATGAACCACTTCCGCGTGGCCCCCGACCGGTGCGAGGAGTTCGAGAGCGGCTGGCGCGAGCGCGAGACGTACCTCCACGACGTGCCGGGCTTCGACTCGTTCCATCTCCTCAAGGGCCCGGAGGAGGACGCCGCCCGCCTCTACGCCTCGCACACCGTCTGGCGCGACGAGGCCGCCTTTCGAGCGTGGACCGAGTCCGAGGCGTTCCAGAGGGCGCACCGCCAGGGCCGCTCGACCGCGGGGACGATCCTGGGTCCGCCGAGGTTCGTGGGGTGGCAGGTAGTCCTGTAGCGCCCCCGAGACCAACGTCGCTGGCCCGTGCGCCTGTGCGGGTTATCTGACGTCGACGTAGGGGGAGAGCGCGATGGCCGACGTCGACGTACCGGTGGCGTTCGTTCCTCAGGCGGCGCACGGTCTGCCGGGGCGCCTCGGATTCGCGCCGGCGCCCGGCCGCTGGCGGCCGTTCGAGGAGGGGCGCGCCGGCGATGCGATCGAGGACGACCTCGCGTCCCTTCGGCGCGCGTGCGACGCGAGCGTCCTCGTGACGCTGCTCGAGCGGGCAGAGATGTCGAGGATCGGAGTCGCGGACCTGCTCGACCGCGCGAGGCGCTCGGGACTCGAGTGCCACTGGTTGCCGATTCCCGACGGCTCGGCGCCGGCCGACATCGTAGCCACGTCGCGCCTCGTCGCGCGCGTGCTCGAGCGGCTCGGCGCGGGACGGACAGTCATCGTGCATTGTCATGGCGGCATCGGCCGGAGCGGAACGATCGCGGCGTGTGCTCTCGTCGGGGCTGGCGTCGAGCCGGGAAGGGCCGTCGAGGTCGTGCGCGAGGCGCGCGCAGGCGCGGCGACCGCACCGGGGCAGGAGGAGTTCGTCCACGAGTTCGGCCGGACCTGGAAGCGGAGGGCGGGAAGGCGCGCCTGGTGGCGCAGGTGCCTCGAGCGTTGAGGCCGCTCCCCTCGTTATGTCCGGACGATGCCGAACAGCGTTACCCACCTCGAGGAACACCGCGCCGCGCTCACCGGGCACTGCTACCGCATGCTGGGCTCGGCGGTGGACGCCGACGACGCGGTCCAGGAGACGATGGTCCGCGCCTGGAGAGGCCTCGAGCGGTTCGACGGGCGTTCGTCGCTGCGCACCTGGCTCTACCGCATCGCGACGAACGTCTGCCTCGACGCGCTGGCCGATCGCTCGCGGCGAGAGCGCCCAGTCGAGGAGGGTCCCGTCGGGTCGGTGGACGACCCGCTGGAGGTCCGTCCGCGCACGCACTGGCTCGAGCCGGTCCCCGACGCTCGCGCGTTGCCGCCGGACATCGACCCAGCGGAGAGGGCGGTGCTTCGCCAGAGCATCCGGCTCGCGTTCGTGGCGGCGCTCCAGCACCTTCCGCCGAAGCAGCGCGCCGCGCTGCTGCTCACGGACGTGCTCGGCTGGTCCGCCGCGGAGGTCGCGGAGAGCCTCGACACCTCGGTCGCCGCGGTGAACAGCGCGCTGCAGCGGGCGCGCGCCACGCTCGCGACGCGGGAGCTCGGCGACGCGCGCGGCTCCCTCTCCGACGCCGAGGCAGAGCTGCTCGACCGCTACGTGACGGCGTTCGAGCGCTACGACGTGGACGCGCTGACGGCGCTGCTGCACGAGGACGCGACCCTGTCGATGCCGCCATACACCCTGTGGCTCCGCGGCCACGAAGCGATCCGCGCGTGGCTCCTGGGACGAGGCTGTGGCTGCCGTGGCTCGCGGCTCGTCCCGACCGCTGCGTGCGGCTCGCCCGCGTTCGCGCAGTACCGCCCTGCGGCGCGGGGTGGCCACGAAGCGTGGGGGCTCATCGTGCTCGAGCTCGCGGGAGATCGCATCTCCGGCTGGACCTCGTTCCTCGACACCGAGTCGCTCTTCCCGAGGTTCGGGCTTCCTCTGGAGCTCCCTCGATAGCCACGCCGGTGCGACGGCCGGGCGCGCCCGGCTCGGCCTCCACCAACGTTGCGCGGCGATCCCTGTCCTGTCCGATGGCGCCCGGGCCGCCTGGGTGATCGGCTGCCTGCCGGTGCCGATCGGGGTGCACCGATGAGTCTCGTGCGCGCGTGGAGTCGAGGGACCAGAAGACAGCGGCCGAGCTCGACGCGACGCTAGGCGCGATGTCGGACGACGAATCCTGGAGGCAGAAATGGCAACGACGCGTCCTCGCAAGCTCTTCCTCAACCTCGCCGTCCGCGAACTGGACCGCTCGAAGGAGTTCTTCACGAAGCTCGGCTTCGAGTTCGACCCGAGGTTCACGGACGAGAAGGCCGCGGCCATGATCGTCAGCGACGAGGCGTACGTGATGCTCCTCGCCGAGCCGTTCTTCAGGACGTTCACGAAGAAGGCGCTATGCGATACGCGCGCGCAGACCGAGGCGCTCTGCGCCCTGTCGTGCGACAGCCGCGCGGAGGTCGACGAGCTCGTGAAGAAGGCGATCGCGGCGGGAGGGAAGCACGCGATGGAGCCGCAGGATCACGGCTTCATGTACGGCTGGAGCTTCTACGACCTCGATGGCCACCACTGGGAGCTGGCGTGGATGGACGCGAAGGCGCTCCAGCGGTGAAGGGAGGACACCGATGAAGGGGATCAGCACGTTCCTTTGGTTCGACGGCAACGCCGAGGAGGCAGTGAAGTTCTACACCTCGGTCTTCAAGGACTCGAAGGTCGGCAGCGTGGCGCGCTACGGGGAGGAAGGCCCCGGACCGAAGGGCACGGTGATGACCGCGACGTTCGAGCTCGCCGGACACGAGTTCATCGCCTTGAACGGTGGGCCACAGTTCAAGTTCACGCCGGCCATCTCGTTCGTCGTGAACTGCGAGAACCAGCGGGAGGTCGACGAGCTGTGGGAGAAGCTCTCGGCCGGCGGAGCAACGAACCAGTGCGGCTGGCTCACGGACAAGTACGGGGTGTCCTGGCAGATCGTCCCGATAGTGCTGGGTCAGATGCTGATGGACAAGAATCCCGCGAAAGCCAGCAGCGTCATGAAGGCGATGCTTCAGATGGAGAAGCTCGACATCGCGGGGCTGGAGCGGGCGTATCAGCAGGGATAGGCGACCAGCTCGGCCACGCGCGATTCGCGAGGAAGCGCCCCTCGTGAACGAGGCAAATGCATGAGCACCAGGACCTACCGGGGAAGCTGTCACTGCGGCGCAGTGCGGTTCGAATGCGAGCTCGACCTGGCGCGCGGCACGAGTAAGTGCAACTGCTCGATCTGCACGAAGACGAGATTCTGGAAAGCGGTCGTGACCGCCGACGCGTTCCGGCTCGTTCAGGGACAGGACGCGCTCTCGGAGTACCGGTTCGGTCGCAACAGCATCGCCCATGCATTCTGCAGCCGCTGCGGCGTCAAGCCGTTCGGACGCGGCCATCTCGAGGAGATCGGCGGCGACTTCTACGCCGTCAACGTCACGTGCCTGGACGACGCCACGCCCGAGGAGCTGGCTCGAGCGCCCGTTCGTTTCGAGGACGGCAGAAACGACAGGTGGGAATCAGCGCCGGCGGAGACGCGATATCTTTGAATGAGGCTGTCGGATCCCGCTGTCTTTTGGCGGTGGCGACGACGAACAGCTGCTGCCCAGTCCGACGCGTCCCGGCGGTTCACCGCGCGTGGTACCCCCGCGTTCCGCGGCGCCGCCTCGATCGCGCACGGCTGCGTCTGATCCGGTCGCATATATCCGTCCCACCCGCCGCCGGAGGTGGAGCGAGGGTTCGAACGTGAACGCCGCCGCCATGCTCAACACCGCCCCTCCGTACCCGCGCCGGGTGGTGTGCCTCACGGAAGAGACCACGGAGACGCTCTATCGCATCGGAGCGGCCGACCTGGTGGTGGGCGTGTCCGGCTTCACGGTCCGCCCACCCGAGGCGCGCCGGAAACCGC
>DATIDF010000391.1:0-3852 GCA_035456445.1 Anaeromyxobacter sp.
CTCGCCGAGATGGACGCCGAGGCGCAGGCGTTTCGCAAGGGCGGCGATGTGGCGCGCCTGAAGCGATACCTCCTCGAGGTCGTCCCGCGCTGGTTCGTGGCACACACGACCTCGATGGACGTCGTGACCGCCAAGTACGTCGCGGAGCGCGCCCCCTCGCGCTGACGCGCCGCACCCTTCGAAGACCGCGCGGTCCAGTTCTGGACCCGAGCCGTCCGCTTGCCGGCCGCTCCTGCGCCTACGCCGTCGACATGCGCCGGGGACCTGTGGTTCTCTTTTGCCCCCAGGCACTTACGCCGCAGCCCAAGGAGAAAAACGGCGATGGCGACCCCCGCTTTCCAGTACCAGGATCCGTTCCCCCTCGCGAAGGACGACACCAAGTACCGCCTCCTCACGCGCGAGGGCGTTTCGGTGGCGAGCTTCGACGGCAAGGAGGTCCTCAAGGTCGAGCCGTCGGCGCTCGAGCGCCTCGCCCGCGAGGCGATCCGCGAGGTCTCGTTCTTCCTGCGGCCCTCGCACAACGAGCAGGTCGCGAAGATCCTCGCCGACCCCGAGGCCTCGCAGAACGACAAGGGCGTAGCCCTCGCGTTCCTCCGCAACGCCCAGATCGCCGCGCGTGGTGAGCTGCCCATCTGCCAGGACACCGGCACCGCGACGATCATCGCGAAGAAGGGCCAGCAGGTGTGGACCGGCGCGAAGGACGAGGAGTGGCTCTCGAAGGGCGTCTACGCGACGTACACCACCGAGAACCTCCGCTACTCGCAGACCTCCGCGCTCGACATGTACGAGGAGGTCAACACCGGCACGAACCTGCCGGCCCAGATCGACCTCTTCGCGACCGACGGTGCCGAGTACAAGTTCCTCTTCATCACGAAGGGCGGCGGGTCCGCGAACAAGACGCAGCTCTGGCAGGAGACGAAGGCGCTCCTCACGCCCGAGAAGCTCGAGAAGTTCCTCGTCGACAAGATGCGCCACCTCGGCACGGCGGCGTGCCCGCCGTACCACATCGCCGTGGTCGTGGGCGGCACCTCCGCCGATCAGTGCGTGAAGACGGTGAAGCTCGCCTCGACGCGTTACTACGACGGGCTCCCGACGAAGGGAAATGCGCACGGCGTCGCGTTCCGCGACACCGAGCTCGAGGCGAAGCTGCTCGAGGCGGCGAACGGGCTCGGCATCGGCGCGCAGTTCGGCGGCAAGTACTTCGCGCACGACGTTCGCGTGGTCCGGCTCCCGCGCCACGGCGCGTCCTGCCCGGTGGCGATGGCGGTCTCCTGCTCCGCCGACCGGAACGTGAAGGCGAAGATCAACAAGGAAGGGATCTGGATCGAGGAGCTGGATCACGCGCCCGAGCGGCTCATCCCGCTCGAGTACAAGAAGGGCAAGCACGAGCATGGCGTGAAGATCGACCTGAACCGCCCGATGAAGGAGGTCCTCGCCGAGCTCACGAAGCACCCGGTCTCGACGCCGCTCCTCCTCAACGGCACGCTCGTCGTGGCGCGCGACATCGCCCACGCGAAGTTCAAGGAGCTCATCGATCAGGGCAAGGGCGTCCCCGAGTACCTGAAGAAGCACCCCGTGTACTACGCCGGCCCGGCGAAGACGCCGCCCGGGAAGCCGTCCGGCTCGTTCGGTCCGACGACGGCGGGGCGCATGGACTCGTACGTCGAGCTGCTCCAGGCGAACGGCGCCTCGATGGTGATGATCGCCAAGGGCAACCGCAGCCAGCAGGTCACCGACGCGTGCAAGAAGCACGGCGGGTTCTACCTCGGCTCGATCGGCGGCCCCGCCGCGGTGCTCGCGGAGGAGAACATCAAGAAGGTCGAGTGCATCGACTTCCCCGAGCTCGGCATGGAGGCGGTCTGGAAGATCGAGGTCGAGAACTTCCCCGCGTTCATCCTCGTCGACGACAAGGGGAACGACTTCTTCAAGAAGCTCGGCTGCTGATTGCAGGCGCGCGCGGGCCGGAGCGCTCCGGCCCGCGCCCTTCGACGGGCTCAGGGCGAGCGGGGTGAGGGCTTCGTCGCGCGCGTGAGCCACCCAAAGCGGCCCGGCGCTCCCTCACTCTCCTCCCTCCTCGGGCTCCTCCACCCGGGCGCGTGACAGCCGCTCCCGCGCCGTCATCTTGATGCGCGAACCTCTTCGCAGGAGCGCGCATGAAGACCCGTCGCCTCGGCAGCTCGGACTTGGACATCAGCGTCCTCGGCTTCGGGAGCTGGGCGGCGGGCGGCGGTCAGTGGGAGTTCGGCTGGGGTCCGCAGGATGACGCCGCCTCCATCGCCGCCATCCGGCGCGCGCTCGAGCGCGGCGTGAACTGGATCGACACCGCGGCGGTGTACGGGCTCGGCCACTCCGAGGAGGTCGTCGCCCGTGCGCTCGAGGGCGTCGCGCGCCGTCCGTACGTCTTCACGAAGTGCTCCATGACGTGGGACGCGCAGGGGAGGATCGGCCGATCGCTGCGCGCCGACTCGGTCCGGCGCGAGTGCGAGGCGAGCCTGCGGAGGCTGCGGGTGGACGCGATCGACCTCTACCAGATCCACTGGCCGGTCCCGGACCCGGCGGAGATGGACGAGGGCTGGTCCACGCTCGCCGCGCTGAGGGAGGAGGGCAAGGTCCGGTTCATCGGCGTGTCGAACTACGACGTGGACCAGCTCCGCCGCGCCTCGGACATCGCCCCGGTGACCTCGCTGCAGCCGCGCTACTCGCTCATTCACCGCGATATCGAGCAGGACGTGCTGCCGTGGTGCCTGCGAAACGGCGTCGGCGTCATCGCCTACTCACCGATGGGGGCGGGCCTGCTGACGGGCAAGATGACGCGAGCGCGCGTCGAGGCGTTCCCTGACGACGACTGGCGCCGCCGAAGCCCAGACTTCCAGGAGCCGCGCCTCTCGCGCAACCTCGCGCTCCAGGATCTCCTCGGCCGCGTCGGCGCTCGCCACGGCACCACCGCCGCCGCCGTGTCCGTCGCCTGGACGCTGCTCCACCCCGCCGTCACCGGCGCCATCGTCGGCGCGCGGAGCGCCGAGCAGGTGGACGGCTTCGCGGCGGCCGCGGACCTTGCGCTCACGAACGAGGACGTCGGCGAGATCGAGCGGTTTCTGCTCGAGCATCCGTAGCGCAGCCGCGGGCGGAGCCGTCCACGCCCGCCGTCGCGCGGCATGCCGCGCGCGTACGCGCGCAGACGCGCGTTGATCCAAAGCAAGCGAGAGTGAGGGACGTGCGGGGAGCCGCGTGTCGTGCCATTCTCCGTGCGTAAACGGAAACGACCGGAGGGGGGCGCCCCCATCCGCCCGACGCGTCGCTTGATCGCTGTCACCCGCGATCTTGCGATGCGACCTAACTTCCGGATCCTGCGAGCGGGGAGGGTTTCAGGATGCAATCCGCACTCGGGTCGTACGCGCAGCGGCGCCTACATGCGCTGCTCCTGTGCGCCGCCGCCATCGCCGCCGGTCCGCTCGGCTGCGGCAACGAGCGAGCGATCCACGGCGAGCCCGACACCGCGACCTGCTCGCGCTGCCACGGCGGCGCCGACAACGCCGCGCCGCCGCTGTCCGTGCGGGGGGGCCGTGACGCGACCGACCCCGCCGTGGGCGCGCACCAGGCCCACCTGCGGGGCGGCGCGCTGCGAGCGCCGCTCGCGTGCTCCGATTGCCACGTCGTCCCGGAGGGCGCGGGCGTGGCCAGTCACATCGACGGGGAAGCGGCCGTGACGTTCGGCGCGCTGGCCTGGATGGGCGGCGCGTCGCCCAAGTGGACCCGGGACACGGGAAGCTGCAGCGCGACGTACTGCCATGGCGGGACGCTCGCGGGCGGCGCGCTCACCGCGCCGGTCTGGACTCGCGGCGCCGCCGAGGC
>DATIDF010000392.1:0-7669 GCA_035456445.1 Anaeromyxobacter sp.
GATGCCGATCTCGTAGAAGACGATCATCGGCGCCGCCATCATCGTGAGGTTCAAGGGATCGCCGGTCGGCGTGATGATCGCCGCGATGACGACGTTCACGACGATCGCCACCCGGCGGTGCTTCGCGAGCGTCTCCGCCGAGACCACGCCGATGAGCGAGAGGAACGCGAGGACGACCGGCACCTCGAACACCACGCCGAAGCCGAGCAGCATCGCGAGCACGAGCCCGAGCGTGGAGCTCATGGTGAGCATCGGGGCGAGGCTCGCGTCGCTCGCGATGGCGAGCATCGCCGGGAACGCCGGCGGCATGACGAGGAAGTAGCAGAACGCCGCGCCCGTGTAGAAGAGGAGCGTCCCGAAGAGCAGGAACGGGACGACGAGCCGCTTCTCCTTCCGGTACAGGCCAGGGGCGACGAAGAGCCAGAGCTGGTAGAGGACCCACGGCGCCGCCACGAAGACGCCGCCGTACGCGGCGACCTTCAGATAGACCATGAGCGGCTCGATCGAGCTCGTGTAGTGCAGCACCTGCTGGTTCGGCGGGAGCGCGGCTCGCACCGGGTTCATGAGCCAGTGGAAGATCGGCTCCACGAACCCGCCCACGGCGACCATGCCCACGAGCACGCCGAGGATCGCCTGCGTGAGCCGCTTCCGCAGGTCGCGGAGGTGCTCCATGAACGTGAGGCGGACCTCGTTCTCCGGCTCCGGCGCTCCGGTAGCGGGGGGAAGCTGAGGCGCGGTCGAGCTCATGCGCTCCTGGGGGAAGTCTCGTTCGCGCCGGGCTCGCTGGCGGGTTCCTCGGCACCGGGCGGCGGCTCGGCGAGCGCGGCCTCGAGGCCGGGGACGTTCTCCGTCGTCGCGGGCGGAGGCGGCCCAGCTGGGGCGAGCGGCGCAGCGGGCACGGGCGGGACGAGGGCGGGCTTCGCGGCCTTGCGCTCGTCCGCGTAGAGCTCGGTCTCGATCTGGCCCTTGATGTCGTCGGTGGCCCTGCGGACGTCACGGAGCGTCTTCCCGAGCGTCTTCGCCGCCTCCGGGAGCCGGTCGGGACCCAGGAGCAGCAGCGCCAGGATGGCAATGATCACGATCTCGCCGAAGCCGAGGCCGAACATGGCGTGGCCCATATAACACGGCGGGATCGGGAAGGCTTCGGACGGTCGTTGCGGGACCGCCGGGCCACGCCTAACCTCCCGCCGCATGGCCTACTGGCTGCTGAAGACCGAGCCCGGTGCGTACGCATGGGACGATCTCGTCCGCGAGGGCACCACCGCCTGGACCGGCGTCTCCAACGCGCAGGCGCAGGCGAACCTGCGTGCGATGCAGGCGGGCGACCGGGCGATCGTCTATCACTCGGGCGAGAAGCGAGCGGTCGGCGTCGCAGAGGTGGTCCGGACCGCCTACCCGGACGCGGCGAGCAGCGAGGGCGCGGTGTGCGTGGACGTGAAGGCGGTCGAGCCGCTCCCGGCGCCCGTTCCGCTCGCGGCGATCAAGCAGGAGCCGACGTTCGAGAACTCTGCCCTCGTGCGGCAGGGGCGACTCTCGGTCGTCCCGCTGTCGCCGGCGGAGTGGAGCGATCTCGTCGGGCTCGCGGAGATCATCGCGAAGACCGGCGGACTGCGCCGGAACGAACGTTTTTGACGCGCGCTACTGCATGAAGAGGTCCTGCACCTCGACCTTCTGCTGTCTCTCGGCCGCCGCGCTGGGCTCCGTTCCCTGCTTGAACGGCTCCACCACGCCGCGCGCGTCGTCCCCCACCGGCTTGCCGGTGTCGGGATCGATCTTCACCTGGACGATGCCGGGGGGCGCGGTGAACTCCGGCTGAGGGCGAGCCTCGAGCGCGGTGCGCATGTAGGTGAGCCAGATCGGCAGCGCGGCGTGGCCGCCGGTCTCGTACCGCCCGAGCGGCGTCACGTTCACGTCGTAGCCCAGCCACACGCCGGTCGCGAGGTCGTGGGTGAACCCCATGAACCAGGTGTCGAACGAGTCGTTCGTCGTGCCGGTCTTGCCGGCGGCGGGCTTGCCGAGCGCCGCCGCGCGCGCGCCCGTGCCCACCGTGGCGACCTCGCGCATGAGCCGCACCATGATGTACGCGGTCCGCTCGTCCATCGCGCGCTCGCGGGGGCGCGTCACCTCGGCGAACCCGGCGGCGAGCCGCGCGTCGAGGCCCACCCAGGGATCACGCCAGTCGGTGCGATCCTCGAGCACGTTCCCGTCGCGGTCGAGCACCCGCTTCACGAACGTGGCGGGCCGCTTCTCGCCGTACCGCGCGAAGAGCGCGTAGACGTTCGTGAGCTCCCAAAGGTTCACGCAGGACGATCCGAGCGCAGTCCCGAGCTCGAGCTTCACCGGCGTCGTGAGCCCGAGCCCCTTCGCCCACTGCGCGAGCGTGAGCATCCCGAACTTCGCCGAGAGCGCCTCGGCGGTCTTCACCGCCGGGATGTTCATGGAGTTCACGAGCGCCGTGCGGAGCGTCACGTCGCCCTTGAAGTCCTGGCCGTAGTTCTGCGGCTTCCAGCTGTTCTCGTCGTCTCGGAACACGATCGGCGCGTCGGTGAGGATCGTGGCGGGCGTGAAGTCGAGCTTCTCGATCGCGGCGGCGTAGACGATCGGCTTGAACGCCGATCCCGGCTGGCGGCAGGCCTGGAACGCGCGGTTGAACTCGGACGCGTCGAAGTCGTAGCCGCCCACCATCGCGACCACGTAGCCGGTCCACGGGTCCACCGACACGAGCGCGCCCTGAAGCCTGGGGGCCTGCTCGAGCGAGAACAACAGCTCCGCCTCCGGCACCGCGGCCGGCCTGCCCACCCCGAGATCCTTGTCGCGCTTCTGCAGCTGCTCCCGCGTGACGCGGCGGAGCAGGACGACGTCCCCCGCCTTCACGGCGATGGACGGACGGTCGATGAGCGCGTCGGGGTAGAAGACCTCCGGGTTCGGCCGGCGCGCCCAGCGCATGCCGGAGATGGGGAGGAGCCCCCGGCTCTCGCCCACCTCGACCTCCGCCACCGCGGAGTGGTTGTCCACCCGCGCCACGATCCCGACGCAGTACTCGCCCACCTCGAGCGTCCCCTTCGGCCAGGCGCGCGCGAGGCGCTCGCCGAGCGCCTTTCGCTCCGGTCCCGCTACGTTCGCGACCGGGCCGTCGTAGCCCTGGCGGTGATCGACTTCCATGAGGCCGGAGAGCATCGCCGCCTGCGCGGCGCGCTGCTTCTCGAGATCCATCGCGAGCTCGACGCGCAGGCCCTCCTGGAGGAGCCGGTCGTTGCCGTAGCGCTCCACGACGTGGCGGCGCGCGTGCTCCACGTAGAACGGCGCGGTCTCGCGGAAGACGTCGTCCACGCCGAAGACCTTCACCTCCGCCTCGGACGCGCGCGCCCGGTCCTCCTTCGAGATGAAGCCCTCCTCCGTCATGCGGCGCAGCACGTAGCGGCGCCGCTCCTTCGCCGCCTCGGGGTGAGAGAAAGGCGAGTAGCGCGACGGCGCCTGCGGGAGCCCGGCGATCAGCGCCGCCTCCTCGAGCGTGAGGTCCTCGACGTTCTTGCGGTAGTAGTTCTCGGCGGCCGCCTGCACCCCGTAGCTGTGGTGCCCGAGGTAGACGCCGTTCAGGTACATCCAGAGGATCTCCTCCTTCGTGAACGCGCGCTCGAGCCGCTTCGCGAGGATGAACTCCTTGAGCTTGCGGGCGAGGTTCCGCCGCGTCCCGGACTCGAACCCCTCCGCGCTGATGAGGAGCGCCTTCGCGGTCTGCTGCGTGATGGAGGAGCCGCCCTGGATGCGGCGCCGCAGCACGTACGTGTTGACCGCGGCGCGGATGGTGCCCGTCCAGTCGACGCCGCCGTGCTCGAAGAAGTCCTGGTCCTCCGAGGCGACGAACGCCTGCACGAGCCGCTTCGGGATCCGCGCGTAGGGGACGACCTTGCGCCGCTCGGCGAAGAACTCGCCGGCGATCTGGCCGTCGGCGCTCACCATCTCCGTGACGATCGGCGGCCGGTAGTCGCTGATCTTCGGGATCTCCGGCAGGCCGCGCGAGAAGTAGAGGTACCCCGCGATACCGGCGACGACCGCGGCGTTCACGGCGAGGATGGCGAGGAACAGCGCCCAGCGGACGAGCCGCCGGAGGAGCGGGCGGGGGGGCGGGACACCGTCCAGGACCACGCGGGGAGGGGCGTCCGTCGTGCCCCCGGATTCGGTCGTCGGATCGCGGACGTCGCTCATCGGCTCGCGAATCTATGCCCGGGGTCGAGGTGAGTTCAACGCTCGCCGTGTGGGCGGGGTGCCACACGGGGGGGCGGCCGCTCGCCTGCCGGGGCACCCGGCGCACCGAGGTTCGCGCGAGAGAGCGCCTCCTCGAGCTCCGCCGGGAGCGGCGCCTCGAGCCGGAGCGGTGCGCCGGTGATGGGGTGCGGGAGCTCGAGCCGCCAGGCGTGGAGGAACATGCGCCGGAGGCCCCAGCGCTGGCGAGCGGCGCGGTTCGCGGGGAAGTCCCCGTAGCGGCGGTCGCCCAGCACGGGGTGGCCGGCCGCCTCGAGGTGGCGGCGGATCTGGTGGGTGCGGCCGGTCTCGATGCTCACCGCGAGGAGCGAGGCGTCCTTCATGGAGGACACCACCTTCCAGCGCGTGAGCGCCTCCTGCATGTTCACGCCCCGCGCCGACTTCGAGCGCGCGGTCTGCTCGTGCTCGGAGAGCGGCAGGTCGATAGTGCCCGCCTCGCGCGGCATCTTCCCCTTCACGAGCGCGAGGTAGGTCTTCTTCACCGCCTCGCCGCCGGTGAAGATCTCGGTGAGCCGCACCATCGCCTTGCGGTTCTTCGCGACGAGGACGACGCCCGAGGTGTCGCGATCGAGCCGGTGCGCGGGCGAGGGTTTGAACTCGGTGGGCGGCAGGTCGTCCGGCGTGCCGAGGTGCGCGCGCGCCATCTCGACGAGCGTCGCGCCGGTGATGCCGGTGCCGGGGTGCGCCGCGAGCCCGGCCGGCTTGTCCACCGCGAGCACGTCGGCGTCCTCGTGGAGCACGCCGAACGTCACCGCAGCGCTCGCCGCGCCCGCCCGCGCCGGCTCGGGCCTCGCGAGGAGCCGCTCCTCGTCGCCGCGGATGACGACCGTGTCGCCGGCCGCGACCACCTGCTCCGCCTTCCCGCGCGCGCCGTTCACGCGGATCTTCCGGGTGCGGAACATCTTGTAGACGTGCGAGAGCGGCACGTCGCGGAGCGCCTTGCGAACGAGCTTGTCGAGCCGCTGGCCGGCGGCGTCCTCTGAGACGGTGATGGTGAGCACGGTCAGGTTCTACCCGAGGACGGGACGGTTGTCCGCGGCGCGAGCCCGAGGGGCGGTCGCGGCGCCACGGCGCCAGCGGGCTGTACTGCTCGCGGCGGACGCGGTGGGTGGCCGAGGCGATCGACCGCGCTCGGGCAGGCCGCACGGCGAGTCGCTCCATGGTACGACTCGGAGCGCGCATCCGGATCGTCGGGGGGTCACGCGTGAACAGCTCCGGTCTCGCTCGTGCCGCGGTCGTGGCTTACCTGCTGTCGTGCTCGTGCAGCGGCGCGCCGGAGAGCAGTCCTTCGCCGGGCGAGGCCAGCGCGGGCGCCTTCTGCCGCGAGAGCTGGCGGGCCTCGACGACGAGGTTCGTCGAGTGCCTCCTGCGAGGCGCCTCCGAGATGGCGGCCCGGGCGGAAGACGCCCGCGCGGCCTGCGACGCGATCCAGGCGGCGGCAGACGCGGGCCGCATTCGCTTCGACGCCGGCGCCGCCGCGAGCTGCGTCGCGGCGGAGGCGACGCAGGCCTGCGAGGAGCTGAGGAACACCTTCACGCTAGCGGCATGCGACGCGGCCTTGACCGGTACGCTCCCGAACGGAGCCGCGTGCTCCTCGACGCTCGAGTGCGCGGACGGCTTCTGCGACACGTCCGCGACATGCCCGGGCACGTGTTCGGCGTTCGCGCAGCCGGACGCCGACTGCTCCGCCGCGCCGTGCGGTCCCGGGCAGGTCTGCGACGGGGCGACGAGCCGCTGCGTCGCGAAGACGCCGCCCGGTGGCCCCGGCGAGCCGTGCGCAAACGATCTGCCGTACTGCGATCCGGGGCTGCGGTGTGTCTTCGAGACGTGCATCCCGCGCCTCCCCACGGGCGAGCCGTGCCAGAGCACGGCGGAATGCGCGACCGGGCTTTACTGTTCGTACTCGCCGTTCGCCGGCTCCTGCGCCCCGCGCGTCCCGGAAGGCCAGCGCTGCGCCGAGGACCCGTCGGCGTGCGTCCCCGGCACGTACTGCGCGCCGACCGTCTGCGAACCACCTCCGTCCGCCGGCGAGCCGTGCTCGGCGACCTGTCTCGGCGGATACTGCGATCTGGACGGTCGCTGCGCCGCCTACCGCACCCTCGGTGAGCCCTGCGGCAGCGGCGTCGCCTGCAATCCCCACCTCGCTTGCGTGGCTGGAGCGTGCGCGAGCGCGTGCTACTACTGACGAAGCGCTGCGACGAGCGCTCCTCCTCCCCGCATCGCAGGTACGAGGGAGCGTGCCGCGCCCCGAACCGTGCTAGGGAACGGACTCGCGCCGCCGGAGCATCAGCGCGGGCGTGCGGACGAGCGACACCACGACCATCGCGCCCGCCACGGCGGCGTCGTGGAAAGCGACCCACGCCTTGGAGTAGCCGAACCAGATCGTCGAGACGAGCAGCCAGGCCGCGAGCCCCGTGTTCAGGAAGCGCAGGCCCGGCGCATAGAGCGCGATGAGGGCGATCGCCGCGACGAAGAGGCCGACGAGCAAGGTGTTGAACCCGGCGTTGCCTGCGCGATCGAGGAGGAACGTGGAGGCGAACAGCCAGAGGCCGAGCGCGATGTTCACGGCCCGGACCCGCGCATCCGGCACGAGCGGCGTGAAGGGCGGCAGGCCTCGCATGGCTGGGTCCATCATGCGCACTGTGGGTACGTCTGCAACGGGCCCGCGCTCCTCCCGCGCCCGCCCGCAGGGGCGCTGGCGCCGCGACCCCGCCGGCACGTGCGATCCGCGGCCGAGCGGATAACTCGGACGCCCGGAGGCGAAGGATGGGCTCTCCCGCGGTGAAGGGTTTCGGCCAGGGCGACCCCGCCCTCGCCGCATGGGCCGAGTCGGTCTACGCACCCGAGGACGACGTGCTGCGCGAGATCCGCGCGCGGAGCCGCGCTGCCGGGCTCCCGCCGATCGAGGTAGGGCCGTTCGACGGGCTGCACCTCGAGGTGCTCGCCCGCGCCTGCGCGGCGCGGCGGATCGTGGAGATCGGCACGCTCGGCGGCTACAGCGGCGTGTGCCTCGCGCGCGCCCTCCCGGCGGGCGGCCTGCTCCACACCTTCGAGCTGCACGAGAAGCACGCGGAGCTCGCCCGCGCCGCGTTCGCGCTCGCCGGCGTCGCGGAGCGCGTGCGGCTCCACCTCGGCCCCGCGCTCGATCGGCTCCGCGAGGTCGAGGAGGACGGCCCGTTCGACCTCGTCTTCGTGGACGCCGACAAGGGCGGCTACCCCGCCTACCTCGCCTGGGCGGAGGAGCACCTGCGGACGGGTGGTCTAGTCCTCGCCGACAACACCTTCGGCTTCGGGCACGTCCACGAGCCGGCCGCGGCGGGCGAGGACGCCGCCGCGATGGCGCCGCTCAGGGAGTTCAGCGAGCGCCTCGCCCGCGGAGGGCGCTTCCGGGCGACGATGCTGCCCA
>DATIDF010000393.1:0-2172 GCA_035456445.1 Anaeromyxobacter sp.
CGGGCACCACCATCGCTTCCGCCGTGAAGCCCGCGCGCTCGAGCCGCGCGAGATAGCGCGCGTCCTGCCCGGCCGACCAGACCGCGAGCACCCCGCGGCGCCGGAGCGCCGTGTGGCACGCACGGACCCCGGCCTCGCCGTAGAGCCGGTCGTTCGCGGGGTGCGCGAGCGCGGCCGGGCCGTTGTCCACGTCGAGCAGGATGGCGTCGAAGGCGCCGGCGGACCCGGCGATGCGCTCGAGGACGTCCCCCGGCGCGACGCGGACGCGCGGATCGTCGAGCGGACGGCCGGCGAGGTGCGCGACGAGTCCGCGATTCCAGGCGACGAGCGCGGGGACGAGCTCGGCGACGATCACCCGCGCGCCGGGCGGGAGCCGATCGAGCGCCGCGCGGAGCGTGAAGCCGAGGCCGAGCCCGCCGACGAGCACGTCCCGCGGCGCCGCGGCGCGCGCGAGCGCCTTCGCCGCGAGCGCCTCCTCCGAGCCGTGGGCGCGGCTCGTCATGAGGACGTGGCCGGCCGCGCGCACCGCCCACTCGTCGCCGCGGCGTGCGAGGACCAGCTCCGCGCCATCGGGGGCGCGGGCGCGGTCCACGGTCTCCCAGGGGATCACGCCTTGTTCACCGAGCGGTGCTCGCTGTAGGCGCTGCGGATGTCGATGTAGTCCCGCTCGGTGAGCCGGAGCTCGCTGCAGATCCCGCGGATCGCCTCCTCCTCGGCGACGGAGATCACGCCGTCCGAGGCGGCGACCGCGAACAGGCAGTGGACGAGGTCCATCCGCTCGGCGTCGCTCGACTGGTCCCGGAACGTCCGGGCCGCGAGGTAGTTCTGCGTCTCGCCGCTCGCGCGGTGCTCGGCCTTCGCGATCTCGACGACGAGCGCGGCCTGGTCCGGCGGGAGGTGCCCGGCGGTCTCGACGATGCGCGCCATCGCCTCCGTCTCCGCGTCGGCGACGTGCAGGTCGACGTTCGCGACCCGCGCGAGGAGGAACGCGAACAGCCCGAGGTACTCCGCCCGCTCGGCCGGGAGCGCCTCGAGCGCCCGCGCGACGCGCCTCACCACCCCCGCGTCGGAGGAGGAGTCGGAGCGGGGGGCGAGGCCGAGCCACTGCAGGATGGACATGACCTTCTTTTACCTCGTCCACCGCCCCGGCGCAGGCGCGAACGCGCTGCTCTACGGGGCCTTCTCCGAGGCCCGTGCCCCGCCCTCGACCGCCGCCTTCTCGCCGCCTTCGGGCCCGTAGAACAGCACCCAGGTGAAGAAGTCCTCGCTGAACTCCTCGAAGTGGTGCGGCTCGCCTGCGGCGGCGAAGAGCAGATCGCCCGCGCGGAATGCGAACCGCTGCGTGCCGTTCACGTAGAACCCGCTGCCGCGCACCACCACGTACACCTCGTCGCGATCGTGCGGCCGCTGGGTGTCCCGGAGGCGCGGCGCGAAGATCTCCACCTGCAGGGAGCCGTGGCGGAAGGCGGTCTCGAACCGCTTGCCGCCAGCCCGCGGCAGCTTCGCCATCGCGGCGCTCGCCGCCACGTGCCGCGCGGCCTCGAAGACGTCCTGGCCCGCCATGTTCGTCCTCCTTGGTAGAGCGTCGGAAGATATCTCACCCGCCGCTACGAGCCGCCTCCGGCGGAGAACGAGGCGGCGGCCGCCGCGCGGCGGGTGAGCTGCAACCCCGCCGCGGTCGGAACGAAGCCAGCCGCATGGAGGTAGCCCGCGAGCGGGTGCGCCACCGCGGGGCCGCCGTCGATCTCCACGACGAGCGCCGCCTGGTCCCTGGCGTGGAGCGCGCGCACGAGGTCCGTCAACGCCGCCGCGACGGCCGCCCCGAGGTGCGATCGCTCCGGCTCGAACTCCGGGAGCCACGCGAAGAGCTGCCGCGCGCCGCGCGACACGTGCGCGGCGAGCTCGCCGTCCACGAGCACCACCGACGCGCCCACCGAGCGCGCCGGCCGCTTTCCCTCCGGGGCGCCCTTCACGGCCGGCCATTCGAGCAGCGCGCCGTAGGGATTCGCCGGGTCGGTCGCGGCGAGCGTCACCACCTCTGCGGCCTCCGGCGGCTCGCGCAGCGATCGCAGCAGATCGAGCACGCCCGGCTGCGCGAACTGCATCGCGCCCACCCCGGAGACGAAGTAGCCGCGGCGGATCCGGCCGCTCTCCTCGAGGTGCCGGAGGACG
>DATIDF010000394.1:0-10572 GCA_035456445.1 Anaeromyxobacter sp.
CGCGCCGAGGCGCTGCTCGCCGCCGGGGACGCTCCGCAGGCGGCGAGGCTCCTCGGCGCCGTCGCGGCGTCCGGGGAGCTCGCGGTCGCGCGTCGCGCGCGCTGGCGCGAGCCCGACGCGCTCCTCGCGGCCGGCCTGGCGCCGGAGGCGGTACCGCTCCTCGAGGCGCTCTTGCGAGAGCGGCCCGGCGATGCGGCGGCCACGACGGCGCGCCTCGCCTTCGCGCGCGGGCTGCGGGAGCTCGGCGAGGACGTCAGGGCGGCGGAGGCGTATCGAGGGCTCTGGCTCGAGCGCCCCGAGCTGCCGCAGGGCCGTGCCGCGGGCGAGGTCCTCGAGAGCTGGCGCGCGGCGGGCGGACCGGTCCCGCCCGCCACGGGCATGGAGCAGCTCGCGCGCGCCGACCGGCTCCTCGCCACCGGCTGGCCCGACGCGGCGCTCCTGGCGCTCGACGCGGCGGCGCGCGCCGATCCTCCGCCCCCGCCGGAGCGGGCCGCCGTGCTGCGGGCCAGCGCGTTCGTGGCGCTCGGACGCCACGCCGACGGAGAGCGCCTCGCGGCGCCGCTCGCGGACGCCGCGGACGAGAGCGATCGACGCGGCGCGCTGCTCGTGCTCGCGCGCGCGGCGGCGCGGGCGGGCCGGGTGGACGAGGCGAGCCGCCGGTACCTCGCGATCGCCACGCTGCGCGCGCCCGTGCCCGGGCTGCCTGAATGGCGCCAGCGCGATCTCGGTGACGAGGCTTCGTACCTCGCGGCGTGGCTGTACTACGACGCGGGCAAGTACGCGCGCGCCGCGACCGCGCTCGACGCCTTCGCGAAGGCGAACCGGCACTCGCGCCGCGCCGACGACGCGCGCTGGTTCTCGGCATGGTCGCTCTACCGGCTCGGGCGCGGCGCGGCTGCGGCGCGCGCGTTCGCCGGGCTCTCCCGCACGGCGTACGCCGACGCGGCCGCGTATTGGCGGGCGCGGCTCGCCCGGGGCGCACCGGAGCGCCGGCGGCTCTACCGCGCGGCGATCGCTGCCGGTGGCGACGGCTGGTACGGGTTGCTCGCACGCGCGCGGCTCGCGGCGCTCGGGGAGAACGCCGAGCGGGTTCCCCCGCCCGATCCTCGTCCCCTCCCCGAGGTCCAGGATCCGGCCGCGTCGTCGCGCCTCGCGGTGGCCGTCGAGCTGCTCGGCCTTGGACTCCGCGGCGAGGCGCTCGACGAGCTCTCGGATCTCGCTCGTTCCTCGCGAGTCCGCCCCGCCGCGCCGGTCGTCGCGCAGCTCGCCGCGTTCGCTGGCGACGCCGAGATCCCTTTCCGGATCTCGCGCGATCACCTCCTCCCCACGCGCCGCACGCTGCGCTGGGCGCACCCGGAGCCCTACCCCGAGCTCCTGCCTGCTCGCGCCCGGGCGGTCGGCATCGATCCGGCGCTCCTGCTCGCAGTGATGCGGCGCGAGTCCGGGTTCCGCCCGGGGGTCCGCAGCGGCGCCGGCGCCGAGGGGCTCCTGCAGCTCCGCCCGGCGACCGCCGAGCGCGTCGCGGCGGTGCTGGGGCTGCCCGCCGGCCTGGGTGCTCGGCTGGGCGAGCCGGAGGTGAACATCACGCTCGGCTCGCACTACCTGGGGCTGCTCCTCGCGCGCTTCGGCGATCCGGCGCTAGCGGTCGCGGCCTACAACGCCGGGCCGGCTGCTGCCGCGGAGTGGGCACGGGCGCGCGCCGGCATGCCGCTCGACGCGTGGGTCGAGTCGATCCCCTATCGCGAGACGCGCGGCTACGTCCGAATCGTGCTCACCGACTGGGACGTCTACCGCGCGCTCGCCGGCGAGCCGCCGGCGCCGGTCGACCCGGGGCGATCCGTCACCGCACCCGGGGGCGGCGTCGCGTTCTGACGGGTGGCCTGGCGCGAGTCGAGCAGCTCAGCTGCGCTCCGGCACCGGCGGCGCCGCGGCGCGCAAGGCACCGAGTATGTCGTCGCCGAGCCGGCGAAGGACGGAGGCCGTGACGCCCGGGATCCGGCCGAGCTCCTCGGCGTCGCGCGGCAGCCGCCGTGCGATCGCGATCATCGCGTCCTCACCGAGGACCTTGAACGGGGGCCGATCCAGGGACCGCGCGCGCGCCTCGCGAGCGACGTACAGGGCCCGCAGCACGGCGCGGCCCGCCGGGTCGAGGTCTCGCGCGCCTCGCAGCCTGCGGTACCCCTCGGGGTCGAAGACGCGCTCGCGCGGCACGACCGAGGCGATCCGATCGAACTCGCGCCGCGCGTGATCGACCGCCCCGCTGGTCTCGAGCTCAGCCGCGAGCAGGTCGCGGAGCGCCAGCAGGTAATGCGTGTCGAGCGAGGCGTAGGCGAGCTGCGCCGGCGTGAGCGGACGCTGTCCCCAATCCGACCGCTGGAACGCCTTCGAGAGCCGCACCCCGAAGTGCGACTCGACGAGCGCCGACAGCCCGAGTCCCTGACGGCCGAGCCGGCGCGCTGCCGCCATCGTGTCGAACAGGCGCGGGAGGCGCCAGCCGTACTCGCGGCTGAGGCACCGGACGTCGTAGTCCGCGCCGTGCAGCACCGTCTCGCGCCCGTCGCAGAGCACCTCGCCGAGCGGCGCCGGATCGACCGCGAGCGGATCGACCACGTAGTCCGCGGCGCGGGTGGAGACCTGCAGCAGGCAGACTCGCTCGCGGTACACGTGGAAGCTGTTCGACTCGGTGTCGAGGGCGACCACCGGCTCCGCGCGGACCGCCTCGACGAGCAGCGAAAGCGTGGCAGCGTCGGCGACGAGGAGCGGGGCGGCGCCCGAGGTAGGCGGAGGCGTCATCCGGCGGGATTGTAGCCAAAACGGGCGAGCGCCGCCGCGATCTCGGCCGCCACGGCGGCGTTCCGCTCGAGCAGCGCCACGTTGGCCGCTCGCGCGCGACCATGCGTCGCCCGCGCGACGGCCTCGAGCAGAAACGGCGTGACCGCCTTCCCGCGCACGCCGCGGGTCCGCGCAGCGGCGAGCGCCCCTGCGATCGCGGCCTCGATCTCCTCCCGGGGCACGGGATCGGGCGGCGGAACGGCGAGGACGACGCCCTCGCGGCGCGCGAGCGGCCCCCAGTGCAGCGCGAGCACGCGCGCCGCCCGGTCCGCGTCGTCCACCCTGTGCTCGAGAGCCACGCCGCTCCCGTCGGAGTAGAACGCGGGCAGCTCGGAGGTCCGCCAGCCGAGCACCGGGATCCCGAGGGTCTCGAGCGCCTCGGCCGTCGCGGCGACGTCGAGGATCGCCTTCGGCCCGGCGCACACGACGCAGACCGGGGAGCGCGCCAGCTCGTGGAGATCGGCGGACACGTCGGCCGCGCCCGCGGCGGGCTCGCCGTCCGGGATCCGGTGCACGCCGCCGAGCCCGCCGGTCGCGAACACCGGGATCCGCACCTTCGCGGCGACCGCCGCCGTCGCGGAGACGGTGGTGCCGGCGTCGCGTCCCTCCGCGACGAGCGCAGAGAGGTCCCGGACGGCGGCCTTCGCCGGGGCGCGCCCAGGATCGGCGAGGCGAGCGAGCTCGGCCTCGGAGACCCCGACGACGATCCGCCCCGCGATGACCCCGATGCCGGCGGGCACGGCGCCGCCTGCGCGCACGGCCGCTGCGCACCGATGAGCGGCGGCCAGGTTGTGCGGCGGCGGGAGCCCCTGCGAGACGACGCTCGTCTCGAGGGCGACCACGGGCTTGCCCGAGGCGAGCGCCTCGCGCACCTCTTCTGCGATCCGGAGCGGCGTCTCCATCGGGCCCGAGCATATCCGGGCCCCGTAGCGGGTGCGTGCTATAAGCCGTGCGGAGGCGCCCCGGCGGGCGGCGCGGCGAGGGTTCGAATGGGGGCGCGATTCCGAGGCTGGCTGGTGCTCGTCTACACCGCGGTCTCGATGGTCGTGTTCTTCCTCGTCAGCCTGCCCGACACGCTCCTGCGGCGCGGCGACCTGGCGATGTGGCTCGCGCGGTTCGCCTGGTCCCGGTCGATCCTGAAGCTCGCGGGCGCGCGCGTGACGCTGACCCGGCTGCCGCCGCTGCCGGACGGCCCGCTCATCTTCGCGTCCAACCACGAGAGCGCGCTCGACATCCTCGCGCTCGTCTCGCGGCTGCCGCGCACGGTGCGCTTCATCGCGAAGCAGGAGCTGTTCCGCATCCCCGTCTTCGGCTGGTACATGCGGATGGGAGGCCACATCGCGGTGGATCGCGGGAACCACACCCGCGCCGTCGAGTCGCTGCGGCGCGCGGGCGCGGCGGTGCGCGGGGGGATCTCGCTCATCGTCTTCCCCGAGGGGACGCGCTCGACCGACCTGCGCGTGCACCCGTTCAAGAAGGGGCCGTTCGTCGTCGCGATGGAAGCCGGGGTTCCGGTCGTGCCGGTGGCGATCTCGGGCGCTGGGCGCATCACGCCGAAGCGCGCCATCGCGGTCTACCCGGGGGAGATCCGGATCGCGCTCGGCGATCCGGTGGATCCGCGCGCGTTCGCCGACAGGACCGCCCTCCTCACCGAGGTGCGCCGGCGCGTGATCGAGCAGCACCGCTCGATCGGCGGCGCGGGAGGCGATCCCGACGACGCGGTCGCGGCGCCCGGCCGCGAGGGGACGAGCGCGCCCGCCGGCACGGCGGTGTAGGCCGCGGTCGTAGGCGGCGATGCGCCTTGTCGGCCCCGGCGTGCGAGCGGTACCCTCCTCGGCGATGAAGGAGCCGGCCCGCCCCGACCCGCTCTCCGCGGCGCACCGCGTGAAGGACCTCGCACGCGACCTCGCCCAGGAGCTCGCCGACGGCTGCCGACGCTCGACGAAGTACGTCCGCATGCGCGCCGCGGTCGTCGCCGCGTGGCTGTGCCTGTCGCTCGCCGCGATCTGGGCCTCGTGGCCCGCCACGGGGATGTCGAACGCGCTCGGGGCCGAGGCGCAGCTCCTCCCGGAGTCGATCATGGGGACGCAGCTCCTCGTGAAGAACGGCTCCGACCGCCACTGGACCGAGGTCGCGTTCACGCTCGACGGCGAATGGCGCTCCGAGCGGAAGACGGTCCGCGCCGGCGACAAGCTCGTGCTCTCGCTCGCCCAGTTCCACCGCGAGGACGGCGCCGGCGCGCCGAGGGGGCTGCGGCCGCGCACGATGACCATCGACTGCGCGGAGGGCCGCGCCGCCCTGCCCCTCCCCGGAGAGTGATCGTGGCCGGTCCGCGCGTGCTCCTCGTCGACGACGACCCGGACATCTGCGAGTTCCTGTCGATCCTGCTCGCGACGGAGGGGCTCGACTCGGCCACCGCCGCATCCGCCGACGACGCGCTCGCGGCGGCAGGGAGTGCCGCCGCGGTGCTCCTCGACGTCGCGATGCCAGGAGTCGATGGGCTGGAGCTCTGCCGGCGGCTGCGCGCGACAGGGTTCGCCGGGCCGGTGCTGATCGTGTCCGCGCGGCCCTCGCCCGACCTGCCGCGCCGCGCCGCCGAGGCCGGCGCCGACGCCTTCGTCCGGAAGCCATTCGAGAACGCGGAGCTCATCGGCCTCCTCCGGCGCGCGCTCGCCGCCCGATCGGTCTGACCGGGGCTGCGCCCCGCCCCATCCCTCGCCCGGTCCCGTGCGGCACCGCGGACGGCTTCGCCGCGAACGCGGTGGCGCGCCGGGGGGCTCGCTTCGCTCGCTGACCGTTCACTTCATGGTTTGGCCGCCCCGCCCCCGCGCTCTCGCCGCGGCGAGATCGTCATTCGCGGCGTCCTCGGCGCGCCCCTGCGTCTGGCGCCGGGCCTCCTCCCACGCGGAGCGGTGTCGCGCGATCGCCTCGCGCGCCGACGAGGCGACGGCGAGCGCCGCGCGCGCCGCCGCGACGCCCTTCCCCGCCGCCGAGAGCGCCGCGCGCGCGGCCTCCTCCTCCCGCCGGAGCCGCGTCTCGTATCCGGCCCGTCCCTGGAGCGAGGCGGCCAGCGCGTCCTCCGCATCCGGGCCCACGTCGGCGAGCGCGCGCCGCTCGGCGGCGTCCTGGGCAGCACGCAGCCGATCCCGCGCCCGACGAGCGCGATCCTCGGCTACGAGCGCCGCGGCGAGCGCGGCCTGCGCCGCCTCCTCGTCGCGCTCGCGCAGCGCGAGCAGGGTCGCGAGCGGATAGTCCCTTTCCGTCACCGCACGAGCTCCTCGAGCCGCGCGCGCGTCCGCTCGGGGGCCTCCTCTTCGTCCGGGCGCTGGGAGAGGAACGCCTCTATCGCGCCGAGCCGCTCGAGCGCCGCGTCGGTGTCCGGGTCCGCGCCGCGCGCGTATGCGCCCAGCGCGATGAGATCGCGGTGGCGCTCGTATGCGGCGAGGAGCGCCCGGAGCCGGTTCGCCGCGGCGCGGTGCTCCGGCGTCGTGACCGCCGGCATGACGCGCGAGAGGCTCCGCAGGACGTCGATCGCGGGGTAGCGGCCCCCCGCGGCGATCCCCGGGTCCAGGACGACGTGCCCGTCCAGGATGCCGCGGACCTCGTCCGCGATCGGCTCGTCGAGGTCCCCTCCCGCGACGAGGACGGTGTAGAGCGCGGTGATCCCGCCCCGCGCGCGGTTGCCGGTGCGTTCGAGCAAGCGGGGCAGCGCGGCGAACACGCTCGGCGGATAGCCATGCCGCGCGGGGGGCTCGCCCGCCGCGAGACCGACCTCGCGCTGCGCGCGCGCGTAGCGGGTGAGCGAATCGAGCATGAACATGACGCGGCGGCCCCGCTCGGCGAACCACTCCGCGATCGCGGTCGCGACGTGCGCGGCCTTGAGCCGCTCGAGCGCAGGCGCGTCGCTCGTCGCGGCCACGACGACGCTCCGCGCGAGCCCCTCCGGTCCGAGCGCCTCCTCGACGAAGTCGCGCACCTCTCGGCCGCGCTCGCCGACGAGGCAGATGACCGATAGCTCCGCCCGCGTGTTCCGGGCGATCTGCCCGAGGAGCGTGGATTTGCCCACCCCCGCGGCGGCGAAGATGCCGACCCGCTGCCCCTCGCCGACCGTGAGGAGCCCGTCCATCGCGCGGACGCCGAGCGCGAGCGGGGCCGTGATGCGGCGCCGCTCGAGCGGGCCCGGCGCCGGCCGGTCCACCGCCCACCCGTCGAGGCCCGAGGGTAACGGCGCGCCGTCGATCGGACGCCCGAGCCCGTCGAGGACCCGTCCGAGGAGCGCGTCGCCGGCGCGGATCGCGAAGGGTCGACCGGTAGGGACGATCTCGCTGTCCGCGCCGAGCCCGGCGGGATCGCCGAGCGGGAGCAGCACCGCGCGGTCGTCGCGGAACCCGACCACCTCGGCGAGCAGCGCGCCGCGGCCCGGGGTGTGGATCTCCACCGCCTCGCCCTGCCGGACCCCCGCGGCCTCGGCCTCGACGACGAGGCCGACGAGCCGCGTCACCCGCCCGCGCAGGCGCAGCGGCGCGGCGCGATCGAGCGCCGCGCGGTAGCGATGCGGCTCGCTCACTCCGGCGCCCTCGCCGAAGCAGCCGCCGTCGCGCATCGTGTCGCGCGCGCGGACGCGCCGCCGGCTGCGCGGGGGCGAAGGATCACCGTTCCTCCTCGTCGAGCGCACGCGCGAACGCCGCGAGCTGGGTCTCCACTCGCGCGTCCACTCGGCCCGCCTCGGTCTCGACCACCGCGTCCCCGCGGGCGAGCCCGGGGTCCTCACGCACCTCGAGCCCGGGGGCGCGCGCGAGCATCGCGGCGAGCCGGCCCGCCGCGGCGCGGATCGCCTCGGCGTCGGACGGGTTCACCCGGAGCGTCACCTCGCGCCGGTCGCGAGCGGCCGCGAGGGCGCGCGCGGCGAGGTCCGCCACGGCGGCGGGATCCTGGTCGAGCTCGCGGCCGATGAGGGTGCGCGCCACGTCGATCGCAGCGGCGGCGACCTCTCGCTCGGCAAGCGCGAGCCGCCGGTCGCGCGCGGCGGCGGCCCGGGCCAGCGCGGCGGCCGCCCGCGAGAGCCCCTCGCGCCGGCCCTCCTCCACCGCCTCCGCGCGGACCCGCGCGATCTCGGCCTCCGCCTCCGAGCGGAGCCGGCGCGCCTCGTCCTCTGCTGCAGCGACGACCGCGCGCGCCTTCTCCTGCGCGTCGTAGGCCGCGGCCTCGATCCGGCTGCCGGCGGGCGGCAGCGTTCCCTTCACGATCTTCGCCATCCTGCGCGGATTGTAGCGCGGCGGGCGGGCAGGCGGGCGCCGGTCCCCTTACCGGAGCGCCTCCCCCGTCGTCGCCGGAACGACCTTGCCGTACTTCACCCCGCGCGTCGCCACGAGGCTGTCCGCCATCTGGAGGATCTCGCCGGCCCGCCCGCGGAGCACGAGCACCTCGAGGCAGTTGTGCGCGTCCATGTGGACGTGGAGCGCGGAGACGACCGCCTGATGGTTCTCGTGCTGGATGTGCGTGAGCTTCTGCGCCAGGCTCGAGGACTCGTGGTCGTAGACGATGGCAACCACCGCGACCTGCTCGCCGCCCTCCGACTCGGACCACTGGCGCTGGACGAGCTGGTCGCGGATGAGATCGCGCACCGCCTCCGAGCGGTTCACGTACCCCTTGCGCTCGATGAGCTCGTCGAACTGCTCGAGCAGGCTGTCCTCCAGGGAGATGCCGATCCGTTCCAGCATGGCGCGCATCGTCACCCGTGGGCTTCGCGTGCGCAAGCGCGCCCCGTCCTCGCCGCGAACGACGCGAGCCCGCCGCCGGATGACCGGGGGCGGGCTCGAAGTCGTCGCGGCGGCCGTCGCCGGAATCAGGCCGCGTCGCGCTCGTCGGGCTGCAGGTAGCGGTGGAGGAACTGCTTCGTCTTGAGCTCCACCTGACGGACGCGTTCGCGTGACACGCCCCAGCGCTTCCCGATCTCCTCGAGCGTGCGCGGCTGGTCCTGCTCGAGCCGGTTGTGGACGATGTCCCAGCCCAGCTCTCCGATGCGCTTGCGGACCTTCCCCAGCGCGTCGCGGACGTCGCGGTCACCCTCGCCCTGGAGGTAGGTGTCCTCCGGGCCCGGGCCGTCGTCCTCGATGCGCTCGAGGTGCGTGGCGTCACCGTCCTCGTCGATCGCGCTGTCGAGCGAGAGGTCCGGCTGCGCCACGGTGCCGCTCTGTGGGCGCACCGTGGAACGGGCCTCCTTGAGATACTTCCCGATGTAGGCGCGGATCCACCACACCGCGTACGTCGAGAACCGCGTCCCCGCGTGCGGGTCGAACTTCTCGACCGCGCGCATGAGGCCCACGTTGCCCTCCTGGATCAGGTCGTCCAGGCGAACCGTGCCACGGCGCTGCTTGCGCGCGATGGCGACCACGAACGCGAGGTTGTGCCGCACGAGCTTCTGCTTCGCGCGGACGTCTCCCTTGCGCGCGCGGAGCGCGAGCGCGTGCTCCTCATCACGGCTCAGCGGCGGGAAGTCGCGGACCGCCTTGAGGTATGGAGCGAGTTCCTCGAACTCCCTGCTGCTCTTCTGAGTGGTCGCCGTCCTCATTGCCTCTCTCGCCTGCGTCAAAGTGCCTGGGGAGGTTACGTAACGTGACTTTATAAAACTGGACTCACTGAGTCAAGTATCCCCCATACGCCCGTAGACCCTGGAAGTCTTCGGCCAGCCGGGGGAGCCGCACACCACGCACGTACCGAATGACGCAGAATATGAACACGACATGGGAGTTGGCATTCCTCAAGCCCAAGCCTGCTCCCATGGTACCCAGACAAGCCCCGAATATTGCTTCAGATCAATAACGTCCCGAGCCCCATCAGGGAGATGCGATTCCGTGTGAGGCGGATCCGCCCTAAGCGACTGCTTACCCAATTCAAGAGAATTCGTTGCTCGAGATCAAAAAGGAAAGGGCCCAGCCCCTTTCGGGACCGGGCCCTGACCGGGCTCCGTAAGTGACCAGGCGACCGGGGGCTTACTCTTCCCCGCTCGCGACGGCGAGGGCCTCCTCGGCCTCCTCGACCGCGTCCACCGGCGTCTCGACCTCGATGTCGAGGTGCTTGTAGTGCGGCAGGCCGGTGCCGGCAGGGATGAGCCGACCCATGATGACGTTCTCCTTCAAGCCGCGAAGGTGATCGACCTTGCCGCTGATGGCGGCCTCGGTCAGCACCTTCGTCGTCTCCTGGAACGAGGACGCCGAGATGAACGACTCGGTCGAGAGCGACGCCTTCGTGATGCCGAGCAGCAGCGGCTCGCCCTGCGCAGGGCGCCCGCCCGCAGTGATCACCTTGTCGTTCTCCTCCTCGAACACGAACTTCTCGACCTGCTCGTCCGCGAGGAAGTTCGTGTCGCCCACGTCGACGATCCGCACGCGGCGCAGCATCTGCCGGACGATCGTCTCGATGTGCTTGTCGTTGATCTTCACGCCCTGCAGCCGGTAGACCTCCTGCACCTCGTCCACCAGCCAGCGGGCGAGCTCCTTCTCGCCCAGCACGCGCAGGATGTCGTGCGGGTTCGCGGCGCCGTCCATGAGCGCCTCGCCCGCCCGCACCCGGTCGCCCGTGTGCACCGAGATGTGCTTGCCCTTGCCGATCAGGTACTCCTTCGCGAGATCGGGCCGGAGCTTGCCGTCCACCTCGGGGGTGATGACCACCTTGCGCTTGCCCTTCGTGTCCTTGCCGAACGCGACCACGCCGTCGATCTCGGAGATGACCGCGTGCTCC
>DATIDF010000395.1:0-23084 GCA_035456445.1 Anaeromyxobacter sp.
TCCTGCGCAAGGACCTCGCCGGCGGCGGAGAGGGCACGTTCGCCGCGCGCGTCGACGGCGCGGGCGGGGACGACCTGAAGCTCTTCGAGGCGTTCTTCGAGACGGTCGCCGGCGCGACGCCCGGCCCGGAGCACCGGGAGCTCTTCGCGGGCGCGCTCGCGGAGGTGGCGCGCAAGGAACGGGCGGCGTGAGGCCACTCTCGCTCGAGCTCCAGGCGTTCGGGCCATACTCCCGGGCGCAGAAGATCGACTTCGAGGCGCTCGGCGGCGCCGATCTCTTCCTCATCCATGGCCCGACCGGCGCCGGAAAGACGACGCTGTTCGACGCGATGACGTTCGCGCTCTACGGCGATGTGCCCGGAACGCGCGGCACCGGACGGCTGCGCGCCGACCGCGCCCTCGAGGGCGCGGCGCCGAAGGTGGTCTTCCGCTTCCGGCTGGGCGACGCCGTGTACCGCGCGGAGCGGACCGCGGCCTGGCAGCGGCCGAAGAAGCGCGGGGAGGGGACCCTCGAGGAGGCGCCCACCGCGAGCCTGTGGCGCGAGGGCGCGAGCGCGCCACTCGCGACGAAGCCTACGGTGGTGACCGAAAAGGTGACGGAGCTCCTCGGCATGGGCCCCGAGCAGTTCACGCGTGTGGTCCTGCTCCCGCAGGGAGACTTCAAGCGGCTCCTCTGCGCGGATGCCAAGGAGCGCGAGGAGCTCCTGCAGCAGCTCTTCGGGACGGACGTCTACAAGGACGTGGAGGAGCTCCTCGTCCGCAAGAAGAACGAGCTCGAGGCGGAGGCGCGCCGGCTCGCGGAGCGCCGCGAGGAGGTGCTCGGCGGCGCTGCAGCGGGCGCGCTCGCCTCCGGGCGCGAGGACCTCGAGGGACGTCTCGCCGACGCGCACGCCGCCGCGGTGGCGAGCGCGGCGAGCGACGCGTCCGCGCTCGAGGCGCTCTCCGCCGGCCGGCAGCTCGCGGCGCGCTTCGAGGCGCTCGCTCGTGCGCACGAAGAGATCTCGCGCGCGGAGGCGGGCCGGGCGGAGCTCGCGCGCGATCGCGACCGGCTCGCGCGCGCAGGCGCAGCGGAGCGGGTACGGGAGAAGCTCGTCGCGGCGAGCACCGCCGAGGCGGCGTGCGTCGCGCGGCGCGGTGACGAGGAGCTCGCGGCGGGGCGTCGCGACCAGGCCGTCGCGGCGCTCGCGAAGGCCGGCGAGGCCCTCGCCCGTGCCGACGCGGAGGCTCCGCGGCGCGCCGAGCTCGCCGCGCGCGTCCAGCTGCTCGAGCGGATCATCCCGGAGCTGGAGCGGCTCGCCGAAGATCAGAGAGCGGTCGGTGCGGCGCGCCGCGCTGCGGAGGTGGCGCGCGGCGAGGCCGAGCGCGCCCGGCTCGCGCTCACGAGCGCGGAGGCACGCACGGAGGCGCTGGAGCGAGAGGCGAGGCGGCTCAGGCCGGTGGCGACAGGAGAGGGGGACGCCGCGGAGCGCGCGGCGCGGCTCGAGTCGGCGCTCCGCGCCGCACGAGACCGGGACGCACGTCAGGCAGAGGTCGCGCGCCTGGAGGGTGCGCTCGCAGGCGAGGAGCGCGCGGCGTGCGCCGCCGGCGAGGCCGCCGACAAGGCGACGCGGATCGCCGACGTCCTCAACACCGCGCGCGAGCGTGGCATCGCCGCCTGGCTGGCGGACAAGAAGCTCGCGCCGGGTCACCCGTGCCCCGTGTGCGGCTCCGCCGAGCATCCGGCGCCCGCGCGCTCGACCGATCGTGTCCCCGACCGAGAGGAGATCGACGACGCCCGGAGCTCGGCCCGGCAGCTCGCGAACCGCGCGGCGGAGACGGAGAAGCGGCGCGCGAGCACCGCGCGGCTCCTCGCCGAGGCCCGCCAGCGGGCGCAGGACGCTGCCGCCGAGGATCAGCGCCCCGTGTCCGCGCTCGAGGCGGAGGCGCGCGGCGCGGCCGCCGCGCTCGAGGAGGCGCGCGACGCAGGCGCCCGGCTTGGCAGGCTCGACGCGGAGATCTCGAGCGCCCGCGCCGAGGTCGAGGCGGCGCGCGGCCGGTGCGAGGCGGCGACGGCGAGCCACGCCACGGCGGAGCAGCAGGTCGCGGCCGCCGAGGCGGGGCAGGCGGAGCTCGCGCGGCAGATCCAGGCCGCTGGCGCCGGTCCGGACGCGCGCGGGGAGCTCGCGACCGCCCGCCGCGAGCTCGAGCGCGCGGAGACGTTCGCCGCGGCGGCGCGGCGCGCCGACGGCGATGCCCGGACGGCTCACGCCTCGGCGATCGCACGCCACGCCTCCTGCGCCGAGGAGCGCACGCTCGCCGAGGCAGCCGCCGCGAACGGACGCGAGGCGGCGGAGCGCGCCTGCCTCGCGGAGGGGTTCGACGGCCTCGCCGCGTGCCACGCCGCGCTGCTCGCGGCCCCCGAGCGGACGGCGCTCGAGGCATCGATCGAGGCGCGGTCTGTGGCTGCGAGGGCGGCTGCCGAGAGGGTCGCGGCGCTCGAGGCCGAGCTCGCCGGAGGCGCGGCGCCCGACCTCCCGGCGCTCGAGGGCGCACGCGCCACGTCGGCCGAGGCGGCGCGCGCCGCGCGCGACGAGGTGGTCCGGCTGGAGAAGGACCTCGAGCGGCTGCGCCAGCTCGAGGCGCGGCTCGGGGAGCTCGAGGCGCGCGCGGCCGCGGTGACGCGGGAGCTCGCGGTGGCGGGCAAGGTCGCCGAGATCTCCCGCGGCCACAACGCGCTCAACATGAGCCTGCAGCGGTTCGTGCTCGCCGCGCGCCTGGAGGAGGTCGCCGAGGCCGCGAGCAGGCGGCTGCTCCAGATGTCGCGCGGGCGCTTCCGGCTGCGCCACGACACGGCCGTCGCCCGGAAGAACCAGGCGTCGGGGCTCTCGCTGGTGGTGGAGGACGCCTGGACGGGCGTGACCGATCGCCCGGTCGGCGCGCTCTCCGGTGGCGAAAGCTTCCTCGCGAGCCTCGCGCTCGCGCTCGGTCTCTCGGACGTGGTCCTGCGGCGCTCCGGCGGCCTGCGCCTCGACGCGCTCTTCGTGGACGAGGGCTTCGGCTCACTCGACGAGGACACGCTCGACGACGCGGTTCGCGCGCTCGAGGACCTCCGCAAGAGCGGCCGCGTCGTGGGCGTCATCTCGCACGTCGCCGAGCTCAGGCGACGCATCCCGGCGCGGATCGAGATCCAGCGCAGACCGGAAGGATCCGTCGCGATCGTGCGGGCCGGGTGAGGGTGACGAGCCGGGGCCTGCTCGCCACGAGAATCAGGCGAGCCCCTGGCCGTCGGAAGGCCCGGCGACGGGGAGCTCCACCCGGAACGTCGCGCCGGCGCCCTCCGCGCTCTCCACCTCGATCCTGCCGCCGAGCGCGGTGATGATCTCGCGGGTGATCCACAACCCGAGGCCGAATCCGCCGTAGCCACGGGTCGCGCGACCGCGCTCGAACCGCTCGAAGATGCGGCCCTGCTCGCCGGGAGCGATCCCGATCCCCTGGTCGGCCACCTCGATCCGCGCGATGTCGCCGTCCGCTCCGACGCGAAGCGAGATGGGCTTTCCCTCGCCGTACTTGAGGGCGTTCGAGACGAGGTTCGTCAGCACCTGCTCGAGCCGTAGCCGATCCCAGCGTCCGCTGACCTCCGCGGCGGCGTCGACACGGATGCGCGCGCGGGAGAGCTCCGTCTCGGCGGCGAAGCGGGACACGACCTCGCGCACGAGCGCCGAGAGATCCACCGGCTCGAGCTCCAGCTGGAGCCGCGACTCGTTCAGGCGCGAGACGTCGAGCAGCGTGTTCACGAGCGCGGTGAGCCGCACGACCTGCCGCCGGGTGGCGTCGGCCGCCTTCGCCACCGGCGCGGGAACGCCCTCGCGCGCGCGGAGGAGCGACTCGACCTGGAGCCGCAGGGAGGTGATGGGCGTCTTCAGCTCGTGCGACGCCATCGACAGGAACGCGTCGCGCGTGTGAACCGCGTCGGAGAGCTTCGTCACGTCGATGAACGCGGAGACGGCGCCGCGGGCGCGGCCCTGGTCGTCGAGGATCGGCTCCGCGTTGCCCATGATGGTGCGACGCGTCCCATCGTCGAAGACGATCTCGAGCTCGACGTCCCTCGTCCTCGCTCCGGTCCGCGCGGCCACCTGGGTCGGCAGCTCGTGCGGTGCGAGCTCCTTCCCGTCCATCAGCACGCGGAAGTGGGTGGGCGGCCGATCGCCGCTCTTGGACAGGTTCGCGCCAGGTGGAATGCGGAAGAGGTCGTAGGCCGTGCGGCTCCCGGAGATCCTCCGTGCGTCGGGATCGTGCGCGATGAGCACTGCCGCCGGGACCGCGTCCATGATGGCCTGCAGCTCCTCCGCCCGGGCGCGCTCGCGCGCCTCGCTATCCCGCAGCGTCTCCGCCGCGCGCTCCCGCTCGCGAAACCCCGCGCGCGCGGCGGAGCCGATGCCCGCGATCACCAGCGCGGCCGGGATGAAGATCCCGGCACCCACGTGCGCGGACGCCGCCACGTTCGCGTCGCCCGAGCCTCGCAGGAAGGCGTACCCGAGCGTGGCCGAGAGCGCTACTGTCACGAGCCCCGAGGCGAGCCCGCCCGCCCACGCGCTGAGCGCCACCGCGAGCAGGAACAGGATGAAGGGGACACCCTCGAACAGCGGCCGGAACGCCGACTGGAGGGAGAACATGACGAGCGGCAGGCCCGCCGCCACGGCGACCGCTGCGACGACCGGGAGGCGCGGGGGCGCTGGAATCCTGAAGCGTTCGACCATGCTCGTGGACGCCTGGGTCCGAGGGGTGCGCATCCTAGCCGATCCAGCGGGTCGTGAGAGAAGCACCGAGGGTCTTGCAGGCAGGCCGACCGACGCCAAGGACCCCCGCCAGCCTGTCTCGTGCGAGACTGCCGGGCGATTTCGCGCGCTTGGCGACCGTGATGCGAGCGCGACCGGCTGGGGCCCGGAGCGCCGCACGGCTCACGCGTGCACGAGCACCGTCAGGGGGACCTGAGCAACTCGTGACCTGTTGCCACCATGGACCCGGGCGAGGTCGGGGCAGCAGACGGTTCCCCCTGGAGCTGGGAAAGCGCCTTGCGCGCTTTTGCCCATCGCGCGCGCCGCCGCTGTTGCACATCCCGTTCTGGGCGATGTCGCGCGGAGGCGGCAATGGGGACGATCGGTAGGCCCGAGGTCGAGGAGGCACGTGAACGGATCGCCGGATTCGTCCGCAGGACGCCGGTGCTCGAGTTGCCGGCGGGCCTGCGTGGGCGCACGCACCCGGCTGCCCTGAAGCTCGAGCTCCACCAGCACACCGGCTCGTTCAAGGTCCGGGGCGCCTTTCATCGCCTGCTCGGCGAGGCCATTCCCACAGCGGGCGTCGTCGCCGCCTCGGGCGGGAACCACGGAGCAGCGGTGGCCTTCGCCGCGAGCCGGCTGGGCGTGCCGGTGCGCATCTTCATGCCGACGACCACTCCGCGTGCGAAGGTTCAGCGGGTCCAGGGGTACGGTGCCGAGGTCGTGCTCACCGGGGACATCTACGCCCACGCCAAGGCCGCGGCGGAACGATACGCCGCTGAGTCCGGGGCGCTCGACGTTCCCGCGTTCGACGATCCCGCCGTAGTGGCTGGGCAGGGCACGATGGCGCTCGAGTTCGTGGAGCAGGCGTCGTTCGATACTCTGCTGGTGGCCGTGGGAGGCGGAGGGCTTGCGGCGGGGTGCGCCGCCGCCCTGGCCGGGAGCAGCATCAGGATCGTCGGAGTGGAGACGACGGGAACGAGGTCGCTCCACGCCGCCCTCGAGGCGGGGATGCCGGTGGACGTCCAGGTGTCTGGCCTTGCGGCTGACGCTCTCGGCGCGCGCCGCGTGGGGGAGGTTCCGTTCGCGATCCTGCGCGCCGCCGTCGACCGGGTCGTCCTCGTCGAGGACGGGGACCTGCGAGCGGCGCAGGGGGCGCTCTGGGACGAGTGCCGCGTTCTCGCGGAGCCGGGCGGTGCGGCCGCCCTTGCGGCCTGGCTGAGCGGCAGCTACCGCGCGACGGCCGGCGAGCGTCTCGGGATCGTCATCTGCGGTGGAAACGTGGATCCCGCGTCGATGGCCCGTTGACCGCGCTCGCGCTGCAGCTCGAGGCGCCAAAGGCGGCTTCCGACGCCGCTCGCCCTCACGCCTGTACGAGCATCGCGAGTCCGATAATGTAGATTATGGTAACTAGGCGCCTGCCCGGCCTCCCGGGCGGCTGACCGCCCCCGGCGTCGGCGTCGAACGCTGGCCATGCGACGATGCGAACGCCCTCGCGTCACCAGCGGCGGCGCACCGCGACCCCCGCTGCTCGCGCGCGATCAGCTGCCGGAGCTCTTCCTCACCGCCGGCGGCACGGGGTCGACCGGAGGATGCGCGGGGTCGACGTCGCTCGCGGGCGGATGGTGCCCGCAGCATCCCTGCTGCCGCGCGAGCACGCGCACGATGCGCGGCGCGTGCGCCTCCTCGGCCACGGCGCACGGACACTGCTCGACCCCCTCGGACGACAGCCGCTCCTGGATCGTCGTGAGCGCGTCGAGCAGCTCACGCTTCACGCGCCGGAGCCGCTCGAGGCGCCGCTGGGCCTGCTCGAGGTGGCCCGCGAGAACCTGCTGGAACCGCATCGCGAACTCGGCCGCGCTGTGGCACCCGGTCCTGAGCTCGAGGATCGAGCGGATCTCGCACAGAGACAGCCCGAGCTCGCGCAGGTCCGTGATGAGGCGCAGCCGCTCGAGATCGTCCTCGGTGTAGCGACGGTGCCCGCCGTCGCTCACGACGGCAGGCTTGAGCAGCCCTTCCTCCTCGTAGAACCGGATCGTGCGGACCGTGTTACCGGTCGCGCGCGCGAGATCTCCGGATGAGAGGTCGGCGCCCATTCGAGGCTCGTCTAATCGCGTGCGCCCGCCCTGTCAACGCACACCCGTGTCCTCTCGACGCACACCCGTGTCCTCGCGAGCTCCCCATCGACGGACCGGAGTTGGTCTTGACCGACATCACGCTGGGCCGTTATCTCACGCACGATCCCGTGTCACGGGATGCGCGGAGGTGGCGGACGAAATGGGCGACGTGGTGGCCGTGACGGGCCGCAAGCAGCGCAGCGAGAGCGTCTTCATCTACGGCGAAGCCCCCCTCCCCACCCACCGCGGCCTGTTCCGCACCGTGGTGTTCCGCGAGCCGAAGAGCGGCGCGGAGCACGTCGCCATGATCCTGGGCGACGTCGCCGGCGAGGGCGTCCTGGCCCGGATCCACTCGGAGTGCCTGACGAGCGAGGTGCTCGGATCGCTCAAGTGCGACTGCCGCGCCCAGCTCGATCGCGCGCTCGATCTCGTGGCCGAGCGCGGGCGCGGCGTGCTCCTGTACCTTCGCCAGGAGGGCCGCGGGATCGGGCTCGGAAACAAGATCCGGGCGTATGCGCTCCAGGCGTCCGGCCACGACACCTACGAGTCGAACCGGCTCCTCGGCTTCCCGGACGACCTGCGGCGCTACGACGTCGCCGCCGAGATGCTGCGGCTGCTCGGCGTCCGGTCCGTCGAGCTCGTCACGAACAACCCGCTCAAGGTGACGGGCCTCGAGGAGGCCGGCATCCCCGTCCGCGGCCGGGTCCAGCTGCGCTCGCCTCCGAACCCCCACAACCTCGAGTACCTGAAGGTGAAGCGGGAGCGCACCGGGCACCTCATCGTGCTCGACGACGATCCGGCCGCGAAGACCGGCTGAGGGCGGCTCCCGCTTCGCCACGCGGCGGCCGGCGGTCCGGTCTAGCGATCCCGCAAGAGCTCCCGCGCGATGACGAGCCGCTGGATCTCGCTCGTCCCCTCGTAGATCGTCTGCGCGCGCGCGTCGCGGAAGAGCTTCTCGACCGGGAACTCCGCGGTGTAGCCGTAGCCGCCGTGAATCTGGACGGCGCGCGACACCGCCCGCTGGGCCGCCTCGCTCGCGAGGAGCTTCGCCATCGCCGCCTCGCGCGTGAACGGCGCCCCCGCCTCCTTGAGCGCGGCCGCGCGGAGCGCCATGAGCCGTGCCGCCTCGTGATCCGTGGCCATGTCCGCGAGCATGAACGCGATCGCCTGGTGCTCGGCGATCGGCCTGCCGAAGGCATGGCGCTCCTTCGCGTAGCGGCGGCTCGCGTCGAGCGCGGCGCGGATCGTGCCCGTCGCCTGGGCGGCGATGCCGATCCGTCCGCCCTCGAGCGCGGCGAGCGCGATCCGGAACCCCTCCCCGACGTCACCGAGCCGCTGCGCGTCCGGGAGCTCGCAGCCGTCGAAGGCGAGCGAGACCGTCGAGCTCGCCCGGATGCCCATCTTCTCCTCGTGCCGCCCGACGGCGAGGCCGGGCGTCCCCGCCTCCACGAGGAACGCCGTCACGCCGCGGGCGCCCGCGTCGGGATCCGTCTTCGCCCAGACGATGATCACGCCGGCGACGTCGCCGCTCGTGATCCACTGCTTCTCGCCGTCGAGGACCCATCGGTCGCCGTGGCGGACGGCGCGCGTGCGCATCGCCGCCGCGTCGCTGCCGGCCTGCGGCTCGGAGAGGCCGAACGCACCGGCGGGGAAGTCGCCGGACGCGAGCGGCGGCAGGTAGCGGCGCCGCTGCTCCTCGGTGCCGAAGCGCGCGATGGTCTCGCCGACCATGTTCGTCACCGCGACGGTCACCGCCGTGGCGCAGTCGGCTGCCGACAGCTCCATGATCGCGAGCGCGTAGGCCACCGCGCCGGCGCCCGACCCGCCGTAAGCCTCCGGGACGTTCACGGCGAGGAGGCCCAGCTCGCCGAGGCCTCGGACGAGCTCCAGCGGGAACCGGCCGGCCCGGTCGTTCTCCGCGGCCACGGGGGCGATCTCCTCGCGCGCGAAGCGGCGGGCGGTCTCCTGGACTGCGCGCTGGAGCTCGCTCGGCTCGAACGTCATGGGGCGCGTTCCGAATGGGGCGCGTTCCGAGGCGGCCTAGTCCTTCAGCACCGAGCTCGAGATGACGAGCCGCTGGATCTCGCTCGTCCCCTCGTAGATCTCGGTGATCCGGCTGTCCCGCCAGTGGCGCTCCACGTCGTACTCCTTCACGTAGCCGTAGCCGCCGTGGATCTGGATCGCCTTCGAGGTCACCCGCTCGCTCATCTCCGACGCGTAGAGCTTGGCCATCGCGCTCTCCGCGCTGTGCCGCACGCCCTTGTCCTTCATCGACGCAGCGCGCCAGACGAGGAGCCGCGCCGCGTCGATCTCGGTCGCCATGTCGGCGAGCATGAACTGGATGGCCTGGAAGCTCGAGATCGGCTGGCCGAAGGCCTTGCGCTCCTTCGCGTAGGCGCGCGCCTCGTCGAACGCGGCGCGCGCGATGCCGAGCGCCTGAGCGGCAATGCCGATGCGGCCGCCGTCGAGCGTAGACATCGCGATCTTGAACCCGTCCCCCTCCTCGCCGAGCCGGTGGCGCGCCGGGATCGCGCAGCCCTCGAAGAACACCGTGCACGAGCCGGAGGCGCGGATGCCGACCTTCTCGTCCGGCTTGCCGCGGGTGAACCCCTTGGCGTCGGTCGGGACGAGGAACGCGCTGATGCCCTTGTGCTTCTTCGCCTTGTCGGTCATCGCGAACACGAGCGCCGCGTCCGCCTGCGGCCCGTTCGTGATGAAGTTCTTCGAGCCGTCGAGGACATACTCGTCGCCCCGGCGCGCCGCGACCGTGCGCATCTCGGCGGCGTCCGAGCCGCTCATGGGCTCCGTGAGCGCGAAGCAGCCGAGCCGCTCTCCCTTCGCGAACGGGACGAGGAGCTCCTCCTTCTGCGCCTGGGTGCCGTACTTCAGGAGCGGGTCGCAGTAGAGCGAGTTGTTCACGCTCATGATCACGCCGGTCCCGGCGCAGCCCGCGCTGATCTCCTCCATCGCGATCGCGTAGGAGATGTTGTCCATCCCGGCGCCGCCCCACTCCGCCGGGATGGCGACGCCCATGAGCCCCATCTCCGCGAGCTGCCTCACCGCCTCGCGAGGGAACACGTGGTCGGCGTCCCAGCGGCGCGCGTTTGGCTTGAGCTCTTTCTCCGCGAACTCGCGGCAGAGGTCCCGGACCTGGCGCTGCTCCTCGGTGAGCTGGATGTCCATGGCGTCCCCCGGATGATCTAACGGGCGCTGCGCCCCCGCCCCGTCGACCCTGAGCCTGTCGAAGGGTCGCCGGCTCCCCCGTCACGCCCGCCGGGTCCCGTGCGCCATCGCGGGCGGCTTCGCCGCCACCGCGCTGGCGCCCCGGCGGCTCGCTTCGCTCGCTCGCTGCTTCGAATCATCTCGTCCACCTAGGCGCCGGTCCACCGCGCTGGCCGCTTCTCGAGGAAGGCCCGCATGCCCTCCTTGGCGTCGGCGCTCCCGAAGAGGCCCGCGAAGGCCTGCCGCTCGAGCTCGTTCGCGGTCCCGAGCTCCGGCTCGGCGCCGCGCCGCAAGATCCGCTTCGCCTGGCCGACCGCGATCGGCCCCTTGGACGCGATCTTCCGAGCCTGGCTCTGCGCGTGGGCGACGAGGTCCGCCGCCGGCAGGACATCGAGCACGAGGCCGATCGCCTTCGCCTGCGCGGCGTCGACCTGATCCGCGGTGAGGATGATCTCGAGCGCGCGCATGACGCCCACGCGGCGGGCGAGCCGCTGGGTTCCGCCGAAGCCGGGGATGAGCCCGAGGTTCACCTCCGGCTGACCGAACCGGGCGCGCTCGCTCGCGTAGACGAGATCGCAGGCGAGCGTCACCTCGCAGCCGCCGCCGAGCGCGTAGCCGTTCACCGCGGCGACGGTCGGGATCGGCAGGCGCTCGAGCCGCTCGAGCACCCCGTGCGCCGCCTCCGCGAAGCGCCGCGCCTCGACCGGACCCATCACCGACATGGCGGAGATGTCCGCGCCCGCCACGAAGGCCTTGTCGCCGGCGCCCGTCAGGACGAGCGCGCGGATCGCCGGATCGGCCTCGATCTCGCCCATGAGCTGCGCGAGCTCCTCGAACGTCCGAGCGTTCATCGCATTCAGGACCTTGGGCCGGTTGAACGTGAGCGTCCCGACCCCGTCCTGCACGTCCCACAGGATGTTCTCGTACGTCATCGCCGTCTCCAGTCGCTGGCGCCGTCGCGTGAGCTCACGTGTCGTAGCGGTAGAACCCGCGCCCGGTCTTGCGTCCATACCAGCCCGCCGCGACGTACTGCCGGAGGAGCGGCGCCGGACGGTACTTGTCGTCGCCGAGCTCCCGGTGCAGCACCTCGGCGATGAAGAGGCAGGTGTCGAGGCCCACGAAGTCCGCGAGCGTGAGCGGGCCCATCGGGTGGTTGAGGCCGAGCTTCACCGCCGTGTCGATGTCCTCCGGCGAGGCGAGCCCCTCCTGCAGCGCGAAGCAGGCCTCGTTCAGGAGCGGGATGAGGATCCGGTTCACGATGAAGCCCGCCGAGTCCTTCGACGTCACCGTCGTCTTGCCGAACCGCTTCGCGAGCGCGACGACGGCGTCGTAGGTCGCGTCCGACGTCTGCAGCCCGCGGATGATCTCGATGAGCTGCATCACCGGCGGCGGGTTCATGAAGTGCATCCCGATGAACTGCCCGGGCCGCTTCGTGCCCGCGGCGAGCTTCGTGATCGAGATCGAGCTCGTGTTCGAGGCGAGGATCGCGTGGGGCGGCAGCAGCGCGTCGAGCCTAGCGAAGAGCTCCCTCTTCACGCCCTCGTTCTCGACGATCGCCTCGACGGCGAGATCTGCGCCGGCGCAGTCGTCCACGCTCGCGGCGGGCGTGATGCGGGCGAGCAGCGCACCCCGCTCGGCGGCAGAGATCTTCCCCTTCTCGACGAGCTTGCCGAGCGTCGCCCCGAGCTTGTCGACCGCCCTTCGGGCCAGGTCCGCCGAGGCGTCGGCGAGCACCACCGAGAGCCCGGCCTGCGCCGCGACCTGCGCGATCCCGGCTCCCATCTGCCCAGCGCCGACGACTGCGATCCGCTCGATGGCCATGGCATCTCCGTGCAGGCCGCCCCTCGTGAGAGGTGGTCCCGCCTGCGTCAATGAGCGCATCGAGCGTGTTCCGAATGGGCCGCGGAGGCGAGGCCTCAGGCGGGGTGCGCCGGCACGAAGTGGACGCGTGGCAGCGGGATCCGGCGCCCTTCGCCGGTGGCCATGCGGGCGCGGTCGCCGAGGTACGGCCGCTAGTCCGCGCGCGTGGACGCGGCCCGGGCCTCGTCGCGCGAGGCGTCGAGGCGAAGGTGGCGGTAGGCGATCTCGGCGAGCTCGTCGTAGGCGGGGACCGGCCAGGATAGCGCTCCCGCGCGGCGTGACTCGGCGCAGAACTCGACGAACGCCTCGAGCTGCTCGGGGCTCGGCGAGACGACCGGCCGGGCCGCCTTCGCGCGCGCGAGCGCCTCCAGCGGCGCGAGCCCGCGAGCGACGAGGACGCACAATCCGAGGAGCGCGCTCCGGCCGATACCATACTGACAGTGGATCAAGACCCGTTCGCCGCGGTCGAGCGCGGCGCAGACGAACGCGACGCCGTCGCGGATCATGCGCTGGGAGACGGCGCGGGTGTCGTGCGTGGGGAGGTGCAGGAGCCGGATCCCGTGGAGCGCGAGCACCGCCTCGTCGTCGCAGTCCTCGACGCGCACGTCGACCACCTGCGTGATCCCGTGCTCTCTCGCGAGGCGGCCCGCGGCCCGCATCGGGAAGTGCGCACCCACCGCGAGGCCGTCCGCGAAGAAATGCAGATCGATCATCGTCGCGAAAAGATGGGGAGGCCTCACCGCGGCGGCACGCCCATCCGGTCCGGACCCTAGCGCCCCACCGGGAGCACGATCGTGCCCTCCTCCTCCACGTCGACGACCCGCGCGCCGGTCCGCGATCCCCAGGGCCCGGCGGCACGCCAGGAGAGCGCGTACTGCCCCTGCGGGAGTCGGACCGCGTGCCGGATCTGCGGGCTGGCGCCCCCGACGCGGAACTCGGCGCGACGGACGAGCTCGTCGCCGCGCCGGAGCTCGATCTCGAGCACCGTCGCGTCCGGTGCGCCAGCGAGATCGTAGACGAGCACGACGTCCTTCGGCGCCGAGGAGACGAGGAACAGGCCGACCGCGACCGCGCCGAGGAGGGCCACGAGGCGGGCGGCCCGTCTCACCGCTTCTTGCCCTTCTTCACCCGCATGTGCCGGGCAGCGCTCTTCACCTCCGCGCGCGGCACCCCACCCGCGTCGGGCCGCAGGCGGATCTCCATCTTAACCTCGATGGTGCTGTCCGTGAGCGTGTTCAGGAACTCGCGGCGGAGCGCCTCGGACTGGAGAAACCGGCGGATCTCGTCGCCCACGGCGCGCAGGATCTCGTCCTTCGCGGCGTGCGCCTGGTTGCCGACGAACCCGATGACGTCCTTCGGGAGCTTCCACTCGCGTGCGAGCTTCCGAGCGCCCTCCTCCGTCATGAACACCGCGCCGACGCCGGCGAGGATCGCCTTCTTCACCGCCTCGGGGATGAGCCCGCGCGGCCCGGCCTCCTCGCCCGCAGCGGAGACGTCGAGGTCGTCCGGCGGCGCGAACGGATCGTCCTGCTCCGGCGGCGGTCGCTCCATGCTCGCCTCGTCAGACGCGGGGCTGCGCGCCGATGACCGGAAGGCGCGGCGCCTTCAGGATCTGCGTGCTCACCGCGCCGGCCACGTTCATCGCGACGGCGAGGAGCGCCGCCGCCTGCGGGCTGTCGGGCTGCCCGACGACGATCGGCACGCCGTTGTCGCCGCCCTCCCGGATGGCGAGGTCGAGCGGCACGTCGCCGAGGAAGCGGATCCCCATCTTCTCCGCAGCGGCCCGCACGCCGCCCTTGTCGAAGATGGCGGTCTCGGTCCGGCAGTGCGGGCACACGAAGGCGGACATGTTCTCGACGATGCCGAGCACCGGGATCGACACCTTGTCGAACATGAGCTTCGCGCGGATCACGTCGGCGAGCGCGAGGTCCTGCGGCGTCGACACCAGCACGACGCCGGCGGCGCGGACGTTCTGCGCGAGCGTGAGCGGGATGTCGCCCGTACCCGGCGGCAGGTCGAGCACGAGGTAGTCGAGCTCGCCCCAGTTCACGTCGCGCAGGAGCTGGATGAGCGCGCCGGTCACCATCGGCCCGCGCCAGATGAGCGCCTGATCGGGATCGATGAGGAACCCGATGGACATGACCTTCATCCCGTGCGCCGCGAGCGGGTCCAGCTTGTGCCCGTCCTTCGACGTGGGGCGCTCGGTGATGCCGGTGAGCATCGGGATCGACGGTCCGTAGATGTCCGCGTCGAGGATGCCGACCTTGGCGCCGGTGCGCGCGAGACCGGCCGCGACGTTCACGGCCACCGTGCTCTTCCCGACGCCCCCCTTCCCCGCGCCGACGAGGATGATGTTCTTCACGCCCGGCGTGAGCTGCCCCTGGGCGGCGCCCGGCGCGGAGCGGACCTGGGCGCCCCAGGACAGCTCGACGGTGCGAAACCCCGCGCCCTCGAGCGCCGCCTTCACGTCGCGATCGATCGTGCCCTTGAGCGGGCACGCCGGCGTGGTGAGCTCGACCTTGAGCCGCACGGCGTCGCCCTCCACGACGACGTCCTTCACCATCCCCAGCGACACGAGGTCGCGGTGGAGCTCGGGGTCCATCACCTTGCGGAGCGCGTCGAGGGCTGTCTTCTGATCGAGCGGCATGGGAGCGCCTTTATAGCCGCCGCCCGGGGGGTTCTCAACGGCGCGTGATCACTCCAGGGCGTCGACCTTCCAGCCGCCGTCCTCCAGGACGACGACCGCAGCGCGACCGCCCCCGAGCGGGACCCGGGCGGTGTCCCCGTCCCGGAGGATCGGCGCGCCGGCGTCGAGGGCCGACACGGCACGCTGAGCGGCTTCCTGCCCCGCCGGGCCCGCGCCCGCGAGGTCGACGGCGAGCCGGCTTGGCGTGTACGCGGCGCGCCACCGGGCGGAGAGCAGCTCCCGAGCGGCTTCGACCCGGCCATCCCGGAGCGCAGCGGCGAATGCGCGGAGCGCCTCGTCGGGGGTCCCCGCACGCACCTCGGGTGCCCGCGCTGCTCGTCCTCCCGCGCAGCCGATCGCTCCGGCGAGGACGAGGGAGAGGATGGTGAACCGCACGGACCCTCGCTTACACCACCCCGGCCCGCACCGCCACGCGGTAGGCTGCCTCCGTCGCCCGGGCCCTGCCGGGCGCGAGGAGGCGAGCGCGTGCGGGTGCTCCGGTGGGACGGCGGCCGCGTGACTTCCGGCGGTCGCGAGCTCGTCGAGCCCGGCGCGCGGCTGTGGATCGACTGCGTCCCGGACGCGGAGACGCTCGCGTACCTGGGCGCGACGTTCGGCTTTCACCCCCTCGCGCTCGAGGACTGCGCGAACGAGGGGCAGCGGCCCAAGTACGAGCCCTACCCCGAGAGCCTGTTCTGCGTGGTCCACCGGGTGGCGCCCGCGCCGGACGAGAGCGACATCCATTCCCACGAGCTGCACGCCTTCCTCACCGCCCACGCGCTCGTGACGGTCCACGGCGTCCCGATCGCCGAGGTCGACCAGGTGTTCGCGCGTTGCGCGCGCGAGGCTGCGCTGCTCGAGCGCGGGCCGGACTTCGCGCTCTACCTCGTCCACGACGCGCTCACCGACATCCACTTCGCCCTCGCCGACTGGCTCACGGAGGAGGTCGAGACGCTCGCGGACGCCGCGGCCGCGCCGGGCGAGGCGGCGCCGGAGGAGGACCTCCTGCCTCGGATCATCGCAGCGCGCAGGGCGCACGGGCTCCTCCGCAAGCGGCTCGCCCCGCAGCGCGAGGTCTTCGCGGCGCTCGCCCGCCCGGGCCAGCCGTTCGTGCGCGACGCCACCGCCGTCTACTTCCGTGACGTGGTCGACCACACCGTCCGGCTCGCCGAGGAGATCGACACCGGGCGGGACCTGCTCGCCTCCGCCATGGAGGCCTACCTGTCGCGAACGAACAACCGGCTGTCGGCGCTCACCGCCCGCCTCACGCTCGTGGCGACCATCTTCCTCCCGCTCAACTTCGTCGCGGGCTTCTTCGGCATGAACCTCGCGATCGTCCCGCCGCAGGTCGCGATCCCGCTCGTCCTCGCGCTGGTAGCCGTGGTGCCGTTCGGGCTCTGGGTGTTCTTCCGAAGGAAGCGCTGGGTGTAGTTGGGCCTCGGGCCTCAGGAACTCAGGCCGCAGGAACCGTCAAATGGAGCGTCTGCAGAGGCCTGACGCCTGAACCCCGAGGCCTCTCCGGTCTAGCCCTCCACCGGCTGGATCGGCACGTCTAGCCCTCCACCGGCTGGATCGGCACGACCTCGGCGCCGGCGCCCGGCGGCTGCACCCGCACCTCGCCCTCCTCGTCCTGGCGCCCGACGATCGCGATCTCCACGTCGAGGAAGCGCCGGATGACCTCCGCGTTCGTGGTGAGGTGCTTCGTCACGGCGTCGACGGTGTAGCGCGTCGACGGGACGATTCCCGGCGGCGCCGGGACGAGCCCCGCCGCGATGAGCGCGGCGGGCAGGAGCAGCTGGTCGCCGAGGTGGCGGTCCACGGCGGCGCCGCCCTCGAGATACGCCCGGAAGCCGCCCACCGCCTCCTCCGCGATCTGCTCCGGCGAGCGCTCGCGCGCGCTAACCGCGCCGTGCCCGGCCCGGCCGCGCTGGAACGTCGAGACCACGAGCACGTGGCCGCCGCGCGACGCACGCGACGGCATGGGGACGCGCTCCGCCTGGGCGGCGATGCCGGACTCGCGGAGGAGGTGCATCGCGCGCGCCGCCTGCCGCTCGGCGACGTCGAAGCCGAGGCCGCACACCATCGAGACGACCTCCACGTCCTGCAGCGTGCCGCGGTGGCGGAGATCGAGCGGCGGCATCGGGTGGCCCGGCTCGACGCGCGCGCTGAACTCGCCGCCGCCCTCGGGGTAGAACCCTGCCGCCTGCAGCGCGAGCTCGAACCGGAAGCCGAGCCGCGCGACCGCGGGCCCCCACACGAGCGCGAGGTAGTGGAAGCTCGGCGCGTGATCCTGGTGCGTGCCGCCGCGCAGCGTGAGCGTGGAGGGGGCCCCCGCGAGCGCGAGCGGCCAGCAGACGGTCTGGAACAGGAGCGGCGTGGAGCCGGCGGTCCCGATGTCGAACGCCCAGTCGCCCGGCTGCACGCGAGCACGCGGACGGAAGTCGAGCCGCGCCGAGCCGACCTCGTCGCCCGCGAGCTGCGCGTCGCACAGGCGGGCGACCGCGCGAGCCGCCTCCCGGTGTTGCGGTCGCAGGCCCGCCTTGTCGCGGTTCGCGCGGATTCGGTCGATGGAGAAGGGCTTGCCGGTGATCGCGGAGAGCGCGAGCGCCGTCCGCAGGATCTGGCCGCCGCCCTCCCCGGTGCTGCCGTCCAGGATGATCGGGAGCTCGGAGGGCACGCCTCGAATCTAGCCTGTCGCCGCGCTGGCGTTCGCGGTCGCGCGGGGCCGCGACCCGGCCGGGGCATGCCGTGGTACAACCGGCCCCGTGGTCGCCGCAGTCGCCGTCTTCTCCGTGACGTATCTCGCGGTCGCCGCTGGGCGCCTGCCATTCCTCTCGCTCGACCGTCCGGCCGCGGCGCTCCTCGGCGCGGTGATGATGGTCGCGGCAGGCGTGCTCACGCCGGCCCAGGCGGGCGCCGCGGTGAACGGCGACACGCTCGGCCTCTTGCTCGGCATGATGATCCTGTCCGCGTACCTCGCCGAGGCGCGGTTCTTCCGCTGGACGAGCTTCCGCGTCCTGCAGGCGGTACGCACGCCACGGTCGCTCCTCTGGGCGGTGGTCCTCTCCGCCGGCGTGCTCTCCGCGCTGCTCGTGAACGACACGGTCTGCGTCATGGTGACACCCATCGTGCTCCGCGTGGTGGAGGACGCCGACCTGCCGCCGCTCCCCTACCTCCTCGCCCTCGCGTTCGGCTCGAACGCGGGCTCCGTCGCGACGCTCACCGGCAACCCGCAGAACATGATCGTCGGGACGCTCTCGGGGATCTCCTACGCGCGCTTCGCCGCCGCGCTCGCGCTGCCGGCGCTCGCGTCCCTCGTCGTCGTCGCGCTCGTGCTCCACCTCGTGTTCCGCAAGGATCTCCCCTACCGCGTGCTCGCGCCGACCCGGGTCGAGCCCCCCGTCCTCGATCGGCCGCTCCTCGCGCGCGCTCTCGGCGCGACGGGGCTCGCCTTCGCGGGCTTCCTCATGGGCTTCCCGCTCGCGTGGACCGCGCTCTTCGCGGCCGCGCTGTGCATGGCGATCGCGGGGCGCGCGCCGCGCGAGGCGCTCGGGCGCGTGGACTGGCCGCTGCTCGTGTTCTTCGGCGGACTGTTCGTCGTCGTGGCGGGCGTCGGCCGCTCCGGCCTCGCCGCCTGGATGTACGACCTCGTCGCGCCGGCGCTCGGGGAGAGCGCGTCGCGACAGGCCGTCGTGTTCGGTGGGTTCGCGGTGGCGGCGTCGCAGGTCGTCTCGAACGTCCCGTTCGTCCTCCTCGCCGGCGAGTGGATTCCGCGGCTCGCCGAGCCGCGCCTTCTCTGGCTCGCCACGGCGCTCGCGGCGACCCTGGCGGGTAACCTGACGATCGTCGGGTCGGTCGCGAACCTCATCGTCCTCGAGATCGCCGGATCCCGGGCGGGGATCGGGTTCTGGCGATTCTTCCGCATCGGGGCGGTCGTCACCGCGGCGACGCTCGCCGCGAGCTTCGCCCTGCTGTTCGCGGAGCACGCGCTGGGGCTCGTCTAGCCGCGACGAGCCTTCATCGTCGCGGAGAAGACCACGGCATACCGCCCGGGGGCGCGCCCGCCTTGCCCCCGGGCGACCGGCGCGAAATACAACCGCCGAGGATTCGTAGTGTTCTCCATGATTGCGGTCGCCGCGCTCCCCGATCTACGGTTCGCCGTCTCGTGGCAGGTGGAGGAGCGCTCGTTGGGGCCTCCGGTGATGACCGGCGAGGCCGCCCTCGCACGCGCCGCGACGAAGGGCGACCGCAAGGCGTTCGGGCAGCTCGTCGACGTGCACAAGCGCGCCGTGTACGGGCTGTGCTTCCGGCTCCTGCGCCATCCCGAGGAGGCGCGCGACGCTGCCCAGGAGACGTTCGCGCGCGCGTACGCGGCGCTCTCGACCTACGACGCCGTCCAGCCGTTCGCGCCGTGGGTGCTTCGCATCGCGCGGAACCACTGCCTGGACGTGCTGCGCCGCCGCCTCCCCGAGGCGCAGCAGGTCGCGCTCGACGCCGAGCCCGGCGACGGCGCACCACGCGAGCTCGCCGATCCGGCGGCGGAGCGCGGCGACGACGCGCTGGAGCGCCGCCAGCTCGCGGGCGCGCTCGAGGCCGCGGTCGCTGCCCTGCCGCAGAACTACCGCGAGGTCGTGCATCTCTTCCACGTCGAGCACCTCTCCTACAAGGAGATCGCGGCCACGCTCGACGTCCCCATCGGCACAGTCATGACCTGGCTCCACCGCGCGCGCGCCCGCCTCAGGACGGCGCTCACGGCGCCGGGCGCGGAGGTCACGAGATGACCACCTTCACCGGACACCTCACCGACGCGCAGGCCCAGCAGGTCGTCGACGGCGCGCTCGTCGAGGCGGAGGCCGCCACGGTCGAGCGGCACGTCGCGGAGTGCCTCGAGTGCCAGGCGGCCGTCGAGTCGTACCGCGTGCTCGCGGTCGCGCTCGAGGGCCTCGCGGTTCCGCCGCTCCCCGCCGACTTCACCGCCGGCGTCTTCGCCCGGATCGACGCGCAGGAGCGCGCCGCGGTGCGCGAGCGCCGCTGGGCGCTCGGCATCCTCGGCGGCGTCGCCGTCGCGGCCATCGTCGCGTTCGTCGCCGCCGGCGCGGGCGCGTGGGCGCCGGCGGTGTCGACGGCCGCCGAGCGGTTCGGCGCGCTGGCCCGCGCGGTCCGCATCGGTGCCGGGTTCGTCCCCGCGCTCGTCGGGGCGTTCCGGTTGCAGATCGTCCTCGCGGCGGCGGCGGTCGCCGTGCCGCTCCTCGTGGCGCTCGCGCGGCTCATGCCCGCGCCCGAGTCGCGGACCGAAGTCGCCTGACCGGAGACCCCATGCTCGCGCTCCTCCTCACCGCCCTCGTCTTCCAGCCCGCGACCGAGCCACCGCCTCCGCCGGCGCGGCCGGGCGTCGAAGCACCTCCGCCGGCCCGCCAAGGCGCACCGCCGCCGAGGGCCACCCCGCGGTCGCCGGCGCCCGCCCCGGCCCTGCCGCCGCCGGCGCTGCCCCGCGACCTCGATCGGCTCGTCGGCGACTGGCCGGCCGAACCGTCCGGAAAGCGCGTCACGCTCGCCGACACCATCTCGCTCGACGACGCGCTCGAGAAGATCGCCGACGCGGCAGGCTGGAACCTCGTCCTCAACACCGGCAGGACCGGGAACATCCAGCTCGTCCTGAAGCTTCGCGACGTGCCGGTCGAGGACGCCCTGCGCGCCGCACTGAGCGGCACGCCGCTCGAGGCGTCCCGGCGCCGCGACACGGTCGTCGTGGCTCCCGCGACGGGACCCGTCGAGCGGCGGCCGACGCTCGCCGGGTTCGACAAGCCCAGCGGGAAGCGGTTCACGGGCGAGTTCGAGGAGACCGACGTCGACGACGCCCTCCGCCAGATCGCCGCCGCGGGGAACCTCTCCATCGTGATCCCGACGGGCGTGCGCGGCGAGGTATCCGGGGTGTTCAATGCGACGGCCGTCGAGGACGCGCTCCGCGCCGTGCTCGACCAGGCCGGGCTCACCGCGGAGCTCCAGGGCGGCGTCGTCGTGGTCCGCGAGCAGCCGTTCGCGGGCTTCGGGGGAATGCGCGAGGATGCGCGCCGCGCCGCCGAGCGCGCCACGCGCGACGCGGGTCGCGCGATGCGGGACGCCGGGCGCCGGGGGGACGAGGAGCCGAGCTCGCGCGATCGCGTCGTGAACGGCGACGTGACCATCCGCTCGGGCGAGGAGGCGCGCGACGTCGTCGCCCTCCGCGGCAACGTGCGCCTCGAGCCGGGCGCGATCGCGCGCGACGTCGTCGCGGTGCTCGGCAGCGTGACGCTGGAGGCCGGCGCCAGCGCGCGCGAGGTGACCGCCGTGCTGGGCAGCGTCGAGGTGGGACCCGGGGCGGTCGTGGAGCAGAACGCGACCGCCGTCGGCGGCAGCGTGAAGCCCGACCCGCACGCCGCGATCGGCGGCGAGCAGACCAGCGTCTCTATCCCGGGGCTCCCCAGCCTCGGCGGCCTCTTCGGCTCCAGCCTGCTCTTCAGAGGCGGCGACTCGCCGCTGTGGATCATCGGCCACGTGCTCGCCAAGTTCGCGCTCTACTTCGCGCTCGGGCTGCTCGTCGTGGCGCTCTTTCCCCGGCGCGTCGACTCGGTCGCGGGTGCGATGATCGCGAGCCCGTGGAAGTCGACGTTCACGGGGCTCCTCGGCATCGCCGCGACGCCGGTCCTCGTGCTCCTCCTCGTCGTGACCATCATCGGGATCCCGCTCGTCGCCGTCGTCGCCCTGCTCGTGCTCGCCGCCGGGGTGCTCGGGTTCACCGCGCTCTCCTTCCACGTCGGCCGCTCGCTCCCGCTCCGCGTGGAGCGGAGCGCCTGGGTCCTCCAGCTCGCGATCGGCACCGCGATCGTCGTGCTCGTGACCCAGATCCCGATCGTGGGCGGCCTCGCGTGGATCGCTGCCGCGCTCATCACGTTCGGCGCGGCCCTCCGCTCGCGGTTCGGTCAGCAGGGGCCGGTCCTGCCCACCACGATCGCCTCTCCGCACGCGCCGGCGCCGTAGGTCCCGTTCTCGCTTCGACCCGCTCCGCCGCCGAAGCGGAGGGGCGTCCCTCGACTCCGCGCCGCCTTCGACGGCGCTACGCTCGGGATGACCGGCCTCAGGAGATCCGCTCGAGGTCGAGGTCGAATGTCGAGGGCGCGGGCCCGCTACGGCCGCGGCCTTGCGCTGCCCGACGGGAGCTTCGCGAGGGCCTCGACGGCGGCGCGGCGAACCCGGCCGTAGTAGTCGCTCCGCAAGGCCTCGAGCCGCGCGGAGGCGGGCTCGTAGCGCACCTTGCCGAGGGCGCGCGCCGCCGCGGCGCGGACCTCGGGCCGGTCGTGCGTGAGCTGGGCGGCCATGATCGGGGCGGCGTCGCTCGCGCCGAGCGCGGCGAGGGCCTCGATCGCCTCCGCGCGCGCCGTGGCCTCCGGCCGCGCGAGGTACGCCGCGAGTGGCGCCGACGCTCCCGGCGCGCCTGTCCGCGCGAGCGCCGCCGCGGCGCTCGCGGCGGCGGGCCCGTCGAGGAGCGCCGCGAGCGCGGGCACCGCCTCCGCGCTGCCGGCCTCCCCCAGCGCGCGCGCGAGCGCGATCCTCCACTCCACTTCGCGGAACCTCTCCGCGGCAGACGCCTTCGCTAGCGCCACGGCGCCGCGGGTGCCTTGCCGACCGAGGGCGTCCGCCGCGACGAGCCTGACGCGCAGGTCGGGGTCCTCCAGCGCCGCCGCCACGCGCTCCACGGCGCCCGTCGCGCCGAGCTGGGCGAGCCCCTGCACCGCCCCCGCCCGCACCGCCGGGAGCGGATCGGAGACCCCCTCCCGGAGGAGCGCGTCGGCCCCCTCGGGTCGGAGCCGCCCCGCCGCGAGCAGCAATGCGCCGAGCTCCTCCGCCTCGTCCGGCGCGAGCGTGCCCGCCTCTCCTGCCCGCGCCGCGAGCGCCGCCGCCCGGCGGACCACCGCGGGCGCGGCCGCCACCTCTCCAGCCCGGGCGAGGAAACGCGCGGCAGCGGCGCGGGTCGCCGCGTCGGCGCGAGCGGGATCGAGCAGCGCAACGACGCGTGTCGTGACCTGCGGCCCCTGGGCGCCGAGCTCGGCGAGCGCAGCGATGGCGGCAGCCCCGCCGCGGGCGAGCCGCGTGACGAGCTGGTGTACCGGGCACTCCGCCTCGCGCGCCGCGGCAGCCTGGGCCGTCCGCGCCGCGATGGCCGGATCCCGCGTCCGCAGGGCGACGCCGCAGAGCGCGGCCCCGACCTCGGGCGCCGCCGGCAGCGTCGCGAGCGCGTCCGCCGCGGCGCTGGCGATTCTCGCCGGCCCGCCGGCGGCGACGAGCGCGAGCGGCGCGGCGGCGGCGGGATCGCCGAGCCGGGCCAGGGCCGCCGCCGCGGCCTCGGCGGTGCGCACGTCGCCCGTGGCGAGGAGCGCCTCGAGGAAGGGCCGCGCGGCGAAGTCGCCAG
>DATIDF010000396.1:0-10346 GCA_035456445.1 Anaeromyxobacter sp.
TCTCGCGCAGCCGCTTCACGTGCGTATCCACGGTCCGCGTCTCGACCTCCGACGACATCTCCCACACGTCCTCGAGGAGCTGCTCGCGCGACTGCACGCGGCCGAGCCGCGCCATGAACGTCGTGAGGAGCTTGAACTCCAGCGGGGTGAGCTGCACCTCCGCGCCGTCCACGAACGCGCGGTGTGCGTCCACGTCCACGTGGATCGGCCCCACGTTCTCCGGGGGCCGCTCCGCGGGCCGGCCCGCGCCGGCGCGGCGCGCGACCGCCCTGAGGCGCAGCACGAGCTCGCGCACGCTGAACGGCTTCGTCACGTAGTCGTCGGCGCCGACCTCGAAGCCGACCACGCGATCCACCTCCTCACCCTTGGCGGTGAGCATCACCACCGGCACGTGGCGCGTGCGGGGATCCGCCTTGATCTGGCGGCACACCTCGTTGCCCGACACGTCGGGCAACATGAGGTCGAGTAGGACGAGGTCGGGGACGCGTCGCCGGAGCTGCGACAGCGCCTGCTCGCCGGTGGTGGCGAGGATCGTCTCGAACCCCGCCGCGCGGAGGTTGAAGTCGAGGAGCGAGAGAAGATCCCGCTCGTCGTCGACCAGGAGTACGGACGTCACGGGACGAGCTTAACGCACGCCGCTGTGACAGGCTGATGGCCGTCATGCGACGGAACGGTGAACGGGACACGCGGGCCGCTCCCCTCGGGGGGCGCACCTCGCGATACGATGGCGCGGGCATGCCCCGCCTCGCGCCAGCCCTCTCAGCCGCCGTCGCGCTCGCGCTCGGCTGCGCGTCAGCTCCGGTCGCCGAGACCGCGATCGCGACGCCGAACGGCGCCCTGCTGCGCGGGGCGGAGCTCGCCCAGGCGCGGTGTCTCCTCGTCGCGCCGTTCGAGAACGCCTCGGACGTCGCGCTCGCGGCGGAGACCGCCACCTCCGCGCTCCTCAGCGGCGTCGATCCGGCGCGCGCGCGCGTGTTCCCGATCGCCGAGCTCCGCGACGTGTTCCGCGACACCCCGCTCGAGCTGCCCGCCGGCATCGCCCCGAGCCTCGCGCTCGAGCTCGCCGAGCTCGTCGGCGCCGACGCGGCGGTGTACGGCGTCGTCGAGGGCGGGGGGAAGGTGGCCGATCCCCACCTGCTCGTGTCGGTGCGCGTCGCGGTCGCCGGCGACCACCGGCTCCTGTTCGCCCGCACCGCGGTGGTCCGCGCCGACCCCGGCGAGTCGCCGGAGGATGCGATCCGGCGGACGGTGGCTGAGCTCGCTCGCCCGATGCTCGCGCGGCTCGGCGATCCGGGCCGGAAGCAGTGCTTCGATCCCGAGCGCACGCGCGCGCTCCGCCGCTTCGCGCGCTCCGAGCCGCGCCAGGCGCGTCCGGATCCGATGCCCACAGTCGCTTCGATGGCGCCCGCGGCGTCCGCGCCCGCCGCGCCACGCGCGCAGCCGAGCACGCCGCGTCAGGCGGAGTGGGCGCGCCGGCTCGCCGCCGGCGAGCGGATCGTCGTCGACGACGTCGCGTTCGCGGGCCGAACGTCCGACCTGCTCCGCGACGGCGGCCTCGCCGATCTCGCGATCGTCCTCGCGGCCTCGCCCGGCATCCCCGTGCACCTCGAGGCGTTCGTCGACACCACCGCGGATCGGGCCGCCGACGGACGGCTCTCGGGTGCGATGGCGCTCGCGGCCGCCGAGCGGCTCTTCCAGCTCGGCGTGGAGCGCACCCGGCTGACCTCTGCCGGCCGGGGCGGCGAGAGTCCGCTCCTCCCCAACTTCACGGCGCGCGGCCGTGCCACCAACCGCCGGATCGAGGTGGTCGCGGTGCGCTAGCGCGCACGCGCTTGACAGGGCGCCGTGGCGCCTCGAACGACACGCTCGTGCCCCTCCACCGACGAGAGCGCCCGCCCGAGGGCCCGGACCCCGCCCCGCCAGGAGAGCTGACTGGCCTGCTGCGCGCGAGCGGCGGCGCCGGCTCCCTCTCGGCGCTCACGCGCAGCGCGTGGATCGCCGCGGCGTTCGGGATGACGGTCTGCGTAGGCGCCGCCGACTACCTCACCGGCACGGACGTGTCGCTCATCCTGCTGTACCTCGCGCCGATCGGCTTCTGCACCTGGTTCGTCACGCTGCGCGGCGGGATCGCGCTCTCGATCGGCGGCGCGCTCGTCGCGACCGCCGCCGACACGCTGTACCGGCTCGAGTCCGGCGGCCGCGCGCTCCCGTTCGCGGTGCTCGGCTGGAACGCGGTCATCCAGCTCGGCACCTCGCTCGCGCTCGTCCTCGTGCTGAACGCGCTGCGGGTGCGGCTCGAGGCGGAGGAGCTGCTCGCCCGCACCGATGCGCTCACGCGCATCGCGAACCGGCGGGCGTTCATCGAGGCGGCCTCGCTCGAGCTCGAGCGCGCGCGCCGGCACCGCCGCCCCCTCACGTTCGCGTACGTGGACGCCGACGACTTCAAGGACGTGAACGACCGGCTCGGCCACGCGGAGGGCGACGCGCTGCTCGCGGTGGTCGGGCGGACGCTCCGGGGGGCGACCCGCGCGGTCGACTCGGTCGCGCGCCTCGGGGGCGACGAGTTCGGGCTCCTGCTCCCGGAGACCGACGAGCCGATGGCGGAGGCGCTGCTCGCGCGCCTGCAGGCGACGCTGACCGAGACCATGACGAAGCACGGGTGGGGCGTGCGGTTCAGCGTCGGCGCCGCGGTCTTCCGGACCCCGGCGGTGTCGGTGGACGAGATGATGGCGCGCGCCGACGAGCTCATGTACTCCGCGAAGCGCACGGCCAAGGGGTCGGTGCGGCTCGGCGTGTTCGAGGGAGGGGCGCGCGCGAGCGCCGCGCGCCCGAGGTAAGAGGTAAAAGGACGACGATGCGCTTCTTCGCGACCTGCGCGAAGGGCACCGAGGGTGCCCTTCGCAGAGAGCTGTCCGCGCTCCGCCTCCCCGCCGTCCGGGGCGACCGTGGCGGCGTGTCCTTCGAGGGCCGGCTCGAGGCCGGCATGCGGGCCTGCCTGCACTCGCGCACCGCGATGCGCGTGCTGCTCGAGCTGACGCGGTTCCCCGCCCCCTCCGCGGAGGCCCTCTACGAGGGCGCGCGCAAGGTCCCGTGGGACGAGTGGCTCACGGTCCGGACGACGCTCGCGGTCGAGGCGACCGTCAGCTCCTCCGCCGTCACGCACTCCGGCTTCGCGGCGCTGAAGGTGAAGGACGCGGCGGTCGACGCGCTGCGCGACAAGCTCGGCGCGCGGCCCGACGTCGACGCACGGGATCCCGACGTCCGGATCGTGCTGCACCTCGCTCGCGACGAGGCGGCGCTCTCGCTCGACCTCGCCGGTGAGCCGCTCCACCGGCGCGGCTACCGCGCGGTGAGCACCGACGCGCCGATGAAGGAGACGCTCGCCGCCGCCATCCTCGCGCTCGGCGGGGTGGATCCCGAGGCGCCGTTCGTCGATCCGATGGCCGGCTCGGGCACGCTCGCGATCGAGCACGCGCTGCGCGCCCGCCACATCGCGCCCGGCCTCTCGCGCGCGTTCGGGTTCCAGCGCTGGCCGATGTACCGCGGCGGCCCCCAGTCGGCGTGGGATCGCATGAAGGCCGAGGCGCGCGCGGAGATCCTTCCGCGCGCCCCGGCGCCGGTGCTCGCCCGCGACATGCACACCAAGGCGATCGAGGCGGCACGCCGGAACGCCGCCGCCGCCGGCGTCGCCGCGGACGTCGCGATCGAGCGCGCCGACGCCCGCGACCTCACCCCCATCGCCGAGCGCGGCTTCATCGTCACGAACCCGCCCTACGGGGAGCGGCTCATGTCGGGGGAGGAGGATCCGCGCGTGCAGCAGAAGAAGCTCGCCGGGTTCTACCGCGGCCTCGCCGAGATGCTCGCCCGTCACTCGGGGTGGACCGCGGTCCTGCTCTGCGGGAATCCGCTCCTCGAGCGTGCGATCGGGCTCCGCGCCGAGGTGGACCACCGGCTCTGGAATGGGCCGCTCGAGGCGCACCTCCTGAAGTACCGGATACCGTGAAGGCGGCGGACCGAGCGGCACCTCGAGCGCGGCCGCGACCGCGACCGGAACTTGGCCTCAGCCCAGACCCCGACCGGCCCCTGCCCCGGCGCCCGGTTGCCGCCCCGCTCGCACTCGCCTACCGTTCCCGCGATGCGACCGCTCCTCTCACTTCTTCTCCTCACCTCGCTCGGCGCGCCGTCCGTCGCGGAGGGGCCGTCGCCCGCGGTCGAGCGGCGCCGCGAGCAGATCGCGCGAGAGCTCATCCGCCTCGGCGCGGAGCTGCAGCGCGCGATCGAGGCAGAGGACGTGGAGGCACTCGTCGCCCGCGTGCCGCCGGACGGGCTGCGCTGCGGCGAGCGCGTCGTGCCGCGCGAGCGGCTCGAGCGGGAGCTGCGCTCCGAGAAGAGCTGGCTGCATGGCGTGTTCTTCGGCGGACCCGGCCACGTGCCGTCGCCCCGCGTCGCCCGCTCGCTGCGCGAGTTCTTCCGGGAGGCGGACGAGGTGGCGGTGGTCGTCGCCTTTCGCGAGGACGCCGCCGCCGGAGCGGTCGGCCTGCCCTGCATCGACTACCGCGCGCCGGGGCTCGGCACGCCCGGGGCGCCGCTCTGCTTCGAGAAGCGCGCCGGACGCTGGTGGTTCACCGAGAGCCTCTATCCGTGCCGGTGACGCGGACCGTCTACGACGTCCCGAGCTCGCCGAGCAGCCTTCGCGCCTTCAGAAGCTGCCCTTCCGGCCGCGCCGCTTCCGGCATCGCCTCGCCGTCGCGGACGGCGCGCTCGAGCGTCTCGCGCGCGGCCGGACGGTCCCCGAGCTTCGCCTGCGCCTCCGCGCGGAGCACGAGCACGCGGATCCGGCGCGGCCCCTCCGCGAGCGCGAGGGCGCGGTCCGCCGCGGCGAGCGCGTCCGCGGGCCGGCCGAGCGCGAGGTACAGCACCCCGAGGTTGGTCGGTGGCACGTACTCGCCCGGAAGCTCGCGCTCGGACGCGAGGAGCGCCGACAGGACGCGCGCGGGCTCGCCCGCGCGCAGCGCCGCCTGGAGCCGCTGCCCGTCGAACGCGGAGCGAGCGAGCGGCGTCCGCGCCCGCCTGGCCTCTCCCTCGAGGAAGGCGAGCCAGCGCCGCGCGTCGGCCCTCGCCCCGGCGTCGTCCCCAGCCGCTGCGCGCGCCGCCGAGAGCACGTCGTAGAGCCACGACCGATCGTCGGCGAGCACGCCGCGACCGCCCAGGGCACGGCGCGCGCGCGGCTCGAGCGCGGAGGCCGCGGCCGACCGCGCCGCGGCGTCCTCGAGCTCGAGCGCACAGGCGAGGCCCTGGGCGGCGACGCGCGCCGCGCTCGCCCCCGCCAGCCCGCGGAGGACGTCCCCGGCGACGCGCGCGCACTCCGCGGCGTCGCCCGCCATCCCGAGCGCCTGCACCGACGCCTCGGACGCCCGCTCGCGCGCCGGGAACCTCGGTCCGCCGGCGACGAGCGCCTCGCGGTAAGCCGCCGCGGCCTCGGCGTGGCGGCGCTCACCGAGCAGCCGGTCCGCGCGGGCGAGCGCCTTCTCCGCGCGCGAGGTCTTGACCGCGCGCAGCGCGCGCTCGCCGTCGAGGGCGATCCGCTCGATCTGCCCGGCCGTCGCGGTGCCCGCCCATCGGACGAGCACCCGCTCGTCCTCCGGGCTCACGACGAGCAGCGTCGGCCAGGCGTCGATGGGGAACTTCTCGACGAACGCCGCGTTCGTGGGCCTCTCGGTGTCGATGTCGAGCCAGACGAACCGTCCGGCCAGCTTCCGGAGCCGCTCGTCCGTGAGGACGTAGGCCCGCATGAAGCGGCAGGTGGGTCACCAGGGGGCCCAGACGTCCACGAGGAGCGGCACGCCGCGTCGCTGCGCCTCGGCGCGCGCGTGGTCGTAGTCGTCCTCGATGGACCGGCCCTTCGAGCTCTGGGGCGCGGCGATCGTCGCCGCTGGCCCGGCCAGGGCGAGCGCGGCGGCCATGACGGCGACGGAGGCGAGCGGTCGCATGCGCAGAGAGCATAGCGGTGTGCTCCTTGCCGCGACAGCGGAAGCGCGCCGCGAGGCGTGCGGCGAGGCTCACGCCCCTCCCGCCCTGGCGCTCCCCCTGGCCTCCTCCTGCACCGGCGCCGTGCTGCTCCGCTTCAGCGAGAGTCCGAGCGTGAACCGCGCGACCGGCTCCTCGCCGTACTTCTCGGGGACGAGCGCGACGATCTCCACCGGCAGCGTGACGCGCTCGCCGCTCTCGCCCGCGCTGCGCACCGCTTCGGCGACGCGCGCACCGTCCCGGCAACGGAACAGCACGTCCCCGTCGGCGCGCTTCAGGAACTCGCCCTTCACGTCCGCGAAGACGAGCTTCACGCCGCGGTGCCGCCGCAGGGTGAGCCGTGCGGCATGGAGGCCGCCGGCGAGATCGGCGCCCGCGCACAGCGCGCCGAAGTACATCGAGCCGAGGTGGTTCCTCGTTCGCCAGCCGAGCGGGATCTTCACCTCGCACACCTCCTCGTCGAGCCGCATCACCCGCGGCGCGACGAAGAGCAGCACCGGGATCCTGAGCGACAGCAGGCGGACGAGGGCGGTCTCCTTGAGCACCATGGATCTCCTAGCGAGCGCGCGGGGCATCATAGGGGCGGGCCGAGATGCGAGCGGCGCCCGTGCGGGGCGCTTAAGAAGAGGCGCGTGCTCGACGCCTTCCACCCGGTGGTTCGCGAGTGGTTCGCCCGCCGGTTCGGCGACGCGACCGAGCCACAGGAGCCCGCGTGGCGCGAGATCGCCGCGCGGCGAGACGTGCTCGTGTCGGCGCCCACCGGCTCGGGCAAGACGCTCGCCGCGTTCCTGCACGCCATCGACGCGCTCCTCCAGGAGGGACTCGCGGGCGGGCTCGACGATCGGACGCGCGTCCTCTACGTCTCACCGCTGCGGGCGCTCGGGAACGACATCTCGAAGAACCTCCAGGCGCCGCTCGCAGAGATCCGCGCGGCGGCGCTCGCCGCCGGGCTCTCGCCGCCAGAGCTCCGGGTGGCGGTCCGCACCGGCGACACGCCCCCCTCCGCGCGCCGCAGCCTCCTCCACCGGCCGCCCCACATCCTCGTCACGACCCCCGAGTCGCTCTACCTCCTGCTCACGAGCGAGCGCGGCCGGGCATCGCTCGGCGGCATCGAGACCGTGATCGTGGACGAGATCCACGCGCTCGCCGGCGACAAGCGCGGCGCGCACCTGGCGCTCTCGCTCGAGCGGCTCGAGGCGCTCGCGCGCCGGCGGCCGCAGCGCGTCGGCCTCTCCGCCACCGTCGATCCCGTCGCCGAGGTCGCGCGCTTCCTCGTCGGCGCCGAGCGCGTGGACCGCGCCGGACGGCCGCGCTGCGCGATCGTCGAGGTCGGGCGGCGCCGCCGGTTCGACGTCGCGATCGAGGTCCCCGGGGACGAGCTCTCGTCGGTGGCGTCGAAGGAGCTCTGGTCCGAGACCTACGACCGCGTCGCCGCGATCGTGCGGGAGCACCGCGCGACGCTCGTCTTCGTCGGGACGCGGCGGCTCGCCGAGCGGGCGGCGCACGCGCTCGCGGAGCGGCTCGGCGAGGGCGCCGTCGCGGCGCACCACGGCAGCCTCTCCCGCGAGCTCCGGCTCGCGGCCGAGGAGCGGCTCAAGACCGGAGCGCTGCGCGCGGTGGTGGCGACCGCCTCCCTCGAGCTCGGCATCGACGTAGGCGAGGTGGACGTCGTCGTCCAGCTCGGCTCGCCCGGCGCGATCGCCACCGGGCTGCAGCGCATCGGCCGCGCGGCGCACGTTCGGGGCGGCACGCCGAAGGGGCGTCTCTTCCCCCTGAGCCGCGACGAGCTCGTCGAGTGCGCGGCGTTCGTGCGCGGACTCAGGCGCGCGCGGCTCGAGCCGGTCGCCGTCCGGGACGCGCCGCTCGACGTCCTCGCGCAGCAGCTCGTGGCCGAGGCGGCGTGCGGCGCGATCCACGAGGACCGGCTCTTCGCGCTGGTCCGGCGGGCGTGGCCGTACCGCGCGCTCGCGCGGGAGGACTTCGACGCGGTCGTGCGGATGCTCTCGGACGGGATCGCGACGACGCCCGGCCGCACCACCGCGCTCCTCCACCGCGATGGCGTGAACGGGCGCGTGAAGGGCCGGCGCGGCGCGCGCATCGCGGCGCTCACCGGGGGCGGGACGATCCCCGACACGGCGCAGTACGCGGTGATCGCCGAGCCGGAGGGCGTGACCATCGGGCAGGTGGACGAGGACTTCGCGGTCGAGAGCCTCGCGGGCGACATCTTCCTGCTCGGCACGACCTCCTGGCGGATCCGGCGCGTCGAGGCTGGGATCGTGCGCGTCGAGGATGCCCACGGCGCGCCGCCGGGCGTCCCGTTCTGGAACGCCGAGGCGCCGGGGCGGAGCGGCGCGCTCTCCGCGGAGGTGTCGTCCCTGCGCGAGGAGCTCGAGCCGCGCCTCGCCGATCCGGCCGCCGCGATCGCCTGGCTCGGGGAGGAGGCTGCGCTCCCGGAGGCCGGCGCGCGGCAGCTCGTCGAGTACCTCGCGGCGGGCCGCGCCGCGCTCGGGGCGCTGCCGACCCAGGACACCCTCGTCGCGGAGCGCTTCTTCGACGAGGCGGGCGGAATGCAGCTCGTCATCCACGCGCCCTTCGGCGCGCGAACGAACCGCGCCCTCGGGCTCGCGCTGCGCAAGCGCTTCTGCCGGACATTCGACTTCGAGCTGCAGGCCGCCGCGACGGACGAGGGGGTGCTCCTCTCGCTCGGGCCGCAGCACGCGTTCCCCCTCGAGACGATCTTCTCCTACGTCACGCCGGCGACGCTCGACGAGGTGCTCGTCCAGGCGGCGCTCCAGGCGCCGATGTTCGGCGTGCGCTGGCGCTGGAACGCGACGCGCGCGCTCGCCATCCCTCGCCTGTTCAAGGGCAAGCGCATGCCCCCGCCGATCGCCCGGATGCGCGCCGAGGACCTGCTCGCCGCGGTGTTCCCGGCGCAGGTCGCCTGCCAGGACAACGCGGCCGGCGGGCCGATCCCCGTGCCCGATCACCCCCTAGTGCACGAGACGCTCCGTGACTGCCTGTGCGAGGCGATGGACTCGGGCGCGCTCCGCTCGGTGCTCGAGCGGATCGCCGACGGCGACGTCCGGCTCGTGGCGGTGGACACGCCGGAGCCCTCGCCGCTCGCACACGAGCTCCTCAACGCCCGCCCCTGGGCGTACCTCGACGACGCGCCGCTCGAGGAGCGGCGCGCGAGGGCCGTCGCGGTCCGGCGCGCGCTCCCACCCGCCGACGCGCGCGGGATCGGGGCGCTCGATCCGGCAGCGATCGCAGAGGTCGCCGCGCAAGTCTGGCCCGCGCCGCGCGACGCCGACGAGGTGCACGACGCGCTTCTCGACCTCGTGGTGCTGCCGGCCGCGGAGGCGGTGGGATGGGAGCCGTGGCTCGAAGAGCTCGCTGCGGCGGGGCGAGCGACCCGGATGACCATCGGTCAATGCTCGTGGTGGGTGGCGGCGGAGCGGGTGGGGACAGCCAAGGCGGCGGCTGGGGAGCTGAGCGCGACCGCGACCCCGACCCCGATGGATCGAAAGGCCGCTCATCCCGAGCCCTTCGACTCCGCGGCCAACGGCCGCTACGCTCAGGACAGGCTCCGCGACGCCGCGTCCGCGGCTGAGCGAAGTCGAGGGACGACCGCGACCGCGATGGATGAATCCGCTCGTGGTGAGCCTGTCGAACCACGAGCGGTGGCGACCTTCTCCCCTCCGCTCACTCCTCTTCCTTCCGAGAGGAACCCCGAGGATCCCGTCCTCGCCCTCGTCCGCGGCTGGGCGACCCACCTCGGCCCCGTCACCGCCGACGGGCTCGCCGCTCGCATCGGCCTCGCGCCGGGCGCCGCCGCACCGGCGCTCTTCAAGCTCGAGAGCGAAGGGCTCGTCCTGCGCGGCACGTTCCTGCAGGCCGAGCCCTATTCTCCCGACGCGCCGCACTGGTGCGAGCGCAGCGTCCTCGCGCGCATCCACCGGCTCACGCTCGGCCGCCTGCGGCGGGAGATCGAGCCGGTCAGCACGGCCGCCTTCGTCCGCTTCCTCGCGCGGTGGCAGCACGTCGCGCCGGGGACGCGCCTCCACGGCTCGCACGGCCTCGCCGAGGTGCTGGGGCAGCTCCAGGGATTCCACGCCGCGGCGGGCGCGTGGGAGCGCGATCTCCTGCCGGCCCGGGTCGCGGGTTATGAGCCCGGGCTGCTCGACGCGCTGTGCCTCTCCGGCGACGTCGCGTGGGGCCGGCTGCACGTGGCGCCGCCGCAGGACGGCGGCCCACCGCGCCGCAAGGGCGCTCCCACCCGCTCCGCCCCCGTGACGATCGCGCTGCGCGAGCACCTCCCG
>DATIDF010000397.1:0-28590 GCA_035456445.1 Anaeromyxobacter sp.
CCGACCCCGACCCCGACCTCGACCTCGACCGGATCTTCAGAGGCCGTTCATCCTGAGCGTAGCGACGCGGCGTTAGCCGCGGCGCGAAGTCGAAGGACGTTAGGATTCTCCCATGACCCCGCTGCCGCCCCACGCGTTCACGCTCCGCCAGCTCCAGTACGCCCTCGCGGTGGCCGAGACGCTGAGCTTCCGCCGCGCGGCGGAGCGCTGCCGCGTCGCGCAGCCGTCGCTGTCGACGCAGATCGCGCAGCTCGAGTCGGCGCTCGGCGTGAGGCTGTTCGAGCGCGATCGGAGGCGCGTGCTCGTCACCGCTGCGGGCGAGGCGCTCCTCTCTCGCGCGCGGCGCGTCGTCGTCGAGGCGGACGATCTCGCGGGCGCCGCGCGCGCCGCGGGCGACCCGCTCGTGGGGACGCTCAGGGTGGGCGTCATCCCCACCGTCTCGCCGTACCTCTTGCCCCGCGCAGCGCCCGCGCTCCGGGCGGCCTACCCGCGCCTCACGATCACCTGGCTGGAGGAAAAGACGGAGGAGCTCGTCCGGCGCCTCGACGCCGGGGCGCTCGACGCCGCGCTGCTCGCGCGGGAGGCTGACCTCGGCGACGTCGAGCACGCCGAGATCGCGCGCGACCCGTTCGTGCTCGCCACGCCGCGCGATCATCCGCTCGGCGCGCGCGCCGGTCCGGCCAGCGCCGCCGAGCTGCGGGGCGCGGACGTGCTGCTTCTCGACGACGGGCACTGCCTCCGGGCACAGGCGCTCGAGGTCTGCGCCCGTGCGCGCGCGCACGAGCTCCAGTTCCGCGCGACGAGCCTGCCCACGCTCGTGCAGATGGTCGCGGGGGGCGCGGGCGTGACGCTCCTGCCCGAGCTCGCGCTCGCCGCCGAGTCGCGCCGCGGCGACCTGAAGCTCCGTCCCTTCGCCGCGCCCGAGCCGCACCGCACGATCGCGCTCGTCTGGCGCCGCCGCTCTCCGCTCGCCCCGGCGCTGCAACGGCTCGCGCGGACGATCCGCGACGCCTACCCCAAGCCGGGACAGTGAGGCGTCAGGCTCGCCTTTCGCTCAGCTCCCGACAGGCCGGAGAGAGGCGCGAAGCGGCGTCAAGCGCGGAACGCAGGCGCGAAGACTTCCCGCGCCCAGGCCTCGATCGAGGTCGGCGTGGTGGTCGCCGCGGAGCGCGGCTGCGTCGGCTCGATCCTCCGCTCGTTCAGGCCCCGCGCCAGCTCGACGTAGATCGCGGCGAGCTCCTCGGGCAGCCCGGCCGCGACGAGCCCCTGCAGCGCATCCGCGTACGGGAAGGCGACGTAGGCGAGATCGGGCTTGCCTATCGTCGCGCCGAGCGCGCGCGTGACCTCCCCCATCGTGAGGTCTCGCTCGCCGTGCAGCTCCTGCACCTCGCGCCCGCGCCAGTCGAGCGCGAGGAGCCGCCGCGCAGCCGCCTCGCCCACGTCGGACGCTGCGATCTGCGGGAAGCGCAGGTCGGCGGCGATGGCCCCTCCGTTCGTCCCGGCCGACTTCACGAGCCCGATCGAGCCGAGGTGGTTCTCGAAGAAGAAGGCCGGCCGCAGGAACAGCGCGGAGAGCGCCGAGACGCGGTCCAGCCGCTGCTCGAGCGTGTGCAGACCGGCGACCGGGCCGGTCCCGCTCGCGTGCTGCGCGCCGATGCTCGAGAGCGCCAGCGCGTACGGCACGCGCGCGCTCTCGAGCCCGTCGGCGAGCACGCCGGCAACCCGATCCTGCCAGGTCCGGATGCCGGGGCCGGGGTACGGAGGGAGCAGCACGAACGCGGCTCCGGCTCCCTCGAGCGCGCGCCGCACGAGCTCCGGATCATCGACGCTGCCCGCCACCGGCTCGGCGCCCGCCCGCGCGAGCGCAGCGAGGCCGTCCGCGTTCCGCGCGACCACGCGAGCGGGACGCCCGGCCTCGACGATCCGCCGCGCGACCACGGCACCGACGTGGCCGGTCGCGCCGAACACGACGTACACCTTCTCGGACATGCGGCCTCCGCTCGTGAGCTTGCGGCGCGGATCATGCTGTGGCGCGGTCCGTTTGGAGTGCAACGAGGTGCGGAGAGCCGGGGTGCCGCCCGCCCGCCCGTCCGGCCATCGACCTCCCCGTTCGTGGTACCTTTCCGTCGATGACGCGCCCCCTCGCGCTCGGCACCCTGGTCGCTGCGCTGTCCCTCGCCGCCTGCAGCGATCCTCCGAAGCCCCTGGGGGCGGGCGCGCCCTCGTCCGTACCGGCGGATCGGGCGGCTCCTCCGGAGAGCGAGCCGGTGGCGCCCCCGGGCACCCCGGCCGTCGCGCGCGAGGGAGCGGTGGAAGGTCCCGCGGCGCTCGCTGCGGAGGGCGCTCTGGCGCGCGAGGGCGCCCCGGTCGCCGCCCCACACCCGGCCCCGGCGCCAGCCCCGTCCGCCGCGAGCCTCCTGCGCGAGGCGGTCGCCCTCGATCCGACCGGTCCCGTTCCGCTCACGCACGAGGGCGAGACGGTCGTCGATCCCGCGGCCACGTTCCGGCTCGAGCTCGCGGCCGAGATCCCGGACGGACGGCTCGTGCTCCTGGACGTCGCCGACGCCATCGTGCCGTCGAGTGGCACGCGCGAGGTAGGGGCGACCACCCGCTTCACGCTGTCGCCCGCGGCTCCGCTCGTCCCCGGCTCTCGCTACGTGTTGCGGCTCGACGGCGCGCGCAGCCGCGAGATCGAGGACGCCGCCGGCCGCTCCTTCGCCCCGGTGGGCCTCACCGTGCTCGTGGCGGGGGAGCCGCCGAAGCCGGAGCCGAAGCCCGCGCCGAGGAAGAAGCGCAGGGGTCGCTAAGCTTGCGCCCCGAGCGGAGCCGCTTCAGGCGAGCCGCTCGAGCTCCGAGAGCACCGCCCGATCGGCGTCGAGAAAGTCGTAGCCGCCGAGCGTCCCTCGCGGCGCCCAGGCGATCTCCGCGACCCCGAGCGGGCGCGGCACCGCCCCCGGCTCGAGCGTGCAGCGATAGAAGGCGAGCTCCACCTCGAGGGCGGCGTACGCGTGCACGTGGCGGAGGAGGAGCGGCCCCACCTCCGCGCCGCAGCCCAGCTCCTCCTCGAGCTCGCGCCGGAGCGCCGCGGGCTCGTCCTCGTCCGGCTCCACCTTGCCGCCCGGGAACTCCCACTGACCGGGCTCCCCGGGCCGATCCAGCCGGCGCGTGATGAGGAGCCGATCCGCTCGCCGGACGACGGCGGCGACGACCCGGAGGCGTCTCATCAGGGCAGATCGAGCGCGAAGAGGTCGCCGCGATTCGAGAGGACGTACACGCGCCGATCGACGACGGCCGGCGCGCCCGAGACGCCGCTGCCCGGGTCGAGCACGCGCAGGAGCCGCCCGCTCGACGCCTCGAGCCAGCGCAGCCCGCCCGGACCGGCCGGCACGAGCACCCAGCTACCCGCGATGACCGGCTCGGCCGAGGGGATGCCCTTGTCGAGCGGTGACGACCAGAGCACCGTCCCGTCGTCGGTGGAGAGCGCGTAGACACCGGCGGTCGCGACCGCGACGACGGTGCCGCCCGGCGCGAGCGCGAGCTTCACGGCCCCCGGCGCGTCGAAGGTCCAGCGCGTCGCGCCGGTCGCCGCCTCGAGGCAGACGACCGCGCCCGAGTAGGCCGCCGCGTACACGCGGTCCCCCTCGACGACGAGGCCGTCGACGTCGAGCTCGTCGCCCGCGGGCGCCACCATTCGCTCCCAGCGGGCCGAGCCCGTCGCCCGGTCGAGCGCGGCGACGAAGCCGTCCGAGTAGGCGGCGTACACCGTGCCGCCCACGACGTGCACCGGCGCGGCGCCCCGGATCGTGAAGCCCGGGCGCGGCTCGCGGCGGTGGTGCCATTTCCAGGCGCCGGTCTTCGCGTCGATCGCGAACACCGTGTCCTGCAGGCTCGCGACGTACACCGTGCCGTCCACGACGGCCGGCCGCGTCCCGATCTCCTCCTTCGCGTCGTAGCGCCAGAGCTCCTTGCCGGTCCGGAGCGCGATCGCGTAGAGACGGCCGTCGCTCGAGCCCGCGTAGACCGTTTCGCCCTCGACGGCGGGCGGTCCCGGGAAGCCGCCGTACGTGCGGAACTCCCAGGCGATCTTGCCGTCGTCCCGGACGGCGTGGAGCCAGCCGTCGCGGGTGCCGAACAGCACCACCCCGCTCGCGGGGTCCACGGCCACGCCGCCCGGCTCGCGCGGCTTCCACTCGAGCGCCTTCGGCGTGACGAGCGGGTGCTGCCAGGCGATCCGGTAGAGCTCCCTCGGGGCCGGTGGGAGACCGCTGCTCATGCCGGGAGCCGTCGCAGCGAGCGCGACCGCGAGCGCGAGGGCGAGCATCTACTTGCCGCCGAGCTTCCCGAGCTGCTGTGCGGCCTCGGGCGCGAGGGGCGACGCCTTGTGCTGCTCCGGGAACGCGGCGAGCACCTGCCGCGCGTCCTCGGTCTTGCCGGCGGCGGCGAGCACGCGGGCGCGCTCGAGATCCGCGCGATCCGCGAACGCCGGCGCCTCCTTCGCCATACGCGCGAACGCCTCCGCGGCGGCGGTGAGGTTCCCCTGCCCCTCGGCGACGAGCGCGAGCCCCTCGAGCGCACCGAAGCGGAGCGAGTCGTCCCGGGCGGCGTCCCCGAGGTAACGCTCGTAGGCGGCCTTCGCGGCGTCCCACTCCCGAAGCCGCAGGTGCGCGTCGCCCTTCGCGAGCGCCGCGAGCGCGGCCGCGCCGCCGCCGTGCTGCGCGAGCAGCTGATCGGCGGCCCCGATGATCGCGCGCTGGCGCGCCTCCTCGGTCGGGAAGAACGGGCCCGGGCTGCCGGGCAGCGGCACCGACGAGACCGTGCCGCCGACCGTCTCGAGCAGCTGCGACACCGCCGCGCCCGTGGCCTTGGAGCGGCTCGACTGGACGACCAGCACGACGACGACGAGGAGCACGAGCCCGAGCGCCGCGCCGCCGGCGATGACGGCCTGACGCTTGCGCGCGGCGACCCAGCCGGCGGCCTGCTCAGCCGCGTGCTGGAACTTGTCGGGCTCCTTCATGTCCTTGCGGCTGATGACGCTCGTCTTGGACGACATGACACCTCTCGGGGGCGCAACGCGCGAGAATCCTCAAGAAAACCGGGCCAATCTAGAAGGCCCGGGCGGAGCCCGTCAAGGGAAAGCCGGCTGGCCGCTCGCGCGCGCCTGAGGCGGACGATCCGGGCTCAACCGCGCTTCCTCGCCGGCGGACGGCTCCGGCGCTTCCGCTCCCGGAACACGAGCCGCATCGGCACGTCGAGCCCGAACGCCTCCCGGAAGCGGTTCTCGACGAAGCGCCGGTACGGCTCGCCGATCGCCTCCGGCCGGCTGCACTGGATGACGAACGTCGGCGGCGCGTAGGCCACCTGGGCCACGTAGTACAGCTTCACCGGATGGCCCTTCGCGAGCGGTGCCGGGTGGTCCTCCTGGATCGCCTCGAGCAGGTCGTTCAGCGCCGGCGTCGGGAAGCGGGCGCGGTACTGCTCGACGAGGCGGGCGGCGCGGTCGAGCACGCGCGTGACACCGCGCCCCTCCTTCGCCGAGACGAACAGCATCGGCGCGAACGCCACGAAGGGGAGCCGCTTGTAGAGCTCCTTGCGGTACCAGTCCTGCGTCGCGCCTTCTCGCTCCGCGATGTCCCACTTGTTCACGACGACGACGAGCGCCTTCGCCTTCTCCGCGACGAGGCCGAGGAGCCGCGCGTCCTGCTCGACGCCCGCCTCGGTCGCGTCGAGCAGGCAGGCGACGACCTCCGCCCGGTCGATCGCCTTCATCGCGCGGACCACGGAGTAGGCCTCCACGCGCTGGGCGATGGCGCTCTTGCGCCGGATCCCGGCGGTGTCGGTGACGACGAACCGCTGGCCGCGGTGGTCCACGATCGAGTCGATCGAGTCGCGGGTCGTGCCGGGCACGTCGGAGACGACGAACCGCTCCTGGCCGAGGAGCGAATTCACGAACGTGCTCTTGCCCACGTTCGGGCGGCCCACGATCGCGAGCCGGATGTCGCCCTTCGGCCGGTCGGCCTCGCTGACCTCCTCCGGCTCCTCCGCCTCCTCGGGCGGAGGCGGCGCCTCGGGCAGCGCGAGCTTCTCGATGATCGCCTCGACGAGGTCGCCGACGCCGCGGCCGTGCTCGGCCGAGACGGTGTGAACGTCGCCGAACCCGAGCTGGTAGAAGTCCGCGAGCGGGATGTCCTCCTCGGTGTGGGCGGTGTCGACCTTGTTCACCGCGACGAAGAGCGGCTTGCCTGCGCGGCGCAGGAGCTCCGCGATGGCGCGGTCGACCCCCGTGAGCCCCTCGCGCCCGTCGACGACGAGCACCACGGCGGCGGCCTCCTCGACCGCGAGCTGCGCCTGCTGGCGCACCTGAGATATGAGCCGGTCGCGCGACTCGGGCTCGAACCCGCCCGTGTCGACGACCGAGAGCGCCCGGCCATCGAAGGTGAAGTCCGCGTAGTTCCGGTCGCGCGTCACGCCGGGCACGTCCTGGACGATGGCGACGCGGCGGCCGGCGAGCCGGTTGAAGAGGGTGGACTTCCCGACGTTGGGGCGGCCGACGAGCGCGACGAGCGCCCGCGGCGTGGGGGCGACGGGCGCGATCACAGGCCGAGCCTCTTCAGGGCGGTGGCGCGCTCGCTCCAGCGCTCCTCCACCTTGACCGTGAGCGAGAGGAACACCTTGCACCCGAGGAGCCGCTCGAGGTTCTCCCTCGCGCGGGTCCCGATCTTCTTCAGCATCGCCCCACCCTTGCCGATCACGATGGCCTTCTGCGAATCGCGCTCGACGAGGACGAGCGCCGAGATCCGCACGAGCCCGCCGCGGTCGCGCCGCTCGGCCTCGTCGAACTCCTCCACGTCGACGGCCACCGAGTAGGGGATCTCCTGGCGCGTCTGGAGCATCACCTGCTCACGCACGTACTCGGCGGCGAGCGCGCGCTCTGCCTGATCGGTGAGCTGGTCGGGCGGGAACAGCGGCGCCTCCGCCTCGGGGAGGTGACTCGCGAGGACGTCGAGGAGCCGGTCCACGTTCTCGCCGGTGAGCCCGGAGAACGGCACGATCTCCGTCCAGGCGTGCAGGTCCTTGTACGCGTCGATGACCGGGAGCAGCGTCGCGCGCGGCGCGCGGTCCATCTTGGAGATGCCGAGGATGGCGGGCTTGCCGCGCCGCCTCACCTCGTCGATCGCCCAGCGCGTCGACTCGCCGACCTCCACCCGCCCCTCCGGCCCGGTACCCGCCTCGACGAGCATGAGCACCGCGTCGACCTCGTCGAGCGTGGTGAGCGCGACCTCGACCATCCGGCGGTTCAGCGGGCCCTTCGCGCGGTGCAGGCCGGGGGTGTCGAAGAACGCGATCTGAGCGCCCTTGCCGTTCCAGATGCCCAGGATCCGGGTGCGGGTGGTCTGGGGCCGCGGCGTGACGATCGCGACGTGCTCGCCGAGCACGCGGTTCAGGAGCGTGGACTTCCCGACGTTCGGCCGCCCGACGATGGCGACGAACCCGGCGCGGAACGGGGTCTGACTCTTCTTGCTGGTCATGGAGGTGATCGCGCCCGCCCCCGCGAGCGGGAGCGGGCGCCTTGGGTTGCCTGGCGGCGGTGCCTTACGGCTGCGCGCCGCGGGTGATGGTGACCTTCTCGAGCTTGACCTTCGCGTTGCCGGTGCGCGCGATCTTCGGCACGAGCTCCTCGCCGCGCACCACCTCGCCGAAGATCGTGTGACCCTTGTCGAGCCACGGGGTCGCGATCTCCGTGATGAAGAACTGCGAGCCGTTCGTGTTCGGGCCGGCGTTCGCCATCGCGAGCAGCCCGCCCTTCGTGAACCGGTTGTCCGGGCCGATCTCGTCTGCGAACTTGTAGCCGGGGCCGCCGGTGCCGGTGCCCAGCGGATCGCCGCCCTGGATCATGAACTCGGGGATCACCCGGTGGAAGACCGTGCCGTCGTAGAGCGGCTTCTTCTGCTTCTGCCCGCTGCGCGGGTCGGTCCACTCCTTCGTCCCCTCCGCGAGGCCGACGAAGTTCTCGACGGTCTTCGGCGCCTTCTCGGGCAGGAGCTTCACCACGATCTCGCCGAGGGAAGTCTGGAACGTCGCGTAGAGCGCTTCAGCCATGTCCGTCTCCCGTCCTCTCCCCGGCGCGGAGACGTCCGCCCGGGCGACGCCGCTCACTTGCAGGTGGGCGCCTTGTTCGTGATGGTGACCTTCACGAGCTTCGTCTGGCCGTTGCCGGCGCGCGCGATCGGCGCGACGAGCTCGCAGCCGCAGATGCCCTCGCCGAAGTGGACGTAGCCGCACGCGCCGCCCGGCGCGTCGCACGCCTTCGGATCGAGCCAGGGCGTCGCCACCTCGGTGATGAAGAACTGCGAACCGTTCGTGTTGGGGCCGCTGTTCGCCATCGCGAGCTGGCACCCCTTCGCGAACGGCTTCGCGGGCGGCTTCTCGAGCTCGTCGGCGAAGCGGTAGCCGGGATCGCCCGTCCCGAACGGCCGGCCCGCCGCGCTGCGCGTCTCGCCGATCGCGGCGCCGCGCGACAGCGGGTCGCCGCCCTGGACCATGAAGCCCGGGATGACGCGGTGGAACAGCGTCCCGTCGTAGAGCGGCTGCGTGACCTTCTGGCCGGTGGCGGGATCGGTCCAGGCCTTCTTGCCCTGGGCGAGCTGGACGAAGTTCTCGACGGCCTTCGGCGCCTTCTGCGGGAGCAGCTTCACGCCGATCTTGCCGCGCGAGGTCTCGAAGACGGCGTACTGATCCTTCGCCTGCGCGGCCGCGGCGGGGGCCTGCGCGCGCGCGACGCTCGCGGCGAGCGACGCCGCGAGCGCGGCGAGGAGCACGGTCGGTCTCGTCATATGCGCGGGATGCTAGTCACCGAAGGGGGTGCGGGCAAATGGAAAGAGGGCGAGGGCCGAGAACGCCGGCGCCGTTCACTTCCCGCGACGCGTCCCCTTGCGGGCCTGCTTCTTCGCAGGTGCCTTGCGAGCGGTGCGCTTCCCGCGGGACTTCGCGGCCTTCGTTCGGGCTCGCTTCGCGGGTGCCGGCTCGCTCGGCGGCTCGGCGGCGCCTGGCGGCGCCGGGGCGATCCGAGCGCCCTCGAGCGGTGGCTCGGCGGAGGGCGCGGGCTCCGCGCGCGCGGGCGGCTCGCCCGTCGCGGGCCGCGCAGCCGCCTCGCCCGGCGCGCGCGGACCGGCGCTTGCTGCGGCCTCTCCCTGCGCCGTGACCTCCGCCACCTCGCTCTCTGCGGACGTTCCGGGAGACGCGGGCGGAGAGGCCGGCGGCGCTCCGCCCTCGGAGACCTGGCCCTGCTCCGCGAACCGGCGCACGAGCAGCTCGAGCGCGATCTTCGCTGCGGCCTGTTCCGCGTCCTTCTTCGATCGGCCCGCGCCGCGGCCGACGACCTCGCCGCGGAGCTCCGTCTCCACCTCGAACGTCTTCGAGTGATCGGGGCCTTGCTCCGCGACCACGCGGTAGCGCGGCGTAGCCCGCAGCCGGCTCTGCGACAGCTCCTGGAGCTGCGTCTTGAAGTCGCGATCGAGCGTGCCCGCCGAGGCGCGGGCGAACGCGTCGCCGAGGAAGCGATCGATGAGGCAGAGCACGGGGGCGAGGCCACCCGACCCGAGGTAGAGCGCGGCGACCACCGCCTCCATCGCGTCGGCGAGGAGCGAAGCCTTCCGGCGACCGCCGGTGAGCTCCTCGCCGCGCCCGAGCCGCAGCAGCGAGCCGAGGTCGAGCGCGCGGGCCATCTCCGAGAGCCCCTGCTCGTCGACCACCGCGGCGCGCATCTTGGAGAGGTCGCCCTCCCGCGCGCCCGGGAACCGCTCCATGAGCCGGTGCGACACGGCGAGGTCGATGACCGCGTCCCCCAGGAACTCGAGCCGCTCGTTGTCCGCGAGCCCCGCCTCGTCGCGGTGCTCGTTCACGTAGGACTTGTGCGTGAGCGCCACGAGCGCGGTGGCGCGATCGCCGAGGACGAGCCCCAGCCGTGCCTCGAGCGCCGCGACGGGGTCGGCTGGCTGCTCCGCGCCGGGCGGCTCCCCGAGGTGGCGCGGCTCGTTCGCGTGATTCATCCCGGTCCTCATGCGCGCAGGCGCGCGGCGAGCTCGTCGGCGAGGGCGTACGGATCCGCCTCGCGCGCCGCGATCCGCTCCGCGACCGCGTCGAGCCGTCCCATCTCCGCCTCCAGTCGCTCCAGCGCGCCCTGGACGAGCCGCTCGCGCAGCACCGCGACGAACGCGGCCCGCGCGCGCGCGGCGTCCCGGGCGCGGCGCCCGCCGCTCGCGTCGAGGTGGGCCCGGTGCGCGTCGATCGCCGCGGCGAGCTCCGCGGTGCCCTCGTCGCGCAGCGCCACCGTGCGCACGATGGGCGGCTCCCAGCTCGCGTCCGGCGCGGCGAGCGAGGCGTCGCCGCGGCTGAACCGGTGCGCCGCGTCGTGCTCCGGCGGACGGGCGGCCACGGACCGGCGCAGCTCGAGCATGCCCTGCAGGTCGCGCACCGTGCGATCTGCGCCCTCGCGGTCGGCCTTGTTCACCGCGAACACGTCGGCGATCTCGAGGACACCGGCCTTGATCGCCTGCACGTCGTCGCCGAGGCCGGGGACGGCGACCACCACCACCGTGTGCGCGAGGTTCGCGACCTCGATCTCGTCCTGGCCCACGCCGACCGTCTCGACCAGGATGACGTCCTTCCCCATCGCGTCGAGCACCTGCACGACGTCCGCGGTCGACCGCGAGAGCCCGCCGAGGTGTCCGCGAGTGCCGAGCGAGCGGATGAAGACGCCCGGGTCGAGCGCGTGGTCCTGCATCCGGATCCTGTCGCCGAGGATGGCGCCGCCCGTGAACGGGCTCGTCGGATCGACCGCAACGACGCCGACCGTCCGTCCGTGGGCTCGGTGGTGAGCGATGAGCCGATCGGTGAGCGAGGACTTGCCGGAGCCGGGCGCTCCGGTGAGGCCGACGACGTAGGCGCGCCCGGTGCGGGGAAACAGCGCGCGGAGCGCCATCTCCGCCCCCGGCTGGCGGTCGTCGAGATCGCGCATGAGCCGTGCAGCGGAACGGACGTCGCCCGAGAGGACCCGGTCCGCGATGGGGTTTCCGGTCGTCATCAGTACGCCGCCGCCTCCGGCACGAAGTTCGCGACGAGGATCGCGGCCGCCATCTTCCGCGGCGCGCCGATGGGCTGCCGGTTCCGGTCGAGCTGGCGGTAGATCACGCTGCCCTCCTGCACCTGGTCGACGAGCACGAGGAGCCGCCACCCACCCCGATCCTGCGCGAAGACCGCCTCGAAGTCGGCGCGCGGCAGGACGCGCGCCGCGCCGTAGGGCCGGCCGTCGATGTCGGTGCCGACGTAGCGGACCTCGCCCTCCCGCACTTCCTCCACGACGACGTTCATCACCCAGACCTCGCCCGGGTGCGGCTGGAGGTGGCCCGGGAGCTCGCCGGCGCGCGCGGGAGCATCCGCGACGACGTGCGGGTCGGACGCGGCCTCCGCCGAAGGCGGCACGACCCCGAGCGCGAGCGCGACGACCTCACGCGTGCCCGGGAACGCGTCGAGCTCGAAGCGATCCGACCAGACGTCGCCGTTCGGGCCGATGAGCCTCCCCTTGAAGCGCGTGCCCATCTCGCGGGAGGCGACGAAGCGGTAGCGCGTGCCGCCGTGCTGGAACTCCTGGACGAGCTCGACCATGGCGTTCGGCGCGAGCGTCGCCTCCTCGCCGAAGACGCGCGCGAGCGCGGCGAGCGTGAGCGCGTTGCGCGGCGGCGGGGTGGCCTCGAGCCCGGCGCCGGGTGCCGCGGCCTGGCGCGCCTCGGCCGCCGACGCGGACGTCATGCGGGGTAGCGCGCCCACGAGGTGCAGCTCGAGCTCGGAGGGCGTGCGCAGCGCGGCGAGATCGAGCGGCGGGAAGTCCGGGGAGACCTCGAACGGCGCGCCGCCGACCGGCGCGACCCGCGAGACGCGGACCCCCTCCGGCCCGCCGAGGAGCTCGAACGCGTGGCTGGGCGTCTTCACGATCGCGCGCGCCGCGAGCCGGTCCGCGTCGAGCCCGGCCTCGAGGCGGAGCGCCCGGAGGCGGGCTGCGACGTCGGAGAGCACCGCGGCGCGCTGCTGCAGGAGCGCCGCGATCGCCTGATCGAGCTGCGCGGCCCGCTCGTGATCGAGGAACGGCACCGGGCCGAGCGCCGCGAGCGGCGGGTCGAGGAAGCGGAGGTGGTCGTGGCCGACCACCGCGAAACGCCCGCGCGAGAGCGGCTGGCCGGTCGCGGGATGGAGGGCCCGGGAGAGCGCGAGCTCGCCCTCGAGCGTCTCGCGGTCGGCGCCGAGCCGGACCGGGATGCCCAGGGCGGAGAGCTTGCGGGAGGCGATCTGGTTCAGGCGCTCCCGCGGGATCTTCCCGATGATGGTGTGTTCGCCCTCGCCCATGCGGTGTCCGAGGCCTCCTCCGGCGGAGGAGGTTACCTCAGAATCGCGCGAGAGATGACGAGCCGTTGCACCTCGCTCGTCCCCTCGCCGATCTCCGTGAGCTTCGCGTCGCGGAAGTACCGCTCGACCGGGAAGTCGCGCGTGTACCCATAGCCGCCGTGGATCTGCACCGCCTTCGTGGTGGCGCGCATGGCCGCCTCGCTCGCGAAGAGCTTCGCCATGGAGGCCTGTGGCCCGAACGGCTCCTCGGCCTCGCAGAGCGCCGCCGCGCGGTGCACGAGGAGCCGGGCGGCGGCGACCTCCGTGGCGATGTCGGCGAGCATGAAGGCGATGGCCTGGTGCTCGGCGATGGGGCGCCCGAAGGTCCGGCGCTCCTTCGCGTAGGCGCGCGACTCCTCGAGGGCGCCGCGGGCGAGCCCGACCGCGAGCGCGCCGATCGTGATCCGGCCGCGATCGAGGATCTGGAGCGTGTTCACGAAGCCCTGGTGCACCTCGCCGAGCCGCTGCGCGTCCGCCACCTCGACGTCCTCGAGGTGCAGCTCGGCCGTGTCGGAGCTGCGCATCCCGAGCTTGCCGTGGATCGGGCGCTGCGAGAACCCCTTCATTCCCTTCTCGAGGATGAAGGCGGTGATGCCGTGCTGCTTGCGCTCGGCGTCCGTGTTCGCGAGGACCACGAACGTGTCTCCGACCGAGCCCTGGGTGATGAAGGTCTTCGCGCCGTTCAGGATCCACCGATCTCCGCGCCGGACCGCGATCGTCCTGAGGCCGGCGGCGTCGGAGCCGCTCCCGGGCTCGGTGAGCCCCCAGGCGGCGAGCTTCTCCCCGCGCGCGAGCGCCGGCAGGTAGCGGCGCTTCTGCTCCTCGCTCCCGAAGCGGAGGATGTGCCCGGTGCCGAGCCCGTTGTGGCTCGCCACGGTGAGCGCGAGCGAGCCGTCGTAGCGGGCGATCTCCTCTATCACCACAGCCACGCCGAGCGCGCCCATGCCCGCGCCTCCGAACTCCTCCGGCACGGCGATGCCCATGAGCCCGAGCGGGCCGAGCTCGCGCACCACCTCCCACGGGAACTGGCCCGTCTCGTCCCACGCGCGCGCCCGCGGCTTAACCTTCGTCTCGCAGAAGTCGCGAACGGTGCGCTGGATCTCGCGAAGCTCCTCCGGCAGCTCGAAGTCCATGTGGCCTCCCAGGCCTACACCGGCACCACCCCGCGCTTTCGCTCCGCAGGCGGCTCGTAGCCCGTCGCGTAGAGCGAGAAGCGCCGCGCGAGCTCGCCGCGGAGCGCCCTGCCCGGCAACACCGCGTCGACCACGAGCTCGCTCGCGAGCTTCACGAGGTCGATATCCTTTCGGTACTCGTCCCGGAGCGCCGAGACGTAGGCAGCCCGCTCGCCCTCGGGCTTCTCCTGGATCTTGTTGAAGTAGACGGCGTTCACCGCCGCCTCCGGCCCCATCACCGCGATCATCGCCTGGGGTAGCGCGAGCGTCGCGCTCGGGCCGAAGCCCGGCCCGTCCATCGCATAGAGCCCGGCGCCGTACGCCTTGCGCACCACCACGCAGATGCGCGGCACCGTCGCCTCCGAGACGGCGCTGATCATCTTCGCGCCTGCGCGGATGATGCCCGCGCGCTCGACCTTGGTGCCGATCATGAACCCGGGCACGTCGGCGAGGTAGAGGAGCGGCACGTTGAACGCGTCGCACAGCCAGATGAACCGCGCCGCCTTGTCGGCCGAGTCGACGAACAGCACCCCGCCCTTCACCTTCGGCTGGTTCGCGAGGATCCCGATCACCTGCCCGTCGATGCGGGCGAGCCCGGTGACGAGCTCACCCGCCCAGAGCTTCTTCACCTCGAGGAACGAGCCCTCGTCGACGATCGCCTCGACGAGTTCCGACACGTCGAACGGCTTGTTCTGATCGGGTGGGACGATGTCCTCGATCGTGCGCCCGCCGGCGCGCGGGTTGCGCGTCGGCGCGGACGGCGGCAGGCCGCGGTGGTTCTGCGGCAGGTACGAGAGCCAGCGGCGAGCGAGCGCGATCGCCTCCTCCTCGGTCGCGACGAGGAAGTCGCCGCAGCCCGAGACCGAGCAGTGCATCCGCGCGCCGCCCAGCTCCTCGAGCGTCACCTTCTCACCGATGACCATCTCGGCCATCCGCGGCGAGCCGAGGTACATGGAGGCGTTCCCCTCCACCATGACGACGACGTCGCAGAAGGCCGGGATGTAGGCGCCGCCGGCCGCCGACGGGCCGAAGAGCAGGCAGACCTGCGGGACCATGCCGGAGAGGTGGACCTCGTTGTGGAAGATCCTCCCGGCGCCGCGCCGGCCCGGGAACATCTCCACCTGGTCGGTGATGCGCGCGCCGGCGGAGTCGACGAGGTACAGCATGGGGACCCTCTGCGCGGCAGCGACCTCCTGGATGCGGAGGATCTTCTCGACCGTCCGGGCGCCCCAGCTCCCGGCCTTCACGGTCGAGTCGTTCGCCATGACGCACACCGGCCGGCCCCCGACGCGCCCCATCCCCGTGACGACGCCGTCGGCGGGCAGCTCCGGATCGAGCGCGTTCGCGAGCGCGCCATCCTCGACGAACGAGCCGGGATCGAGCAGCAGGTCGAGCCGCTCGCGGACGAAGAGCTTCCCCTGCTCCGCGTTCTTCGCGTGGTACTTCTCCGCCCCGCCTCCCCGGACGCGGGAGAGCTCGCGCTCGATCCGCTCGTCCGGGCTCTCGGGCCTCGCGGCGCCGCCGCCGGGCGTTCCGTCCGCGTCCATCACGATGCCTCGCTCTCCCCGCCTTCGCGGGGTCACTCGCCGGTGAAGACCGGCGGCCGCTTCTCCGCGAACGCGCGGAGCGCCTCGACGCGGTCCTTCGTGCCGAGGCAGTCCTGGTACAGCTGGTTCTCGAGCTCGAGCGCCTCCTCGAGCGGCAGGTGGAACCCTCCGTCGATCGCCCGCTTCGCCTGCCGCAGCGAGATCGGGGCGTTCCGCGCGATCCGGCGCGCGAGCTCCACCGCCTCGTCGAGGAGCCGCTGCGCCGGGACGAGCTGGGTCACGAGCCCGATCGCGAGCGCCTCCGCGGCGGACACGCGCCGCGCGGTGAGGACGAGGTCCTTCGCGCGGGCGACGCCGACGAGGCGCGCGAGCCGCTGGGTCCCGCCGCCGCCCGGGATGATCCCCAGCGACACCTCCGGGAGGCCCAGCTGCGCCGAGTCCGACGCGATGCGCAGATCGCAGGCGAGCGCGAGCTCGAGCCCGCCGCCGAGCGCGGCGCCGTTCAGCGCCGCCACGAACGGCTGCGGCGCGGCCTCGATGCCGCGGAGCGCGCGCCGGAGCGCGCGATGGAACGCGTGGACGTCCTCGGCGGACATCGCCGCGCGCTCCTTCAGGTCGGCACCGGCGCAGAACGCCTTGTCGCCAGCGCCGGTGAGCACGACGCAGCGGAGCCCGCGATCCGAGGCGGCGCGCGCGAGGTGGGCCTCGAGATCGCTCAGCATCGCACGCGAGATGGCGTTCCGCCGCGACGCGCCGTCGATGGTCCACACCTCGATCGCGCCGTCCCGCCGCTCGATCCGGAACTCCATCACGCGACCCTCCCGCAGGAGGCGGGCCCTGCCCCGCCGTCCAAGGTCCGCGCGGGCGTCACGCGCCCTCCCGTGCGCCTTCGGCGGAGCCGCGCGCGAGCTCCGCCTGGAGCGCCTTGCCGGGCAGGCGGCGCCCCACGAGCCGCTGCGCGAGTGCGCCGGCCGCGACGAGCCGCTCCCAGTCGATCCCGGTCTCGACGTCCATCCCGTGCAGCATGTAGACGAGGTCCTCGGTCGCGAGGTTCCCCGAGGCGCCGGGCGCGTACGGGCACCCTCCCAGCCCGCCGATCGACGCATCGAAGGTGGTGACCCCTTCCTCGAGGCCGACGAGCACGTTCGCCAGCGCCGTTCCGCGGGTGTCGTGCATGTGCAGAGCGAGCTCGTCGGCCCGGGCGCTCGACAGGACACGACGGACGAGGTCGCGGGTCTGGTGCGGCGTCCCGACGCCGATCGTATCCCCCAGCGACACCTGATGGCAGCCGAGCGCGAGCAGCCGCAGCGCGATCTCGGCCGCCCGCGCCGGGTCGACCCTCCCCTCGTACGGGCAGCCCCACGCCGTCGATACGTAGCCGCGGACGCGGAGCCCTCGGGAGCGCGCCGCCGGGACGAGCGTCGCCGCGTCCTCGAGCGCCTCCGCGATGCTCCGGTTGATGTTGCGCTTCGAGTGGCTCTCCGAGGCCGAGAGGAACACGGCGGCGTCGACGCGCGGGTGCCCCGCGCCTGCCTGCTCGAGCGCTTCGCCGAGCCGCGCGAGCCCCTTCGCGTTCGGGACGAGGACGACGTACGAGACGCCCGGGGTCCGGGGTAGCGCGGCGGTGACGTCGGCGGCGTCCGCGAGCTGCGGGATCCAGCGCGGGGAGACGAAGCTCGTCGCCTCGATGCGACGCAGCCCCGCGTCGGCGAGCGCGCGCACGAGCGCGAGCTTGTCGGCGGTCGGGACGCTTCGCGCCTCGTTCTGGAGGCCGTCGCGGGGCCCGACCTCGTAGACAGTCACCGGGGGTGCCATCGCCCGGATCCTAACGCGTCGCGTGCTCCCCGACCGTGCGCCGGGCGAGCCCCCGAAGGGCGGTTCGGCCCGAACCTACCTCGCGATCGGCAGGGCTCCGGCGCGAGCGGGCTCGTGCTCGGCGTCGCCGCACGGCGGGGCAGCGCCCGGGGTGGCGGCGTCGCCGAGGTGCGAGTGGATGCGCATCGAGCAGAACTTCGGCCCACACATGGAGCAGAACTCGGCCGACTTGAACGCGTCCTGCGGGAGCGTCGCGTCGTGCTTGGTGCGCGCGGCGTCGGGGTCGAGCGAGAGCTCGAACTGGCGCTTCCAGTCGAACCCGTAGCGCGCCCGGGACAACGCGTCGTCGCGATCGCGCGCGCCGGGCCTGTGGCGGGCGACGTCGGCGGCGTGGGCGGCGATCTTGTAGGCGATGATCCCCTGCCGGACGTCCTCCACGTCGGGGAGGCCGAGGTGCTCGGCGGGCGTGACGTAGCAGAGCATCGACGCGCCGTGCTGCGCGGCGACGGCCGCGCCGATCGCGCTCGTGATGTGATCGTAGCCGGGCGCGATGTCCGTGACGAGCGGGCCGAGCACGTAGAACGGCGCCTCGTCGCAGAGCTCCCGCTCCTTCTGCATGTTCATCGGGATCTGATCGAGCGGGACGTGGCCTGGGCCCTCGACCATCACCTGGACGTCGTGCGCCCAGGCCTTGCGGGTGAGCTCGCCCAGCACCTTCAGCTCCGCGAACTGCGCCTCGTCGGACGCGTCGGCGAGGCAGCCCGGCCTGAGGCCGTCGCCGAGCGAGAACGTCACGTCGTAGCGCTTGAAGATCTCGCAGATCGCGTCGAAGTGCGTGTAGAGGGGGTTCTCCTGCCCGTTCGCCGACATCCAGCGCGCCATGAGCGCGCCGCCTCGGCTCACGATCCCGGTGATGCGCCCGGACGCCATCGGCACGATGTCCCTGAGGACGCCGGCGTGGATCGTCATGTAGTCGACGCCCTGCGCCGCCTGGGCCTCGATGATGTCGAGGAGCATGCGGGGCGTGAGGTCGGCGACGTCCTTCACGTGGGCGAGGCACTCGTAGATGGGCACCGTGCCGACGGGGATCGGGCTGTGCCGGAGGATGTTCTCGCGGATGAGCGGGATGTCGCCGCCCGTCGAGAGGTCCATCACCGTGTCGGCCCCGTGGCGCAGGCACACGGCCAGCTTCTTGAGCTCCTCGTCGACGTCGGAGCTGACGGCGCTGTTCCCGATGTTCGCGTTGATCTTGCAGGTCGCCGCGACGCCGATCGCGCACGGCTCGAGCTCGGGGTGCTTCACGTTCGCGGGGATCACCATCCGCCCGCGCGCGACCTCCTCGCGGACGAGCCCGGGCTCGAGCCGCTCCCGGGCCGCGACGTGCGCCATCTCCTCCGTCACGATTCCGCGCCGCGCGTGATGCATCTGCGTCACGTTCGGCGTGCCGTGCCGCTTCGCGATCCACTCGGCCCGCATGAGCTCTCCTCGTCCCCTCGGTGTGGCGCGCGAACCTAGCGAACCGCGGGCACCCTGGTCAAACGGAGTCCCCTAGAACGTTCGCTTCGTTCGATCCCGTAAACGCGCCCGAGTCCGAGCCCGTGCCCGAGACGAGCCGGGCCCGGGCACGGGTCCTACCCGTCCCGACGCCTACCGCAGCGCCTTGAACGCGTCGCGGCCCGCGTAGCGCGCGGCCTTCCCGAGCTCCTCCTCGATGCGGAGCAGCTGGTTGTACTTCGCGACGCGATCCGTGCGCGAGGCCGAGCCGGTCTTGATCTGCCCGCAGTCGCAGGCGACCGAGAGGTCGGCGATGGTGGTGTCCTCGGTCTCGCCCGATCGGTGGCTCATCACGCTCGTGTAGCCGGCGCGGTGGGCCATGCGGACCGCGTCGAGCGTCTCGGTGAGCGACCCGATCTGGTTCACCTTCACGAGGATGGAGTTCGCGACGCCCTCCTGGATGCCGCGCGACAGCCGGGTCACGTTGGTCACGAAGAGATCGTCGCCCACGAGCTGGAGCTTCGACCCGAGCCGGTCGGTGAGGAGCTTCCAGGTGCTCCAGTCGTCCTCGCCGCAGCCGTCCTCGATCGAGACGATCGGGTACTTCGCGGCGAGGGCCGCGTAGAAGTCCACGAGCCCCTTGCCGTCGAACGCCTTCCCCTCGCCCTCGAGCTCGTACTTGCCCGAGCTCTTCTCGAAGAACTCGCTCGCGGCGCAGTCGAGCGCGAGCGCGACGTCCTGCCCGGGCTTGAGGCCCGCGAGCTCGATCGCCTGCATGATGAGCGCGAGCGCCTCCTCGTTGGAGGCGAGGTTCGGAGCGTAGCCGCCCTCGTCGCCGACGCCGGTCCCGGCGCCCTTCTTCTTGAGGACGCCCTTCAGCGCGTGGAACACCTCGGCGCCGAACCGGAGCGCCTCGGCGAAGGTGGGCGCGCCGAGCGGGACGACCATGAACTCCTGGATGTCCACGTTCGAGTCGGCGTGCGCGCCGCCGTTCAGGATGTTCATGAGCGGCACGGGGAGCGTGCGCGCGCCGGCGCCGCCCACATACCGGTACAGCGGCAGGCCGTGCGCCTGCGCGGCGGCCCTGGCGGCGGCGAGCGAGACGCCGAGGATCGAGTTCGCGCCGAGCTTCGACTTCGTCGGCGTGCCGTCGAGCTCGATCATCCGCTGGTCGAGCACCGCCTGATCGCTCGCGTCGAGCCCGACCACCGCGGGCGCGATCTCGTCGATCACGTTCGCGACCGCCTTCCGGACGCCCTTCCCGAGGTAGCGCTTCTTGTCGCCGTCGCGAAGCTCGAGCGCCTCGTGCTCGCCCGTCGAGGCGCCCGACGGCACCGCGGCCCGGCCGACGTCCCCCGTCCCGACCGCCACCTCGACCTCGACGGTCGGGTTGCCGCGCGAATCGAGGATCTCGCGTGCGGTCACGTTGATGATCTCGGTCATCCATCCTCCGTCGCAGCGCTCGAGCGCCGCGTGGGGCGGGCGGACACGCCCGCCGCTTTGGGTGCGGGAATGTGCCCCCCGCCCCCGCAACGGTCAATCGGTTTTCGAGACCGCTCCAGAAAGGAGGCAGAGAAAAAGAATCGGGCGCGGAACCTGTCGGCCCGCGCCCTCGCGTCGGCGTTCGCCCCTGGCGAGCGCCGTGTCCTCTTCCCTGCTCAGCCGAGATCGATGATCACGACACCGCGGTCGCGATCGCCGCGATCGCGATCCCGATCGTCGTCGCGGTCGGCGGGCTCGTCGCGGCCTGGGCGGCGCACGGGCGGCTGCGGGACTGGCAGCTCGATGACCGGCCGATCGTCGCGGCGCTGCTCGCGCTCGCGTCGCTTGATCTCCTCGATGACGTAAGCGTCAAGCATCTTCCCGTCCTCTCGGCCTCGTCGTCTTCGGTCCGTGGCTCTGTGCAAGCTACGTTCCCCGAGTGGACCCCTTCTTCGTCAGCATTCTCCTGTTCTAACGACGCGCGTCCGCGCCGCATTCAGATGTCCCGGTCAGGGCTGGCCGTCATCGTAGTCCCCGCCAAGACGGGGGGTCAAGGACGGCGCTCCGCCGTCTCCGAGGAGCGCGGCGGTGATACCACAGTGGGACAGACGAGCTTCCGAGCGTCGCGAGCGCGCACGCGAGGAGTGCTCATCGCGCACGCCCTACCATTGCGCTATCTGCTCTCCGCGCGGCGCTTGAAGGCGTCGAGCGTCCGCGGGAGCTGCACGCGCGTGAGCTCGTCCGCGACGCGATCGACGATCGCCTGGGGAACGAGCGCCGGCTTCGCGATCTGGATGTCGACCGTGTAGCGGGCGCGGGTCTTGCCGCCCGCATCCTCGAGCTCCCAGGAGCCGCTCGACACCTTCATCCACTCGCCGGAGACGAGCGACCACACGACGCGCCGCGGGCGCTCTTCCACGTGCCGGAGGAGGTAGCGGATCTTCTTCACGCCCACGTCGAGCTCGTACTCCACCTCCTTGCCCCCGACCCCGGCGGCCTTCACGCGGCAGCCGTGGATGCCGGGCACGAACTCCGGATAGCTCGGGTAGTCGATGACGAGGTCGAAGAAGCGCTCGATGGGGACGTCGATGACGATCTCACGCGAGATGGCTGCCATGGGGTCCTCTCTTCGGGGCGGCCCCTTCACCGGGATCCGCGAGCCCCTCTCCCGCCGAGAGGCGGTCGAGCAGCGCCCGAGGCATGCGCTGGATCTTGCCGTCGCGATCCACGCACGCATGAACGGTATGGCCGGTCACGACGAGCTCGCCGTCCCGGAGGATGCGGTAGCCGAACCGCGCCGACGCGCGCCGCGCCTCGACGAGCGCGGTCTCGACGGTGAGCAGGTCGTCGTACCGCGCCGGGCTGCGGTAGCCGACCTGCGCCTCGACGACGGGCAGGAGGAGCCCGTGCTGCGCCTCGAAGTCGCGGTAGCGCAGCCCCTTCGCGCGAAGGAACTCGTTCCGCCCCGCCTCGAAGTAGCGCAGGTAGTTCGCGTAGTAGACGACGCCCATCTGATCCGTATCGCCGTAGATGACGCGGATCTCCGTCTTCACCATGATCCACGCCTCACGCCGTCAAACGTTCTCGATCCGGATGAGCCGGGTGGGCGCGAGCGTCGTCGGATGACGATCGATCTCGTCGATGGCCGCGCGCAGGTCCGCCTCGCGCGCGACGTGCGTGACGATCACGAGCGGCACGGGCTTGCCCTGGTCGTTCTGCTCGCGCTGCTGCACCGCGGCGATGGAGATCCGGCGCTCGGCGAGCTTCGAGGCGGTGCCCGCGAGCACGCCGGGCGCGTCCTTCACCGAGAAGTGCAGGTAGTAGGCGCAGCGCACCTCGGCGTGCGGACGCAGCTCCACGAGCGGCCGGTCCGGCGGAAGCGGGACTCGGCCGGGACTCCCGGCGAGGATGTTGCGCGTGAGATCGATGATGTCCGACACGACCGCGCTCCCCGTCGGCATCGCGCCCGCGCCCTGGCCGTACAGCATCGACGGGCCGAGCGCCTCGGAGTGGAGCACCACCGCGTTCATGGCGCCGCGCACGCCGGCGAGCAGCGAGCCCGCCGGGATGAACGCCGGGTGCACCCGCGCCTCGATCTGGTCGGGTGCTCCCGGGCCGGCCCCCTCGGCCGGTCCGGTGCGGCGGGCGACCGCGAGCAGCTTCAGCGCGTAGCCGAACTCGCGGCCGAAGCGGAAGTCCTCGGGGCTGAGCGCGGTGATCCCCTCGGTGAGCACGTCCTGTGGCCTGAGCCGCGCGCCGAACGCGAGCTGCGCGAGCACGCAGAGCTTCTGCGCGGCGTCGCCGCCGGACACGTCGAGGGTGGGATCCGCCTCGGCGTACCCGAGCCGCTGCGCCTCGCGCAGCGCGTCCTCGAACCGCGCTCCCTGCTCGTCCATCGCGGTGAGGATGAAGTTCGTCGTCCCGTTGACGATGCCGTGGAGCGCGTTGATCCGGTCGGAGGCGAGCGCCTCGCGCAGCGTCCGGATGATCGGGACCCCGCCGCAGACCGCCGCCTCGTAATAGACGTCCACGCCCTTCTCGCGAGCGAGCCGGAAGATCTCGGCGCCGCGCTCGGCGAGGAGCGCCTTGTTCGCGGTGACGACGTGCTTCCCACGCTCGAGCGCGCCCCGCACGAGGTCGAAGGCTTGGTCCACCCCGCCGATGAGCTCGACGACCACCGCGATCTCCGGGTCCTCGAGCAGATCCTCGATCCGCGTCGTGAGGAGCGACGCGTCGAGGCCGACGGCGCGCTCCTTGGCTTCGTCGCGCACCGCCACGCGCCGCACGGCGATGCGCGCGCCGAGGCGCGCCTCGATGTCGCCCGCGTGGCTGCGGAGGATCGACAGCACCCCGCCGCCGACCGTGCCGAACCCGGCGATCCCGATCCCGACCTCTCGCATCACTTCCCTCCGACGCGGTACGCCCGCAGCAGCGCCCTCACCTGAGGAGTCACCGCGTCGCCGACCACCGCGAAAGTCTCGAGCTTCACCGGCCCGACACCCGGCGCGTAGGTGATCTCGAGCACGTGCTCCGCGCCCTGGGCGGCGCGGTTGTGGGCCCGCACGCGGACGCAGCCCTCGAACGCGCCGGCAGGTGTCGTCACCGCCTCGCCTACCGCCGCGATCTCGTAACGCTCCGTCGAGCTCGCCGAGACGATCGACGACCAGCGCGTCCCTGGTGCGATCGGGCCGCAGAGCAGGCGGCGCGTCCGGTCGTGCAGGCAGCCGCCGTCCAGGCGCAGCTCACCGCGCTCCGTGTCCTTGAAGTACCCGTCCGCGGTGCGCTCGACGATGCGCACCGTGCGCTTCTGTCCCCGCTGCTCGGGCGGCAGCGCTGGCGATTCGTCCTGGTAGATCCACTCGTTGCCGATCGCGAGCGGGAAGTAGTCGGCAGGCGCGGCTTCCGCGGACGAGCCCGCTGGCTTCGGCGCGGGGGCTCGGGCGCAGGCGACGACGGCGGCGGAGAGGACGGCGAGAGAGCGGAGCCTCATGGCGCCCGCATCTTAGCGGAAACCTGGGCGCGCGCGGCCTCCGCTTGCGCGGAGAGATCGGCGAGCGCCTCGCGCGCGGCGCGCCGGACGGCCGGGTCCGGGTGGCCCGACTCGAGGGTGAGCAGGTATCCCTCGGCTTCGGGTCCGCCGATGTCGCCCACGATGCGCGCGATGCGCGCCGTGAGCGAGGGATCGCCGCCCTGCGCGACCTCGATGAGCGGCCCCACCGCGCGCGGGTCGCCGATCTGCGCGAGCGCGCCCACCGCACGCTGGACGATCTCGGGATCACCGTCGCGCAGCCGCTCGAGCAGCGCCGGGACCGCCTCGGGGTTCCGGCGATCGGCGAGGACGCGGATGGCGTGGTCGCGTACTCGGGCCTCGGGAGAGGCCAGATCGGCGATGAGCGCCTCGAGCGGCTTCGCGTCGGCGGCGAACCCGAGCGCGAGCCCCTTCGCGGCGTCAGCGGACGCCATGCCGAACGCCGCGCGCCAGGCGTCCCGGGGCGTGCGGCCGGCGAGCGTCGCGGTCGCGGTGCTCGTCTCCCTCAGCAGATCTCCAGCGTCGGGGCGGGTGGGCGTGAGCTGCAGCTCGATCGCGATCTCGACCCGCGGCGCGCTGCCTGCGAAGCCGTCGGCCGCGAGCCTGACGCCGAGCACGTCCACGCGCGCGCGGTAGGAGCGCTCTCCGTCGGCGAGCCGGAACCCCGCATCCCCGAGCGCCGCTCGGATCGCGGCCTCGAGCGTCGCGGCGTCGAGGCCGGCCTCTCGCAGCGGCCCGGCGAGCGCATCGTCGCCGACGCGCACGGAGGCGATCGACGCGGGAGGGGGATCGCGGCGGCAGCCGCCGAGCGCTGCGAGCAGCGCCGCGACGAGCACCATCACCCCGCTGATGCTCCGCGCGCCGCTCATGCCCTAGCCTGCGGCCGGCCCGCCCTCGCCGCCGTGCGGCTCCGGCGTGGGCGGCGGCGTCTGGCCGGGAGGAGCGGCGGCGTCTCGAGTCGTCTGCGCCGGCGCACCTCCCGCCGGTTCGCCGTTCGGACTCGGCGTCTGCGCCTGAGCGGCGCCCTCGCGAGCGCGGCCGCGGCCCCCCCTCCGACGGCGGCGGCGCCTGCGCCTGCGCCGCTCCCCGGCCGCATCTCCCGCGGCCTCGCCCGGCGCTCCTTCGGCCCCCGCGGCGGACTCGCCCTCGGTCGCGGACTCTGCCTCCTCGGCCTCCCCCTCCTCCTCGTCCTCAGGCCCCTCCTCGTCCAGCGTCGCGGCGACCGAGATCTCGGTGGCGATCGCGGCACCGGCCGGCTTTGCCGCCGCCACCACCGCCTCGGCGGCTTCCGCAGCGCTGACGATGACCTCGGTGGGACCAGGCTCCGTCACCAGGGGGCTCGCCGGCTCGCCGCGGGGCGCGGGGGCAGCCTCCGCCGGCGCACGCTCCTCGCGCCGCGGGGGCTCTCGTGCCTCGCGCTCCAAGGGCTCGCGTGCCTCGCGCTCCCGGGGCTCACGTGCCTCGCGTTCCCGGGGCTCGCGTGCCTCGCGTTCCCGGGGCTCGCGCCGCTCTCGCTCCTCGCGCCGAGCGCGCCGCGCCGCCTCCTCCTTCTCGGCCAGCTCGGTGGCGGAACGGAAGAACCCCTCGTCCACCTCGGGGATCACCACCGGCACGGTGCCGAGACCCGCGTCCGCGAACGCCTCCGCGAGCGCCTCTCCGCAGAGGAGCACGATCGGGAGCTGACCGGCCGCGGCCGCCTCGCCGCGCGCCTCGCGCGCCACCTCGCCGGCGGTGACCACGACGCCGAGCTGCGCACCGTAGTGGGCGAGATCGCGCCGGAGCTCGGTCACGTCGCGGCGCGACGCGTCCGCGCCGTTCCGCACGATCCGGATCCCGTGGCGCAGGTCGGTGAGGCCCATCCTCCGGCGCGCCGTGTAGATCACGTGCTCTCGGCCGCGCTTCGCGACCTTGACCTCGCGGAACCCGGTCTTCTCGAGCAGGCGCGCCGCGAGGTGCTCGATCGTGGCGGCATCGCACTCCCGCAGTCGGCGGCGGAGGGCGGCGAGGGCGGCCCGGCGAAGCTCGGATGCGCTCTGCGCGGCGGCTTCGGCACGCGCCGGGGACGCGACGGCGGCGGGGCGCTCTCCCGGCTCGGGCTGGGCGACGAGCATGACGGCATCGGCATCCACGAGGAAGAGCGGCTTCCTCCCGGACGATTCGCGCCGCCGGTTGTCCTCGAGGAGCGCGGCCCGCAGCGACGCGCCGTCGCGGACGAACGCGTCCGGCATGAGCAGCCGCTCCGCGCCCTGCGCCGCGATCTCGGCGAGCGAGAGCGCACGCCCCGCGCCGGCGAGGATCTCGTACGCGACCTCCGCGGGAGGCGGGAAGCGGCGTCCGCGTTGCTCCTCCTCCTCCTTGCGGCGGGGGCGCCCTGCCTCACCCCGCCCGGCTCCCCGAGCCATCTCGCGCGAAGGGATCGGATGTCGCTCACGGCCTCGATAGGGCTCCTCGTCAGGGGGAGGCTCAATGAGCCCCTCCAAACCGGCCGGATCCTCATCGAGGCCCCATTCGGTGAGCGCGAAGGTACCCTGCTGGACCGGGATCACCCGTCTGTCCGCGTGTGGCAGGCGGCAGTGCGCGGCGAGCTGGTCGGCCATCGTCTCTTCGGGGATCTTCCCGACGTGGTCGAGCAGGCTCTCGCGGATGGCGATCTCCGTGAGCTTCCTGAAGTGAAGGGGCTTTCCTTCGCGCCGCAGCACCTCGATCGCTGCTTCCGTGAAGGTCATGTACGTCCTTGGGAGAGTGGAGAGAATGAGCGGCGGCCCGCGCGTCGGGGGCCTCTGCCGGAGCCGACATCTTCGTGCCGGGCCATTGCCCTGTCAACGTTGAAAGTGCCTGATTCCGCGGTGATTCTTGGGATCTCATGATCCGGATCCGAACGGGAGCGAGCTGGAAGCACGACCCGCGGCTGGTGACCTCGCTGCGCCGTGCCACCGGGCCGGCGCGCGCCGCGGCGGCTCGCGCGGTCGTCGATGCGCTGGCGATCGAGGTCGATGGTGTCGACATCGCGGCAGGGCAGGCCGAGGGGGCGCTCCTCCCGTCGCTCGAAGCGCTCCTGCGGGCCATCGCTCGCATCATCGGAGGGGAGGCGCACGCCACGGTGCCGTTTCGGGAAGGGGAGCTCGAGCTCGTGATCCGTCGCCGCGACGCGAGCGCGCTGCTCACCCTCGTGTCGCTCTCCCGCCCCTCCCGCGTGCTCGCTCGTGACGTGGAGGTCGAGGTGGAGGCGCTCGCTGCCGCAGCCCTGGACGCCGCGGCGGCGTTCTGCCGCGAGCTCGCCGAGATCCTTCCCGAGGAAGCCGAGCGCGAGGGGAGACGGCTGCGTGCCGCCGCACGAGCGCTCCGTCGCGCCGAGGCAGGGCCTTCGCCGCGCCCGAGCGCCGGCGGCAACCGCGGGCGCGCTCCTCGCGTGGCCCAGGCGAAGGGCGGCGTCACCTGCGCGCTCGAGCTCGCCGACGACGAGGGGCACCTCCTCGCCTACGAAGGCGGTCGGCCCGACCTGGGCTCGCTGCTCGTCGCCGGACGTTTGACGCTCCGCGGCGCGGACGGCGTGACGCTCGCGGTGTTTCCCGGCATCCCGTTCCTTGCGCTCCGCGACCTCGGTGCCGGAGTGGACCGACTCCTCGCGGCGATCCGGCGCGGAGAGCCGCGCTGCGAGATCGCGCTCGCGCGTCCGGGCCGCGGAGGCGTGACGACGCTCACGCTCGATCTTGCGGAGGCGAGGCTCGTCGGTCCGGACGGGCCGGCGCGCTGCCCGCCGCTGGAGCTCGCTCGCGCGATCGCCGAGGCCGCCCTCGAGCTCGGGCGCGTCGCGCGCGTGCGCAACCCGCGACAGGCCGAGAACGCGCATCTCGCGGACCTCGAGGCCGCGGCAGCGGAGAGGCTCGCCCAGATAGAAGAGCTCGCGGAGGGGGATCGCGCCCGGAGCGCGGCCGTACCCGGCCACGCGCGTGTCCCGCCCCAGCGCCCGCCGTCTCAGCGCCCGCTCGGCCCCGGCCGGCTCCGCCGGCTCGCGTTCCGGCGCCTCTTCCAGCTCGACGTGGGCGCGCCGGCGGGGCCGGGGCTCCACGTGCGCGGCGGCGTCGTCCTCGCCGCGGGTGGGGCTGCGGTGGCCGCGATCGAGCGGGCGACAGGGCGCGTCCTGTGGCGCGCCGGCGGGGCAACGCACGCCGCCGTGCTGCCGGGCGCGCTGCTCCTGGCGCGCGGCGGGGAGCTCGAGGCGGTCGCGCCGCGCACCGGACTTCGGCTGTGGGCACGCCCGCTCCCGGGCACGCCGTCGTTCACGGCCGTTGCCTTCCCGCGCGGCCCGTTCCTCCTCGTGGGGGGCGGGGCGCTGACGGCGCTCGACCCCGGCACCGGCCGTACGCTGTGGCGGCTCGTTCCTCCGGGCGCGGGCCGGCTGGCGGCGACGGCGTTCGGCGGGATCGTCGCAGCGGGCGCGGACACCGGGTTCGTCTACGGCGTGGACGGGACCGGACGCGTCGTGTGGCGGGTCCGTGGCCGTGGGCCGGTCGTCCGCCCGCCGGCTCCTGTCGCCGGCCTTGCGCTCGTGCTCTGCGCCGCAGACACCGGCGCCGGGGTAGTCGCTCTCGCCATCGACCCGGCGGGCGGCGCGCGCCTCTGGGAGGCGGCGCTCGACCTCGTCCCCTCCGGCCCACCCATCGCGTGGGGGCGGCGCATCGCGGTGGCCGGCGCGCTCGCGGGCGACCCGATCGTCGCCACCCTCGAAGAGAGCGGCGCACCTGCCTGGGCCGTGGTGCCGCCCCTCTCCGGCCCGCCGACCATCGGTGCCGCGGGCGCGCTGCTCGTCGCGCGCGACCCCGCAGGCGGGCTCGTCGCGCTCGGCCGCGACGGGACGTCGCGCTGGACCCGTCCCGCGTCCGCCGGTGCGCCGGGTCCCGGGGCGGTGCCGCCCGCGATCGCGCGCGGCACGGTGATCGTCGCGGCGGATGGCGTGACCGCGCTCGACGCCCGCACCGGCGAGATCATGGGCGCGATCGCCGGCGTCGCGCCGGTCCGCGTGGCGGTGGACGCGTCGCTGGGGCTCGCGCTGCTGGACGCGGACGGCCTAGCCACGGGGTACCGCGTCGCGACGCACCTGAGCGTCGTGGCGTGA
>DATIDF010000398.1:0-14968 GCA_035456445.1 Anaeromyxobacter sp.
CGTGCTGCTCGAAGTACGGCCCGCGGTTACGCGGCCACCTATGCGGGTACCCGGTTGGCGCCTGTAACGCCCCGCAGGCGTTCCGCGTACTGCACCCCGTGACAAGACCCATCGCGTCGGGGCGTGGAGCGCGAACCCACATGCCCCAGGAGGTTCGATCGACCATGGCCCGGATCGCCCAGGATGTCCTCGCTCCCGCTGCCGTCCGCGACGACCGGGGGGTCGACGTGACCACGAACGAAGCGACCCACGAGAAGCGCGCTCTGGCAGTGATCCGCGTCGCCATCGGCGCGATGTTCGTCTGGGTGTTCTTCGAGAACCTCCGCAAGGGCGCCTACACACCGGCAGGCTACCGGAACCTCATCGAGTACTACGTCAACAAGGGCGCCGCCCCGGGGGTCTGGAAGAGCGTGATGTCCTTCGTGGCCGGCCACGCCTCCGTGGCGGCCCCGCTCCAGGCGGCGTCCGAGCTCGCGTTCGGGATCGCCCTCGTGACGGGGACCGCCAGTCGTCTCTTCGCCGCGGCGGCCGCGGGGTTCCTCTTCACGCTCTGGATCTCGGAGCTGGGCACGGCCTGGATCTGGGAGCTGCTCATCCCGACGATCGCGGCGGCGGCCCTCGTCGCGACGCGGCCGGGGCGGACCTGGGGCGTGGACGCGCTCCTCTCGAAGCGGTGGCCGAACCTGCCGATCTGGTAGTCTCGGCGGCGTGCGGGTCGCCGTCGTCATCCCGACCTTCAACGAGGCCGGCTCCATTGGACGCGTCCTCGACGACATCCCCGCCTCGCTCGCGACCGAGGTGCTGGTGGTCGACGCGGGCTCGACCGACGGTACCCGGGAGATCGCGGCGGGGCGGGGCGCCCGCGTGATCCTCGAGCCGCGTCGCGGCTACGGGCGTGCCTGCCTGACCGGCCTGGATCGCGCGACCGACCCCGATGTCGTCGTCTTCCTCGACGGCGACTACAGCGATCGACCTGCGGAGATGCCGCGGCTCCTCGAGCCGATCCGGCAGGGGAAGGCGGACATCGTCCTGGGCTCGCGGCTCCAGGGCGGCCTGGCGGCGGGCGCGATGCCGTGGCACCAGGTCCTCGGGAACCGGCTCGCGGCGACCCTCATCCGCGCGCTGTACGGCGTGGCGCTCACCGACCTCGGTCCGTTCCGCGCCGCGCGCCGCGACGTTCTCCGCGCGGTCGCGCTCCGCGAGCCGACCTACGGGTGGGCGGTCGAGCTCCCGACGCGCGGCGCGAGGCAGGGCTACCGCGTCGCGGAGGTGCCGGTGAGCTACCACCCGCGCATTGGCGTCTCGAAGATCAGCGGGACGGTGAGGGGGACCGTCGGCGCCGCCTGGTGCATCCTCGCTGGGATCGTCGTGAACCGGCTCCGAGCCGAGCCGCGCGCGAGCGAGGCGCCGCGGGCGGCATGAGCACGCCCGGGACGTCGCGAGCGGACGAGGAGGAGCCCGGCGCCCGCCGCGCGCTCGTCGTCATGGCGAAGGCGCCGCGAGAGGGGCACGCGAAGACGCGCCTCGACGGGGCGGTGCCGGCCGGCGAGATCGTCCGCCTGTCGGAGTGCTTGCTCCGGGACACCCTCGCGCTCGCGCGGTCGCTCGACGGCGTGCACGTCGCGGTCATGTGCCCGCGGGAGGATCTGCCCGAGCTCGCCGCGACGCTGCCGGGCGTGGACGTGGTCGGGCAGGACGGCGCGGGGCTCGGGGCGGCGCTCACGTGCGTGTTCCGCCGCTTCGTCGAGGCAGGCTTCTCCCGCGTGATCGCGATCGACGCGGACAGCCCGCACCTCCCCGCGGCGGTCCTCGACGCGGCCTTCGCGAGCCTCGACGGGAGCGATCTCGTCGTGGGGCCAACGGAGGACGGCGGGTACTACCTGGTGGGCGCGTCGGCGGCGCACCCCGGGCTCTTCGACGCCGCGCCGCTCGGCACGTCGAGTGCGTTCGATGCCCTCTGCGAGAGCGCGCGCTCGCGCGGGCTCTCGGTGGCCGTCGCCCGCGTCTGGTACGACGTGGACGTGGCGGCGGACCTCCTTCGACTCGCGGCGGAGCTGCGCGCCGAGCCCGCCCGCGCGCCACGAACGGCGGCGCTCCTCGCCTCGTGGGAACGCCCGCCCGGTGACGGGGCGGGGCGGTAGCGGCGGAGGCGCGAGCCCCGCTCGGACGCCGGCATGATGGAGCCGTCGTACACGGACAGCGAAGGCCGCGCGAGGAGCGACGGCGGCGCTGCGGACCGCGGAGGGCCTCGGTGGTCGCTCTGCGGCGCGGGCGCGGTCATCCTCGCGGCGCTCCTCGCCTTCGTTGCCTGGGATCCGGGTCAGGGAACGCCCCTGTTCTTCGTCCTCCTCGGCGCCGCGAGCGCTGGCTACCTCGTCGCGATCCTGAAGCTCGCGCGGGGGCGGCACCCCTCCCCGCGAGCGCTCGCCGCGCTCGCGCTGCTCGCCTTGGCGTGGCGTGTCCCGCTCGTGCTCGCGCCCACCCATCGGAACGCCGACGTGACCCGGTACGTGTGGGATGCGCGCGCCGTTCGCGCGGGCCTCAGCCCCTACGCAATCGTCCCAGCGGATCCGGCAGTCGCCCAACTCCGCACGCCGGAGAGCTGGCCGGTGAACAACCCGGACGTGCCGAGCCCGTACCCTCCGGGCGCCCAGCTCTTCTTCCTCCTCGCGACCGCGCCGGGAGAGTCGGCGCTCGCGCTGAAGGCGGCCCTCGTCGTGTGCGAGGTGTTCCTCGCGCTCGCGCTCCGGCGCTGGCTCATCGCGGTCGGCGCCGGCCCGGGCTGGATCCTGGCCTACCTCTGGAACCCGCTCGTCGCGATCGAGGTCGCGCGGCAGGGTCACGTCGACGCGCTCGGGGCCCTCCTCCTCGTGCTCGCGGCCCTGGCGTTCACGCGGCGGCGCACATTCCGCGGCAGCGTCGCGCTCGCGCTCGCGCTCGCGGTGAAGCCCCTGCCCGTCGTCCTCGCGCCGCTGCTCTGGCGAAGGGTCTCGCTCCGGGACGCTGCGGCGGGGACCGCCGTGCTCGCCGCGCTCTACCTGCCGTTCTGGATCCGCGGCGGCACGGCGCTCGGGTCCGTCCCCGAGATCGTGCGGCGCTTCCGCTTCAACGGCCCCGTGTTCGAGGCGGCCGCCTCGGCGACGACGCCCGCGCTCGCGGCCGCGCTCGCGATCGGCGCGGGGCTCGCGGTCGCTGCCTGGGCGCGCGCGCGGCTGCCCGAGACGTCCCCCGCCGCCTGGGCGTGGCCGCTCGCCGCGGCGCTCCTCTGCGCGCCGCTCGTCTACCCCTGGTACCTCGTCTGGCTCGCGCCGTTCCTCGTCGCGCGGTCGACGCTGCCGCTCCTCGTGTGGACGGTGTCGATCCAGGCGACCTACGTGGCGTGGCACCAGCCCCCCGGCGCTCCGTGGGCCGTTCCGGGGTGGGCGCTCCTCGTCGAGTACGGCGCGCTCGCGATCGCCGCCGCCTGGGCGTGGTCCGGGGCCCGACGCCAGCGGACCCTCACCCCGCCGGACGGCGCGCCATGACGATGGTCGTGCAGGCGCTCGCGATCTTGGGCAGGTCGCGCCCCGGCGCGAAGCGCACCGTGAGGCTCCGCTTCTCGCCGCGCACCACCGGGCAATAGCGATCGGGGCGATCCACGGAGCCGTCGAGCCGGCGGCGCCCGGCGCAGCCGCCGCGACACGCTTCGCGGAACGCGCAGGGCTCGCACGCCTCCGGCACGGTCCGCGCTTCCCGGAACGGCTGCGTCTCCACCACCAGCGCGCCCGCGTCCAGGAGCACCGCGAGCGGGTCGCCCGGGCCGGGCCAGTACACGCAGGGCTGGACCGTCGCGCGTGGCGTCACGCGCACCGTCCCTTCGCCGCAGCCGCCCTCGCCGCGTGGCAGCCCCGCCATCGCCCGCACGAGCGGCTCGCCTACCGCGAGGACGTCGGTCTCCGCGAAGAGGCGCTCGAACCCCTCCCAGTACTGCTCGTACCCCAGCGCGAACGCCTCCGAGCGCACCGACTGATAGACGTTCACCCGCAACGGAGCGCCATACGCGGCGGCGATGCGGGCGAGATCCGCGAGACGGAGGTGGTTCGTTCGCATCATGACGGCGACGAACGTGACCGGCACGCCGAGCCGCCGGCAGCGCGCCGCCTGCTCGTGGAGGAGGTCCCAGTTGCAGGGACCGCGCTGCGCGTCCTGCTCCTCCTTCGTCGGGTAGTCGAGCGACAGCTCCACGTCGTGGAAGGCGCGGAGCGCCTCGTCCGGGAGGACGGCGACGCTGTACCCGTTGGAGGTCATGGTGAGCTTCACGTCGCGGCTCATGAGGAGCGCGAGCAGCTCCCGGAACCGCGGGTGGAGTCCGTTCTCGCCGGTGCCGAGGTTCACGGAGCGGACTGGGAGGCGATCGAGCACGGCGCGGACCTGCTCCAGGTCCAGCCGGTCCGTGCGCGCCGGGTCTCGGTAGCAGAACGCGCAGGACAGGTTGCACTCGTTGGTGAGGCCGAGGCCCAGCGCGAGGGGCGTTGTCGCCGCGCCCGGTGGGGTCCCGCGTGATCCAGAGAGATCGTCCATGGCCGCTCCGGTCAGCGCGCAGCCGAGCCCTGGCCGCGCGCGGCGATCACCTGCACGTAACGAGCGACCGTGCGGAGCTCGGGGTTCTCGCCGAGCCGACGCTCGAGCGCGAGCATCCGCTCGAACGCGTCGTCGCTTCCTCCCGCCCAGTCCGCCAGATGATCCACGGCCACCCTCACCCCGTGCTCCGCGACGACCTCGAGGCCGGCGGCACCGAGGAGGCTCCTGATCTCGCCGAGGTCGAAGAGCCGGAGATCGAGCCCGTAGAGGTCCTCCTGCACGCGGTGGATCGCGAGGAGACGGAGCGCGACCTCGGGGTCTGCTCCCCGAAGCAACCGCTTCATCACCTCTCCGGGCCGGTTGCGAACGACGAGCGAGACAAGTCCCGCGGGAGCGAGCGTTGCGCGTACTACCTCGAGGAGCGCCTCCGGCGAAGCGACGTACTCGAGCACATCGTGGCAGACGACGAGATCGTACACGCCGGTCCCGAGCGCGTCTGCGAGGCCTCCCGCGTCGAGGTCGAGCGCGCGGCACGCGATCCGCGCCCCGAGCCCCCGCGCATCCGCGAGCTCGGCGGCCCGCCCGAGCATCCGCCGTGACCCGTCGACGAGCGTGACCGACCAACCCGCGGCGGCGAGCCGGAGCGCCATCTCGCCGGTCCCGGCGCCGAGGTCGAGCGCGGCCGGGGGCGGCGTGCCCGGACACGGCAGGTGAGGCTCCAGGTTCCGCCACGAGAGCTCCGAGCGCAGCCGCCCGAGGGGCGTACGAAGGTACTCCGCGTACGCGGACGGATCGGCGTCGAACCGCTCTGGCGCGCTCCGGGTCATGTCGGCCACTCGGGATGGCGCGCCAGACGCGGGAAGGCGCGCCGGGTGCCGACCCGCTTCGCGGGACCGGATGATGCCGGGTCGTGCACGCTCGGACAAGGCCCGGACGGAGAGCCGGTTGCGACGCCCGTCCGCGCAACTCGGTTGAGTGCCACGAACGCGCTACCCGACTCCGAACAGCCCCCGCACCACGGCCGCGATCGCGAGGTCCGTCCCGACCGCGCCGTCGTAGCGCAGCGCGATCTCGCGCGCGACGTCCGCCGCGCTCGCGAAGCGCTCCTGCGGATCCGGCGCGAGGCAGCGCAGGACGAGCGCGTCGAGCTCGAACGGCAGCTCCGGGCGGACCTCCGACGGGGCGCGCAGGCGCCCGGCGAGGATCCGCTGCCCGACCTCGTTCACGTCGCGCCCCGGGAACGCCCGGGCGTTCGTGAGGAGCTCGAAGATCACCGCTCCGAGCGCGAAGACGTCGCTCTGCGGGGTGGGCGGCCCGCCGCGGATGAGCTCGGGGGCGAGGTACTGCACCTTCCCGAACGCGCCCGCCGCGCGGCCGCCCGCTCCCGCGGCGCGGGCGACGCCGAAGTCGCCGAGCTTCACCGCGCCGAGGCGCGAGACGAACACGTTCGACGGGGAGACGTCGCAGTGCACGATCCCGAGCGGCGCCCCCGCCTCGTCGCGCCCCTCGTGCGCGTGCGCGAGCGCGCCGGCGACGACGTGCCCCACGTAGCAGCCGAAGTCCACCGGGAGGAGGATCCGCCGCGCGGCGCACTGCGCGAGCACGTCGCGCAGGTTCCGCCCGTCGACGTACTCCATGACGAGGAACGGCACGCCGTCGGCGACGCCCGTCTCGAGCACCTCGACGATGGCCGGGTGCCGGAGCCGCCGCGTCACCGCCGCCTCGTCAGCGAGCAGCGCGACGTGCTCCGGATCGCGCGCCAGCTCCGGCAGGAGCCGCTTCAGCGCAACCGTGCGCCCGGCGTGCGGGCCGTCCAGGGCGACGGCGCGGTACACCTCCGCCATGCCGCCGCGCCCGACGAGCGCCTCGAGCACATAGCCCGCGACCTCGGCGCTCACGACGACGACGCCTTCACGCCGAGTGGCTTGCGAGCATCGGCAGGGGTCCCACCGAGCGCACGATTGGGTACACGCACGGGACCATTCTACCCGTGCAGGCTGACGTGGCCGCTTGACAGCCCGAGCCTGCCCGCCTACGATCACCATGTCAAAACCCCGCGGCGTTTCGCGGAGTTAGCTCTTTTTTTACATCGATCTGCCCCTGCCGAGCACGTGATTGGGCCCCGCGTCGTTTGGGCCGACTTTGAGCCAAAGCGGAGCGCCCGCCCACGTCCATGAGCAAGCTCCCAGCAGCGAGGGAGAAGCCTACGGACGCTGGGTACCGGGTGCCCCACCTGTAGTGATACAGGTCCAAGCAACCGGGCCACACGGCTCTACGCGGGGGCTTTTTTTTGCCCGCGGAGGCAGCGCTGAGCGGTCAGGGCGAGCCCAGGACAGGCGAAGAGAAGCGCGCTCTGCGCGCCGCCCTCGTCGCCGCGCGCCGCGCGATGCCGCCTTCCGAGCGCCTCGAGAAGTCCCGCGTCATCGCTCGCCGCCTCGACGAGGTGCCGGGATTCCGGCAGGCGAGGACGCTCGCGCTGTATGCCGCGCTCGGCGCGGAGGTCGACGCGACCGAGATCGCCGCTCTCGCGCGCTCCCGCGGCGTCGAGCTCGTCTTCCCCCGCGCCCTCCCGGGCGACCGGCGGCTCACCTTCGCGCGCTCCTCGCCGGACGCGCTCGTGCGGGGCCCGCTCGGCGCGCTCGAGCCGCCCCCCGGCGCACCCGAGGTCGCTCGCGACGTGATCGACTGCGTCCTCGTCCCGGGCATCGCGTTCTCGCCGGACGGGCACAGGCTCGGCCGCGGCGGGGGCTACTACGACGCGACGCTCGCCGCGATGCCGCGTGCGGCGCGCGTCGGCGTCGCCTTCGATCTCCAGCTCGTCCCGGCGTTGCCCGCGGAGGCGCACGACGCGCGCCTCGACGCCCTCGTGACGGAGGCGCGCGTGCTCCGGTTCGGCCGAGAATCCCGTTGACGTGAGCCCCTCCCGCTTGCGACACCTCCAGCCTTGAAGGTCCTGTTCCTCGGAGACGTCTTCGGAAAGCCCGGCCGCCAGGCCGTGCAGCGGCTCGTCCCGCGCCTCATCGCGCGGGAGGGGCTCGACCTCGTCATCGCGAACGCCGAGAACTCCGCGTCCGGCATCGGGGTCACGCCGGACCTCGCCGACGAGCTCCTCGCTGCGGAGGTCGACCTCCTCACGAGCGGCAATCACATCTGGGCGAAGCGCGAGATCGTCCCCTACCTGGAGCGCCCGGGGGCGCGCCTGCTTCGGCCGGCGAACTACCCGCCGGGCACGCCCGGTCGCGGCCGCGCGATCGTCGAGACACCCGACGGCCGCCGCCTCGGCGTCGTGAACCTCGAGGGGCGCGTCTTCATGCGCTCGCTCGACGATCCGTTCCGCGCGGCGGAGGCCGAGATCGCCGCGCTGAAGGCGGAGGGCGTCAACGCGATCCTCGTCGACATGCACTGCGAGGCGACGAGCGAGAAGAACGCGATGGGCCACTTCCTCGACGGCCGGGTGTCGGCGGTCCTCGGGACGCACACGCACGTGCAGACGGCCGACGCGCGCGTCCTCCCGGGCGGCACCGCGTTCGTGACCGACGTGGGGATGTGCGGCCCCTGGGACTCCGTGATCGGGGTGAAGAAGGAGCTCGTCATCGAGCGCTTCCTCAACGCGCGCCCGGTGCCGTTCGAGCCGGCGAGGCGCGAGGTCTGGCTTCAGGGCGCGATCGTGGACATCGACGACACCGGCCGCGCGCGCTCGATCGCGCGCGTGCAGGAAAGGCTGGAGGAGAGCTAGGCGATGGACACGAAGGCGAAGCTGAGGAGCGCGACACCGGAGGAGCAGTTCCAGGAGGTCACCCGCGCCGCGGTGGAGCTGCACGTCGAGAAGGACCTGCGCGCGCGGCTGCAGAAGGCCTACGACACGGGCGTGCCGCTGCGGGTGAAGGCGGGGTTCGATCCGACCGCGCCGGACCTGCACCTCGGCCACACGGTCCTCCTCTCGCGGATGCGCCGCTTCCAGCAGTTCGGCCACACCGTCATCTTCCTCATCGGCGACTTCACCGGGCTCATCGGTGACCCGACCGGCCGCAACTCGACGCGCCCGCCGCTCACGCCGGCGCAGCTCGCCGAGAACGCCGAGACCTACAAGAAGCAGGTCTTCAAGATCCTCGACCCCGCGGAGACCGAGGTCCGCTACAACTCCGAGTGGCTCGGCGCGATGGGCTTCGCCGACGTCATCCGGCTCGCCTCGCGCTACACCGTCGCGCGCATGCTCGAGCGGGACGACTTCAAGAAGCGCTACACCGGCAACGTCCCGATCAGCGTGCACGAGCTGCTCTACCCGCTCGCGCAGGCGTACGACTCGGTGGCGTTGAAAGCGGACGTCGAGCTCGGCTCGTCCGACCAGCTCTTCAACCTGCTCGTCGGCCGCGCGATCATGCCGGACTACCAGCTCCCGCCCCAGGTCGCGCTCACTGGCCCCATCCTCGAGGGCCTCGACGCGAAGCTCGACCCCGACTCCGGCCGGATCACGGGCGCCAAGATGTCGAAGTCGCTCGGCAACTACGTGGGCGTCGCGGAGCCCCCGGAGGAGCAGTTCGGGAAGCTCATGAGCATCACGGACGACCTCATGTGGCGCTACTACGAGCTGCTCTCGGATCGGACGAGCGCCGAGATCGCGGCGCTCCGGGCCGGGCACCCGAAGGACGCGAAGATCGCGCTCGCGAAGGAGATCGTGGCGCGCTTCCAGGGTGCGGACGCGGCGGCGCGCGCAGAGGCGCACTTCGCGCAGGTGCACGCGCGGCGCGAGGTGCCGGACGAGGTCGAGGAGCGCACGATCGCGCTCGACGGGCAGCCGAGCCTGCCGCTCGCGCGGCTCCTCGCCGACGCGAAGGTGGTGGCGTCCGGGAGCGAGGCGCGCCGGCTCATGGCGCAGGGCGGGGTCTCGGTGAACGGCGAGCGGGTCTCCGACGAGAAGGCCGCGCTCGGCGCGGGCGAGTGGCTCGTGAAGGTCGGCAAGCGCCGCTTCGTGCGGCTCAAGCTCTCCTGAGGCGCCGCCGCTCCGGGACCGGGCCCGCGCGGATCAACGCGCGCGGGCTTTGGCGCTCCGCTTCGGTGGCGATCCAGCGGGCCGCTTCGCGCCCGGTTTCGAGATCGACCTCTCGGTCGACCTTGCGGTCGGGGGCGAGGTCGGGGTCGGGGTCGGGGTCGCGGTCGAGGTCGAGGTCGGGGTCGAGGTCGACTTCGCGACGCCCTGCCGCTTCAGCCCCTTCCCGAGCACGTACACCTCGTAGCTCGACTCGCGCACCGCTTCCGGGCGAATGACGTGCACCTCGTCGAAGCGCGCGGCGAGCTCCTTCTTGAGCACGGGGAACTCACCGCCCATGAAGACCTTCGCGACGAACGCGCCGCCCGGCGCGAGCGTCTCCTCCGCGACCGAGAGCGCCATCCGCACGAGCTCGAGCGAGCGCGCCTCGTCGGTGATCTTCACGCCGATCGTCTTCGGGGCCATGTCGCTCGTGACGAGCTGGAACGGCCCGGGGTGGAGCGCGCGGATCGCGTCGAGCGCGTCCGGCGCGAGCAGGTCCACGATGGCGGTCTTGACCCAGGGCTTGCCGAGGCGCCGGATCGGCTCGAGGTCCACGCCCACGGCGACGCCGGTCTCGCCCACCTCGTCCGCGAGGATCTGCAGGAACCCGCCCGGCGCGGCGCCGAGGTCGAGGACCGCCTGGCCCTTCCTGAGAAGCCGGTGGCGGCGCAGGATCTCGTCGATCTTGAAGGCGGAGCGGGCGCGGAGCCCCGCCTTCTTCGCCTTGCGGTAATAGAAGTCCTTCGGGTCGTAGGGCTTGGCCATGGAGCGGGGGTTTGCCGCCCCGGGGCGGCGGCGGGTATCCTGCGCGCTCCCGCAGAGCAGTCAAGCCGACATGTCCCGGACCAAGACCGCCCTGCTCTGCGCCGTCGCCCTCGCCGGCCTCGCCGTCACCGTGCGCTCGTCGCTCCGGGTAGGCGCGCTCGAGTCGGAGCTACAGGCCGCGGGGGCGACCGGCCAGGCGGAGGGGGCCTCGTTCGTCCAGACGCTGCGCGGGGAGCATGCCGAGCGGCAGCGCCTCGCGTTCGACCGCCGCCGCGACGTCGCGCTCGCGCTCGCCTCCGCGCGCCGCGATCGGCTCCTCGGCGTGCTCGCGATCGCTGGGGTGGCGCTCCTTTACGGCGCCGGGCGCGTGCTCTCGCGCGTCGCCGCGGAGGTCGCCGAGGACCGCCGACACGTCGGCGCGGCTGCCGAACGCGGACCGAATCGGTCCTGACCGATCGCAAATGTCGATTGGAAAGGTCTGTATTTTCCCGAGGAAATTCGCGGGGCAAGGCTCTTGACTCGCCGCCGCCGGACGTTGCATAAGGTCGCTGCAACCCACCGCCTTCGCAAACGGCGAAACGAGAGGAACGAAGAGATGGCCCTGAAGATCACGGAAGAGTGCATCAACTGCGGCGCGTGCGAGCCCGAGTGCCCCAACACCGCCATCACGCAGGCAGATGACCTGTACGTCATCGAGGCCGGGAAGTGCACCGAGTGCAAGGGCCAGAACGACGCGCCGGCGTGCGCCGCGGTTTGCCCCGTCGACTGCTGCGTCGCCGCGTAAGCGGACTTCACGGCGGTGTCCAGAGCGCCGGCCGTCCTGACGGACGTGCCGGCGCTTCGCCTTTCTAGAACCGGCCCGGGCGGGCGCCAGGACGGCCAGGGGCGTTGGCGGTATCCTGACGACCAGCGGGCGCGATGGCCCCGGAACTTCGCGGCGCCGGCGCGCGCCGTTCGAGGAGCACGAGCGATGGCAACCAAGATCACGGACGAGTGCATCAACTGCGGCGCGTGCGAGCCCGAGTGCCCGAACAGCGCGATCACGCAGGGTGACGACATCTACGTCATCGACCCGAACCTCTGCACCGAGTGCGTCGGCTTCCACGGCCAGGAGGCCTGCGCGGCCGTTTGCCCGGTGGACTGCTGCATCCCGGACGAGGAGAAGGGCGAGACCGAGGAGCAGCTCTACGCGCGCCTCGCGACGGTCCACCCGGACAAGCAGTTCCCGCCGCTCGCCGAGCTCACCGGGGAGCTGTCGCGCTTCCGCAAGTAGCCGGCGCCGAGCTGGCCATCGTTCCGATCGCCCCGCGTGCCCACGAGGCGCGCGGGGCGTGGTCGTCTTAGGCACTCTCCGCACGGAGGAGACCGATGGAGACGCTCACCGGTGGCCGGCTCGTCGCGCGCATGCTGCGGAAGGAGGGCGTCACCACCGCGTTCACGCTCTCCGGCCTGCACGTGGCGCCGATCTATGCGGGCTGCGTGGACGAGGGGATCCGCCTCGTCGACACCCGCCACGAGCAGGCCGCCGCGCACGCCGCGGACGCCTGGGCGCGCCTCACGCGTGGCGTCGGCGTCGCGATCGTCACCGCCGGCCTGGGCGTCACCGACGCGGTCACCGGGGTCGCGAACGCCTGGGCGGCGAACGTCCCGCTGGTCCTCCTCGGCGGCGCCGCGCCCACGTTCAACCAGGGCCGCGGCTCGCTGCAGGAGATGCCGCAGGTCCAGCTCTTCGCCGGCATCACGAAGTGGTCGGACCGGGTCCCCTCCGCCGACCTCGTGCCGAGCTTCCTCGCGAAGGCGTTCCGCGTCGCGCGCGCCGGCCGGCCCGGGCCGGTGTTCCTCGAGCTCCCCTGGGACGTGCTGTCGAACGGCGCCGACGAGGCGCTCGCCGACGCGCAGACGCAGTACCGCACCGACGCGCGCATGCCGGGCGATCCGCGCAAGGTGGAAGCCGCGCTCGCGCTCCTCGCGCGCGCGGAGCGGCCGGTGCTGCTCGGCGGCTCGTCGGTGTGGTGGGACGACGGCGTGGAGGCCCTCGCGCGGCTCGCCACGCGCACGGGGATCCCGGTCTACCTGAACGGCATGGGCCGCGGCTGCCTCCCGCCCGATCACCCGTCGGCGCTGCAGCTCTCGCGCAAGGAGGCGCTCGCGCAGGCGGACGTGGTCGTCGTCATGGGCACGCCGCTCGACTTCCGCGTGGGCTATGGGACGGAGCCCACGTTCGCCGCGGGCGCGCGCGTCGTGCAGGTGGACGTGGAGGGCGCGGAGATCGGTCGGAACCGGCCGGTCGACGTCGGCATCGTCGGCGACGCCCGGAGCGTGCTCGAGCAGCTCGAGGCGGGCGCGCGGCTCTCGCCGGCCGCCGCGGCGTGGCGGTCGTTCCTGCGCGACGAGGAGACCGCGCGCGCCGAGCGGCAGCGCGCGTTCGAGGAGAGCGACCAGCGGCCCATCCACCACTTCCGCCTCGCGAAGGCGCTCGACACGGTGGCCGCGCGCGCGGGGGACGTGACGTTCGTCGGCGACGGCGGCAACGTCGTCGCGGTCGCGGCGAAGGTGCTGAAGGTGCGGAAGCCCGGGCGCTGGCTCGACCCCGGCCCGCTCGGCTGCCTCGGCGTCGGCGCGCCGTTCGCGATCGCCGCGAAGCTCCTCGCGCCGGAGCGGCCGGTGTGCGTCGTCCAGGGCGACGGCGCGTTCGGCCTGAACGGCTTCGACTTCGAGACCGCGGTGCGGTTCCGGCTGCCGATGGTCGTCGTCGTAGGCAACGACGCGGCCTGGGGGCAGATCCTCATCCCGCAGCGCGGCCTCTACGGCGACGAACACGCCGTCGCGACGAAGCTCGCGCCCACCCGCTACGACCGCGTCGTCGAGGCGTTCGGTGGCAAGGGGGAGCACGTCGACGATCCCGCCGACCTCGAGCCCGCGCTCGAGCGGGCGTTCGCGTCGGGGACGGTCTACTGCGTGGACGTCGCGATCGACCCGGAGGCGGCAGCGGCGAGCGGGGCGGCGGGGTACGCTATCTAGCAGGCTCGTTCTCGGATCAGGCCAGCCGCGGCGCGGCGGCTCGCCTTGGAGGTGACGGCATGGGACGCAAGGTGAAGCTGGACCGGAAGACCGCCGCGGTGCTCGTGGTCGACGTGCAGGACCGGCTCACGCCGGCGATGCCGGAGGAGACGCTCGCGCGCCTCGTGAAGTACGCCCGGGCGACGATCGGCGCGGCGAAGGAGCTCGGGCTGCCGGTGCTCGCGACCGAGCAGTATCCCAAGGGGCTCGGGCGGACGATCCCGGAGCTCCGCGAGCTCCTCCCCTCCCCGCCCCTCGAGAAGACCCACTTCTCCTGCGGCGCGGATCCGGCGTTCGCGGCAGAGCTCGAGAAGACCGGCCGCCGGCAGGTGATCGTCGTCGGGATGGAGACGCACGTCTGCGTGTTCCAGACGACGCGCGATCTCGTCGCGATGGGCTACGAGGTGCACGTCTGCGCCGACGCGGTGTCCAGCCGCACCGAGGAGCACCGGCGCGTCGGCCTCGAGCTCTGCCGGGAGGTGGGGGCGATCGTGACCACCGCCGAGACCGCGATCTTCGACCTGCTCCACGAGGCCGCCACGCCGGAGTTCAGGAAGGTGGCGCCGCTCGTGAAGTAGCGGGCGCGGATCAGGGGGTGGAGCACGCCTCGCGCCCGCTCGCTCGTCCGGAGGAGCGGGCAGGGAACCCGTTGACCCTGTCCAGGCGCGGTGCTACGTATCCGCTCCCCGCAGTTCCCGGGGCGTAGCGCAGCCTGGTAGCGCACTTGCTTGGGGTGCAAGTGGTCGCTGGTTCAAATCCAGTCGCCCCGACTCCTGAAGCCCCCGAGATGCTAGCGAAAGCTGAACCTCGGGGGCTTCGCCTTTTCGGCCGGGTTGCCGTCTGAGTTGCCGAATCTGGACCCCCTGGTTTGTCCTGGTAGTGGACGGCCGGCGGATCGGCCTTGAGCACCAGGAACTCACCGAGGAGGACCTGGCCAGCACCTCGGCCAACCTCACCTGGCTCGAGAGCGAGCTCGGCGCGGAACTCCGCCGACGCGGCGCCGACCGGAACCTACACGTCGCGGTGAGCGTGAATGCGGCCTCGCCGCTCTTCCGCCGCCGGCGGGACCTCGCGGAGCTGGCGCAGCAGGTGGCCGGCCTGGCCCTCGAGCGGCACCGGGCGTGCGCCGCGGCGACAAGTTGCAGATCTACGCCCGCGAGCTCCGGCCGCTCGGCATCGTCGGCCCGGACTTCGTGCACCTCTCCAGGACCTCGGGCGCCCTGCAAGGCCCGCTCGCCACCGTGTCGCGCGGCTTCTGGGGGCCGGGTGAGTCGTCGGTGCTCGAGGCTATCCGCAGGAAGGAGCAGCGGCTCCCGGACTACGCGGCAGACCCCACGCTCGCGGAGGTGTGGCTGCTCCTCGTCACCGGCGACACCTGGCAGCAGGCCACCGACTCGGTGCTGACTGAGTGGACGCGGGTGCCCACAAGCTTCGGCCGTGTCTACCTGATGGACCTGAGGACCGGGGCGCTGCAGCGGATGGACGACCACTAGGTCGAGTGACCAGCGGGGCGTCGCGCCCGTCCACTTCGTAGGGCCGTCGCGGGCTGCGCTC
>DATIDF010000399.1:0-9848 GCA_035456445.1 Anaeromyxobacter sp.
CACGCCGAGCCGGCGCTCGGCCTCCTGGATCGTGGCGGCGCGGTGCGCGCCGGTGTCCCCGGTGAGCAGGCGCGGCAGCGCGCCCAGCCCGGCCACGACCACCGCCGCGGTCGCCAGCACGTAGGCGAGCGTCGCGAGCATCCGGGCGATCTCCGCGCCCGCGCCAGTCACCCGCGTCGCGGTCATGGTCGTACGCTCGGTCATACCACGAAGAACAGCAGCCCCGTGAGCGCGGCCGCCGCGAGGGCGACGCGCGCGCCGCCGTACGGGAGCCGGGCGGGCGCGCCATCGAGCAGTCGGCGGCAGCGCACCTCGATGTCGTGCGAGCGGACGCGCGCGAGCGGCTCGGCGAGCGCGGCGGCGAAGGGGAGCGTCCGCGGCACCGTCGCCCCTCCCACGGTCGCGCGGTGGAGCTTCAGGAGGCCGCTCGCGAGCGCCACCCGGTCGCCGCACGCCGCGGCGCCGCGCTCGTCGGCGAGCCACTCCGCGTCGCGGGCGAGCGCGCGGGAGACCACCTGGAACGCGGGGTTCCAGAACATGAGCGCCCGGAGGCCCATGACGATCCAGCTCTTCAGCGGGTCGCGGCCGGCCACGTGGGAGAGCTCGTGCGCGAGCGCGGCGCGCAGCTCCCCGCGATCGAGCCGCGCGAGCGTGCCGCGCGAGACGACGATCGCCGGGCGGCGCACCCCGGTGCAGAAGAGCACCGGAAGATCGCGTTCGAGGAAGACCAGCGGCGGCTCGCGGATGCCGAGCGCGGAGGCGGCGCGCGGCAGCTCCTCGGCGAGCACTGCGCCGCTCGCCGGATCGGGCAGCTCGCCCTTCGGCGCGCGCCGGCCGCGGCCGCGCAGGACGGGCCAGAGATCCATGAGGAAGAGCCCCGCCCCGATGGCGGCGAGCCCCACGAGCCACCACCAGAAGAGCCCGACGCCGAGGAACCGGACGGTGTCCCAGCTCCGCGCGTCGAACAGCGCCAGGTCCCCCCGGAACCCCTCGTCGGCGCGCGCGGGGAACAGCGCGACGAGGGCCGGAAAGAGGACCAGCGGATAGCCCAGCGCCGTGAGGCGGAGGGCCATCCGCTGGCGAGGTTCGCGCACGCTCCAGCTCCGCACCAGCGCCTCGACGAACAGCGAGGCGACGAGGGTGTGGAAGATGGCCTGCGCCAGGATGTCAGCCCACGTCGCGCTTTCCACCGTGCCCCGGGGACGCGTGCCCGTGCGCGGCGTGCCCGTGCGCGTCCGGCGGGAGCCCGCCCTCGAGGCGCGCCAGCTCGAGCGGGTGCTCGTGCAGGTAGCGCTCGCGGGTCACCTTGCCGGTGAAGATCGACGCGTCGAACGGGAAGACGTCCGGGTTCAGGTGCGCGTTGAAGATGTGCCAGATGGTGATGACGAAGAACGCCATCAGGCCTTCGTTCGAGTGCGCCACCTTCGCGGCAGGGATGATCTCGCCCGGGATGATCATCGCGGCCTTCACCGGGAAGAACAGCATGAACCCGGTGAGGACCATGATCACGTTGCCCGCGACGAGGCCCCAGTACTCGAACTTCTCCTTGTAGGTGAAGCGATCGTACTGAGGGTGCTGGTCCGTCATGCCCAGGTAGTACCGGAGCTGCTGGATCGCGTCCTCGAAGTCCCGCTTGGTCGGCACCATCGAGAAGCCGATCTTGCGCGACAGGATCGCGGTGATCCCGCTCGCGAAGTGCACGACCGTCGAGACGGCGAGGAGGATGCCGAACCAGCGGTGGATCCAGCGGGTGTTGTCGATGCCGCCGAACAGCTCGACGAGCGAGTGGGCCCACCCCGTCGTGTAGAACTTCTGCGGCAGGCCGGTGAGGCACAGCATCGCGAAGGTCGTCATCGTGACGAAGTGCTCGACCCGCTGCTTGAGGCTGAAACGGACGATGTAGTTGCTCATCGATTCACCACGACGCGCCAGAGGTGCAGCGCGATCTGAAGCACGAGCCCGCCCACCATGAACGGGATCATCAGCTTGTAGAAGAGCATCACGCCCCAGACGATGGGCGCCTTCTCCGGCGTCGGCTCGTAGTGCGAGAGCCACGCCTTCGGGAAGCTCTCCGAGGCGCCCTCATGGCACTTCGCGCAGGTCTTCCGGAGGTTCGCCGACATCACGGCGGAGTTCGGGCTGTCGGCCTTCTCGATGTCGTGCACGCCGTGGCAGTCGGTGCACACCGCGGCGAGCCGCACGCCCGGGCCCTTCTTCTTGCCCTGCTGGAGCGAAGCGGCCATGCCGTGGAAGTCGGCGAGGTAGGTGTCGACGACCTTCGTCGAGAGCCCGTACCGCTTCATGAGCTTCTCGTCGGTGTGGCAGCGGCCGCAGATCTCCGGCGTGCGCGCCGCGAGCGCGCCGTCGCGCGGGTCGGTCGTGTCGTGCGCGCGGTGGCAGTCGGTGCACACGGGCACGTCGTTGCTCGACTCGGAGGAGCGGCCGTGGACGCTCTTCGCGTACACGTTGGCCTCCTTCGCGTGGCAGCCCGAGCACATCTTCGAGATGCGCGTGCGGGGCTGGCCTGGGCGCGAGATGTCGTGCGCACCGTGGCAGTCCACGCAGAGGGCGGCCTTGTCATTCCCCTTCGCCATCACCGCGAAGTGAACGCCGTCGAGGGTCTTCGTGTAGTTCGCGAAGTGGCAGCCCTTGCACTGCTCGTAATACGCGCGGGTCACCTCGCGGCGCGACTTGAACTTGAGCTCGCCGGTCGCGTGGTCGCTCGTCTTGTCGGTGTGACATTCCGTGCACCGGAGCGACTCGCCGTGCACCGACTTGGCGAACGCCCCCTGGTCCACGTAGAGCGACAGCTTCTCGCCGCTCGGAAGGTCGTACTTCTGATCCGGGTCGCTGTGGCAACCGAGGCAGTCCTCGGACTCCGCCGGGATCCCGGCCCAGGCCGGGGATGCGGCGACCGCGACGAGGAGCGGCAGTAGGAATCTCTTCATTGGCCCACCCTGGAGGGAGTCATCAATCCGTTGCACAAAACGGACGAGCGATTCCTACCAGGGAGGCGGAGCGACGGTCAACGCCTTCACCGCGGTAAATCCGCGTAAACGCAGCAACATTCGACCGGCCGTCGATCCGAGCGCTCGGCGCGCAAACTTCGCCGGGATCGCAGCCCTCCCCCGCCGCACGCGCAATTTTAGCCAAGCGGCAAAATGACGCAGAGAGGATTGACGTTAATCAACCGCGAATCACCCGTGGGCGAGGCCCGAACCGGGTCGTCGTACACAGGAATCGCCAGCAGCCGGCGGCAAGTCCCTGCGCGATCGACGCAATGCCGCAGACTGGCAGAAGAATCACGAACAGTGCGCCCGCGGCGAGGAAGGCGATTGCGGCAATGGGTGCGACAACCAGTCGCAGGAGAGTTCCACGAAAGGAGGTCGCACCCCGCCGATTACTTTCCGGTCGGTGAACTTGATGCGGGGAGTCCGCGAAAGACGTGCGGGGCGCGGTCAATTGACGCACCATCGTGCGCCTCAGACGGTCAGGAACGCCGCCGCGAGCGCGCGCCAGCCGGACTCGCCGATGAGCCAGGGCGCGGGCGCGACGAGCTCGCCGCCGTCGGCAGCCGCGAACCCGAGCTGATCCTCGAGGAAGTGGTTCCAGCGCAACGCCTCCCGACGCATCCAGCTCTCGGCGGACTCGCCGCGCGGGAGCGACGCCCACGAGCCGTCCGACGGCTCGATCGCCACGAGCCAGCCGCGGCCGTACCCTTCGCGCTTCACGAGGCCGGGGTCACGCACGACGGCCGCATTCACTCCTGCGACGACGCCGGGGACAGGCGCGCGAACGCGCACCTCGCGCCCGCCACCGGAGAGCGTCGCGATCGTCTCGCCGCGCGCGACCTTCGTGCCGGCGCGCGGCAGCTCCACCGCGGACACGCCGGGCAGGAGCCGCTGCGCGAGGTCGTCGAGACCGAGCTCGAGCGCGCCACCGATGCGCGGCTGGAGCCAGGTGTGGCCGGGCGCGTAGACGAGGCCCGGCCGGAACTGAACGCCCGCCACGCTGCGGAGGCCGAGCCGCTTCTCGCGCCGCCGGTCGATGGCGCGCGCCGCGTACGCCAGGATGAGGGCGGGGATGGCGAGGAGCGCGATCATGGCGAGGAACACGCCAAACCGGGCCACGATGCCACCGAGGAACACGCCAATGGACTGGAGGACCTCGATCAAAGCGGACATGGCTTCCTCCTCTCCGTTCCCGTGCGGCGCTCCGGGCGCCGCGACCACCCCCCGTCCGCCCCGCCGCTCTCGCGGCGGGGCGGGCGAGGTCCCACCCCACTCACTGCGCGTGGCACATGGTGCAGTCGTCGAACCCGAACGCCTGCTTGCCGTGGCACGCGCCACACGCTTCGCCCTTCTCCATCGCCGCGTGCTTCACCACGCGCTCGCGGCGCTCGGCCGAGCGGCCGAGGATGCTGAACATCCGCGGGTGGCAGCTCGCGCAGGCCGGCTTCTTCGCGTCCACGTGGCTGTCGTGCCGGAAGGTCACCACGCCCGGGCTGTCCGACGTCTGCGGGAGCTGCAGCGGCTGCGGGAGCTTCGGCAGGGTGTCGGCGAGCACTCCGCCCGCCAGGAGCGCTCCGACCACCGCGCCGATCCTCATGAGCTTCGTCGTCGTCATGGCCGTCTCCGTGGCTAGGTGAGGAAGTGCTCGCGCGCGAGCTGCTCCCAGTCGTCGCCGGCGAGCGCGTGGGCGATGCCGTGGATGGGCGCGCCGCCGTCCTGCAGCACATGGGCGATCTCGGGGCTCATCCTGAGCGCGAGCCGCTCGCCGGCGTCCTCGACGAAGTGGCGCGCCGGGCCGTCGGTGAGGAGCTGGCGCAGGTTCGCGGCGAGGCGGGGCGCCTTCACCTTGAACAGCCAGCCCGCGCCGTACGGATCCTCGATGCCGTTCTTGCCATCGCGGGCCCCCGCGTTCACGGCGACGACGGTGCCGTCGACCGGCGACAGGAGCGGGACGGTCCGGTCCTCGTCGCCCATCGCCAGGGCGGGCTCGCCCTGGGCGACGAGCTCGCCGAGCGCCGGGAGCTCGACGCGCGCGGGGCCGACGAGCTTGTGGGCGAAGTCGTCGATGCCCACCGAGACGAGGCCGTCGTTCTCGAGCCGGGCCCAGGTGTGCCCGGGGTGCAGGTGGACGCCGGCGGGCAGCTGGAACCAGCCGGCGGTGGGGCGCGGGGCGCGGACGGCGGCACGCGCGGCGGCGCGCGGCTCGGCGACGCGGACCGCGACCTCCTTCGCCTTGCCGCCCTGCACGTAGCGCCAGAACGGGATGAACATGAGGAGGTACGCGATTGCGAGTCCGTACTCGAGGAGCTTCGCCGGGTAGATGCTCAGGAAGTCATGGGCCATGACGTCCTCCCTCAGTGATGCGTTTCCGCGAAGCGTGGATCCTCGCGGAGGATGGGCATGCGGTTCACGATCCACCGGAACAGCAGGACGCCGATGGTGACGAGCGTGATGGAGACGATCACCTCGCTCGCGCTCGGCACGTACCGGACCGGCTGGTTCCAGTTGAACGCGATGACCGAGACGTTCAGGCGGTTCAGGATGATCCCGAGCACGCCCATCACGCCGGCGGCCCGGACGAGCTTCACGTTCGCGTTCCTGGAGCCGTACGCGTAGAGGAACGCCGGGACGAGGACGAAGCCGACCGTCTCGACCAGGAACCACGCGCCGTAGCCGGTGGCGAGGTAGCCCCAGGCGTGCCCGTCGATGACACCCTGCAGCTTGAGGAAGAAGTAGGCGAACATCACGAGCGCCCCCGCCTTCCCGAGCCCGAGCGTCAGCTTGTCGACGTCGACGTGCTGGCCGGCGACCTGCGAGTGGAACACCCGGTGCGAGAGCATCGACTCGACGATGACCATCGAGATGCCGGCGATGATCGCGGAGATGAAGAAGAACACGAAGATGAAGGGCGTGTACCAGAGCGGGTGGAGCTTCGTCGGCGCGAGCAGGAACAGCGAGCCGAGCGCGCTCTGGTGCATCGTCGAGAACATCACGGAGAGCACCGTGAGCCCGATGAGCGCCTTGCGCATCACCGCGTGGAGCTTCTTCCAGCCGAGCCACTCGAAGGCCGGGACCGTGAACTCGAGGAGGAGCACGGTCGTGTAGCACATGACGCACCAGGCGACCTCGAACAGCGCCGAGGCGGTGCCGTAGTTGAAGAGCGCCATGACGATGTTCCACGGCCGGCCGAGGTCGGCGAGGAGCCCGACGACCGCCATCACGTAGCCGAGGAACGCGGTGAGGATCGCCGGGCGCTCGATGGGGTGGTAATCCTCGAGGCCGAAGATCTGGACGGCCGAGCCGATGGTGAACCCGCCCGCGGCGAGCGCGATGCCGGTCATCATGTCGAACCCGATCCAGATGCCCCACGGGGCCGTCTGGGACAGGGCGGTCGTGGCGCCGAGCCCGGCGATGAACCGGTAGATGAGGATCGGCACGCCCACGATGAGGATCGCCGCGGCGATGGCGTTCCCCTTCGTGCAGCAGGAGCGCACGTACTCGCGCAGCCCCATGCCGAGCAGGATCTTCTCGCGGACGAACGACTGGGGCGCCGCGACGGCGCGGGCCTGGACGTTAGCCATGGTGGTCCTCCTTCCCGTGCTCCGTGCCCTCGCCCTTGGCCGAGTCGCGGCGCCGCGAGAACGCGTACAGCCCCATCAAGAGCGGGGGCCACAGGGTCATCACGAACGGTGGAGCGCTGAGCGCGCCGGAGACGAGGCTCGGGATGTCCTTCTCCGGGACGTCCGTGCGCAGCGCGAGCTTCTCGAGGTCGATGTCGGTGATGTACAGCCAGCTCGTCCCACCGGCCTCGTGCTCGCCGTACACGTGCTGCACGTACTTGCCGGGGTTCGTGTAGATGCGGGTCTTCGCGAGCTCGAGCATCTTGGAGCGGGTGCCGAAGGTGAGCGCGCCGGACGGGCACACCTCGGTGCACGCGGGCTTGAGCCCCTTCGCCTGGCGGTCCGCGCAGAACCCGCACTTCCGGACGCGCGGCTTCCAGCTGTCGTACTCGTACTTCGGCACGTCGAACGGGCAGGCGATCATGCAGTACCGGCAGCCCATGCACTTCGCCGGGTCATAGACGACCGGGCCTTCCGGCGTCTTGTTCATCGCGCGGACCGGGCACGCGGAGGCGCACCCGGGGGCGAGGCAGTGCATGCACTGCTTCTTCGCGAAGCGGACCGTCCCGTCCTCCTTCTCGGCGCGATTCACGACCGTGAAGACCTGCGGGGCGGTGTCGCGGCGCTCCTGCATCACGTCGTCGCTCTCGGGCGGCAACGGGAGCTCGTTCTTCTCGGCGCACGCGGCCTCGCATGCGCGGCAGCCGACGCAGAGGGTCGTGTCGACGAGCACGCTCGGCCCGTCCGTCCCCTCTGCGTGCGGCGAGGCCGCCGACACCGATGCGGCGCCCGCGGCCCCAGCCGTCACTGCGGCGATCTTGATGAACCCTCTGCGTCCGATACTCATGGTCGTCTCCGGCGAGTGGGCTCCGCTACCTGGCGGCGACGAGGTTCATGGTCCCGAGCACCGCGACTCCGAACAGCGCGATCACGAAGGCGAACATCATGGCGAGCTCCTTTGGTCCTGCGGGGTGGTGGCCTTCTCGATGAGTCGCTAGAGCACGCCGCGGGCCATCGTGTAGGCGAGCGCACGCGCGGCGAGGATCGGGATTGTTTACGGAGGGTTACTGGTGCTGCGCGCTGGCGCGCGCCCGCGGGGAGCCTTCGGGGTGCGGCGGAGAGCGTCGAGAAACTCGACGACCCCGCGCAGGGGTGGAGGAGGCGTCCCCCGCAATCACGCACAGTTACGTGCGGTCCGCGCGGCCCTGACGAGTTACTCCACGACCGTGGTGAGATTCAACGCGACCCGGAGCGGCCCAAGGCCGACGCTCTCGTACCGACGGCGCAGCACGGCGCCGTATGCAGAGGCTCCAGCGAAGGTGCACCCGAGCGCGCGCGACGGATCGTCGCGTGGGGACGGATCGTCGGTCGCGGAAGACCGATCGTCGCGGGCCTCCGTGAACTGGCGGCGCTCGGGCTTTCCAGCCGCAAGGGTGGGCGGCGAGGATTTCCAGCCGCTCACCCTGAGCCTGTCGAAGGGTGGGCGGCGAGGAGCCGTCCTCTCTCGCGCTTCGACAAGCTCAGCGCGAGCGGAGAGGGATCAGCGCTCGGTCGCGCAGGTCGAGCTCGAGGTCGTCCCTCGACTTCGCGCCGCCTATGGCGGCGCTACGCTCGGGACGAACGGGACAGAGATCCGGTTCGGGTCGCGCGCGGGTCGGGGTCGCCCTTCGACTTCGCGCCGCCTTCGGCGGCGCTACGCTCAGGACTGTAAAGACCGGGCACATGGTGGACAGGTGATCGGACACATGGTGGACGGGTCAGGCTGCCTCGTCGGCGGCCGCTCGTAGATCGAGTTCGCGCAGTTTCAGGTGACAGAAGAAGACGGCGTGGACGCCGTCGACGAGGGTCGGGCGAACGGCGAGCGGAAGGCCGACGAATGACTTTCCGACCTTCCATTCCCGACCGGCGAACTTGATCCGCCCCATCGAGGGTCGCGCGACTCGGATCGTATCGGTCGCGTCGTATTCGATCGACGGCAGCTGCTCCGGGAACGCGTGGCGACTCGGAGCGTAGCGCGTCGCCGGCGGCGCGAGGTTGAGCGCCTCGTGAGGTCGCTCCAGGTTGTAGACGTCGCGCCAAGCCTCGAAATGGCGCTGAACGTGCTCGAGGTCGCGGAAGATTCGGTTGCGGAGCACCTCGACGTGCAGCGTGCGGTGGAAGCGTTCTTCCTTGCCCTGCGTCTGCGGATGGTACGGGCGACCGTGCAAAGGCGTGATGCCGAGGCGGATGAGCCAGACGACGAGCGGCGTGTAACTGTGGCCCCCGTCGACGCCCCACGGCGGACCGTTGTCCGAGAGGATCTGCTCGGGCATGCCGTACCGACGGAAAGCCGTCGTCAGATGCGTCTGGACCGTATTTCCGCGCTCGTTGGGGCAGGCGTGCAGAACGACCGAGAATCGTGAGTGGTCGTCCAAAACGGTCAGCGGATGGCACCGACCGGAGCTCGTCGGGAAGTGGCCCTTGAAGTCCATCTGCCAGAGCGAGTTGGGCGCGTCGCGCTCGAACCGCACGTAGGGCTGGTGGTGCACGTCCGCAGAGTCGGCGGTGCGGCCGTGCCGCCGAAGAATGCTCTGGACGGTGCTGGAGCTCGGAACGTCGCGGTGACCGAGAGCGAGTAGCCGAGCCCGGATCTTGCGGTTGCCCCATGCCGGATGCGCGTCGCGCACCGCGAGGACCGCGTCCTCGACAGCAGCTGCGGTGCGGCGCGGCTGGTGGACGGGACGCCGACTGCGATCCGCGAGCCCCTGCCGCCCCTCATCGCGAAAACGAGCGAGCCACTTGTACGCCGTCGTCGGGCTCACGTCGTAGCGCCGACACAGTACGCGGACGTTGGCGCCGGGCTGTGCCGCCAGGGTCACGAACTCTTCGCGTAAGGACACAACGGACCTCGACGACCAGGGCATCGAGCGCCTCCTCCGAGCTGGAGGAGGCGTCCACCATGTCCCCGATCAGTCGTCCACTATGTCTCCGGTCGATACAATCCCGAGCGTAGGTCCCGCGAAGCGGGACCGGAGTCGAGGGACGTAGGCAGGCAGCGTGTGCCGAAGCAGGCTCCATGCAAGCGGGTGACGCCGTCATGATCAGACCCTCGCCGCTGCGGCGGCCGCGCGGCGGCCGCGCAGACGGGGCACGAGTATGAGAGCCACGCCGTAGCACGCGAACGCGACGAAGAGCGTCGCCGGGCGGCTTCGGAAGACGTCCTCCAGGAGGAGCTTCA